>CAYPOV010000217.1:0-8113 GCA_964412385.1 uncultured Geminicoccaceae bacterium
TTCAACCATCGTGTCCGACGCTCACAGTCTCGATTGGGCCAAGATTGTAGGTGGGCCTCGCATGGGATTGGCTTGCAGTTTCAACATGGACGGAATATCAACCGGCATTTCCCATTTGTTTCTGGATCTGGCGTGAGAATACGCCCGAGGACGTCGTGAGGAACCCCATGTCGGCTCAAGCCCGCGCCCCGCGGCGATGGAGGACGACGTCGCGGTCGTGTCCTTCTCGACCAATGATCGCCCGCATGACCGGATCACGGGCCAGTCGTTCGTCGTCACTAACGTCCTCATAGCCGGCGAGACGAACGGGGACCGCCTGGCGAACGAGGCTGGGCAGATTGTGACGGATGTTCCTGCCACACCGCCGGTCGCCGAGAACGATTGCAGCGAGATCGGTGAGGCCGAGAGCGTCATCCAGTTCGCGATTGGCGAGCAAGCCAACTTCGGAAGAGATGCGCGCACCATGGAACTCGAGCTTGATACGGCGGTCGAAACAGAGCCTCCGAGGAGGCTCTCGGCTTTCACCCGTCGCGATCGCCCTTCCAGACCCGCCTTGTCGCCGCTATCATTCTGAAAGGTTTAACGGAATCGGCTCCAAGCGTAGGCGAAATTGGGCTTCACTTGGGAAATGCGGGTTAAACCCGAGTCTAAGGCAAATCGATCACGCCCATGCTGAACCATCCTACTTCGACAACGGACATACTCTTGGTTGCCGTTCCAGAAACGGCAGGTTCGACACTCTATGGAATGCTCGACGTTTTTCTTGCGGCCGGGAGATTTTGGGAGAGTGTCGTCGGAGAGGGCGACGAGCAACATCTCATCAAGCCGTGGATTGTCGCAACCTCGAAGGATGTCTTCCGCTGCGGCAATGGCATTCCTGTTGAGCCGGATTTCGGCATCGCCGACGCCCCCGCCTCACCCGTTATCGTTGTCCCAGACCTCTGGATCCGGCCAGACGAGGTTTTTGCGGGACGCCATTCTGAGCTCATTGCCTGGATGCAAGGGCGATTTCGGCAAGGTGCCTCGATCTACTCGGCTTGCACGGGAGCGATCGTCTTGGCCGAAACCGGACTTTTGGATGGCAAAGACGCGACCTCGCACTGGGGCTATGCCGAATATTTTCGCCACAACTATCCACGTGTTCGCTTCGACCCTGCACCCAATCTTTGTTTTGGCGATTCCTCCGGCCGGATTGTCACCGCAGGGGGCGTAAGCTCGTGGCATGACTTGGCACTTCACGTCATAGCTCGCTATTGCGGCCCGACGGTCGCCCGGCAAATTGCCAAGGTCTTCTTGATGAAGTGGCACGAAGAAGGCGATCTTCCGTTTACGGGCCTGGTTCGCTACCCGCAGCATGCCGACGCCAAGGTTCGCGCATGTCAGGACTGGCTCAAAGAGCATTTTGTCGAACCGCAATTGGTGACAAAGGCGGTCGCGCAAAGTGGTCTTCCTGAACGCACCTTCAAACGCCGCTTCAAAACCGCGACCGGAACCAGCCTCACCGATCACATCCAGAACCTGCGAATTGAAGAGGCCAAGCGGCGTTTGGAAACCAGCGCCGACACGTTCGACGATATTGCGGCCGCGGTCGGCTACGAGAACCCAGGATTTTGCAGACGGCTCTTCAAGAGGCGAACGGGACTTACGCCGGACCGTTATCGCCGCCTGTTCCAAGCGATCGGTGGCACATTAGCAGCCGAACAGCGTGCCGAAACAGCGTAGTTCAACCGATGACTAGGATTCGCCCGAACGCTCCGCATTCGCGAGAACGGCTTTCAAATGTTGAATAGCCAGTGGATCCGACAAGATCCCTACATGCGTAGCGTCAATGCCATACAGACGATTGGCTCGGTTTTGGGCGTTCTGTTCGAGTTGGCTTGCCAGCGTGACCGTGCCGTCGGAGGATGTCGTGCTAGGCAATCCACGTCCTCGGAATGAAAACATCAGGTGGTAAAGTATTGGTTCCGGCAATGTCTGATTCTTGAGCGATGCGAGAAGCTCACTTCCGGGTGCAATGTCGTGCCAGACGGGCACGATCACCGGCGCACGATTCACGCCAAACTGGGCGGCTTGATGGCCATCCCATGGTGTCGAAAGCGTGACGAATAGCTTGACCAATTCGCCGTGATCGTAGGTGTCGATAAAGCTTTTGCCGACGAGACCACCCAAGCTATGTGCGATCAAATATAACCTATCGAAACCGTATCGTATTCGAAGCTCACTTATGGCCTCACTTAAGTATTCTGAAGTGTCGTCGACGGGAAAACCGGACGCATAGGCCAACACCCAAAATTGGAAACGCTCCGGTTCGAGCGATTCAATCATTGCTTGCCAATCTCGCGGACTACCGGCAACTCCATGAATGAACAGTACCGGGATTTTGGCAGGATCGTAATCACGTAAGAAAAAGACTCCCGGCCCAAATTCTACACTGTAATTGAGCGGCTGCCACAGGCCCATGGATCCGTTTTCGGCGCTGAATTGGTCGTCGTCGAGTGAAGCAATCGCCCCAATGTTCTTCCTTCCTCTCCAGAGCAAGGGAAACTCACCATCGTCCGGCCCGAGATCCGGCAGTTCCACTTCGCGCACCAAATCGAAATCGACGTTTGTACGCTTTTCTCCATCACCGACCTCAATCGGGACCGGTTCTCCCGGATAGCCATAATAGCCATGAAGCTCACTCGTCTGGAATTGCTGGTCACCATTGGCGTCCACGAACGCGCCGATGTAGTATTCTCCTGGAAAAACACTCAGTGAATAGTCCCGGTCTCGCGTCAACTCTCTATTCACGACATTTTGTCGGAGCATCCTTTCAGAGAAAATCGCGAAGACGATGGGATTGTCACTAGGAACTTCCTCGGTGATACTGCCGCTCACCGTCGCGACGGTCTCTCTTTCCTCGATATCCTTGCGAAGATCCATGAACTGGCAACCGGACAGAAAAAGGATTAGCGTGAGTGTCGATTTGTTCGGACATCGCATGGTTCTTGAGGCTTCCCGGGCGCCCTGTTTGCATCAACGAGACCGGAGCCTCGGCAATGCGGCGCAATTGTCAAGAACTGCGAGATTCGAGCTTAAGGCTAGCCGGATCTGAAGAAATTCGGTCGGTACTGCGCTTCCTCAACAAGAAAGCCCCGCAAGCGATGCGGGGCTTCGGTTAAGTTTTCCGTTTGAAGAGGTTGTCAAGCGAAGGCGAGTTCGCGCTCGATCTTTGTGGGTTTCTCGAGCAGGCCGTCATTGTCGGGACGTACCGGCGACACGAAGTTATCGGGTTTGATCGTCAGCACTGAGCAATGGACTTGAGAGATGATCTCTTCCGCCGTGTTGCCAATCAGCGCGCCGGCTATTCCCGTTCTGCAGAGTGTACCCATAATGACGAGCTCGACACGTTCCTCCTCGGCCATTCTGGGGATAAGGACGCGGGCATCGCCCTTGAAGAGATGGAGCTTGGCATTCTCCCGAGGCAAACCGAACGGTGCTCCTGCCATCTTCAAGAGCTGGGCATGATGCCGTTCTTCGGCATTGACCAACTCATCAACGGCAGCCTCATTGCGCCGCCCAAAGGCCCGTCCGCGCAGGATGGTTTCTCCTTCGAGCCGCCAACAGTAAACAATGTCGAGCTGGCTGCCTTCCTGCTCAGCGAGCGAAGTGCCGAGCTGCAGCGCCTTGATATTGAGACTTTCCGCTTCCGGAGTGGGCGCACTTGGATCGATGGCGACAAGGATCTTGTTAAACCTGGGCCCTTGATCCTCCTTGAAGATCCAAACCGGTGTCGGACATTTACGCATCAGATGCATGTCGGTCGAGCCGAACACCTTGCTGCGCAGCCAATTACGCGTTTCAGCGGTCTTCATAACCAGATCATGGCCGTGGTTCATGACCTCGTGGATAATGCTAATGAATGCCGATCCACTGAGAATGCGTCCAGTGACGGAAATCCCGTCGTTTCGAGCTACGTCCAATTTGCGCTCAAGGTGCTCTGAATAGTACTCACGAACAATATCCTGGACATTTTCGCCGCCGAGTGCTTTCCGCGCCGGTATTTGGTCCATAGAGACTACGACCTTGAGCGCGGCACTGTTGCGCTTTGCAAGAGCGCAGGCATGCTCGAAGGCAGGATCCGCCCCTTCTAACTGGTCGGCAACAAAGAGAATATTCTTAAACCGCTTCATCACTAAGTGCCTTCTCTATTGATCCGAGCATCGCACCGCAGCAATGCTCATGACCCCCCATTATGAACGAGTTCGGCAACCTGCGTGGCAACGACCCCGATATCGGCACCGGGTGCCTCCTCTACCACAGCATAGCTGAACTCGTCATCATTCCAATAGCTGGCGAACGTCTTGCCAACCAAGACGAGCTTCATCTCGCTGCCCTCACCGATCTGCTGTTTGGTGAAGAATAGGCTCACCCTGTCACCCGGGGTGTTTTCATAGAGGAGTTGAGCGATCGGCCCTTCGGCAGTTGCCAGCATACGTCCCCCAACCAGGTCGAAGCCGGTCTGCTCAAGATGAGGAACCGAGCTATCCGCATCAAACAGCGATCCAAACCAATCTTGCATCGCACCTTCAGACTCTGCGGTATATTCCACGGGCCGGACCCGATCGAGACCGAACAGACTGTGGGCACCCGCCGCATCAGCAAGGAAACTCGGCAATTCGGCAGTTTCGAGCGATGCCATCAGTGCCGGTGTTGGCGAAGAAGCCGGGGTATCGACATAGGCTGTATGGGCCGTCCAACCGACAGCCATGAGCGCTACGCTTGCCGCACTTCGCAGCGACCAGCGCTTCGTCCTTTCCCGTCGCTCGTGATTTGCAAGACGGTCACTCAGACAATCGGCCAGAGTGTCGATCGTCGCGTCAGCCGGTTCATCCTCAAGCTTGACGGCGTCGTTGATACGTTGCTTGTCGTCCATGTGTCCTCGCAACAATTGCATCCGATCCGGATGGCGTTCCAAAAAGTCGATCACCTTGTTTTCCTCGTTCTGAGAAAGCTGGCGATCGGCAAAAGCGTGAAGTGCAACATCGCCAAAATCCTCAGATTCCTGATCCGAGGGATTACGGCGACTTGGGTCGATGGTCTGCATGGCTATTCTCCTGCGACCCGTTTTTTCGGTTGAGTCTCACCTTCAAGAAGTTGCCTGAGTGCCGCTCGGCCACGAGACACCCGAGACATAAAAGTGCCTAGCTTAAGGCCGAGCCTTTGAGCTGCGTCGGTATACTTCACATCCTCTAGCGCCACTAAGGAGATTGCTTCGCGAAGATCGGAGGGTAAGGTATCGAGCGCGCGCAACACGGTTTGCACTTCCATCCAATCCTGCTGGCGGGGTGCCACCTGTGGCTCCTCGCCGCTGAGCGTTTCGGCATAGGATTGCCGGACCCGGACACGACGCTTTTCATCTCGGAAGGTATTGATCATTATGGTGGTGAGCCAGGCACGAAGCTCCGCTCCCTCGCGAAACCGGTCAATCGAACGGATCGCCTTCAGCAGCGTTTCCTGAACCAGATCATCGGCCTCCGCCGCATTGCCTGAAGTTAGCGCACGGGCGTAACGACGGAGATAAGGCATCTGGTGCCCGAGATCTTCAGTGATCCTTTTCTTGCTCATAACGTAAATAATGGTCCTGCGTGTCTATAACGTCCGGATCTTAGAAGTTACGTGCTTTGCATCATTTTCATGCCGAAAACAAAAAAAGAAAAAAGATTTTGGCAGGTTGCGATGAAAAATGATGGTGGGCCGTAAATCATGCGAACGACGATTGTGGATGGTCCACGATCGGATTTGAGCGGAGAGTAGCCTACTATGTCCATTCCTACGACAATCGACCTTAGCCCTTCTCTCTACCATGTCGTGGAGGGCCCACGTCAGTATGGAGTTATCGAGTCCGATTTGCCCTTTTTGGCTCGGGTTGATCATCGGCGCCGTCGCATGATGGCGAATCTTCGTCACGCTGTCCGAAATTGGCGCGAAAACGCAGAAGAACAGCGCATAGCCGCTGCCGTAAACAGGCTCAAGGACGGCGACTTCGAGCTTTTGGGTATCAATAAGGATAACCTGTTCAACACGATCGAGCGCAATCGCATTCGTCGCGACCACGCGCCGGTTTGATGGCCTTTCGTGACATGCGCTCGGCCGCGCCGGGCGCATCTGTCACTTGATGTTAGTAAGTTGGTGGGCGATGATATGAGCGCAGTGCTAGATAATGGAAATTCTACTATCGACACGGAAATTCCTGAGGATAGTCAGTCGTCGTCACCCTGGAGTGCGCGCAAAAGGTTGGCGAGCAAGCTGCTGACAACCGTGCTCGTCGGTGTCAATATTGTCGGGCTCTACTATCTCGGCGGGATGTTGGCACTCGAACGGATCGACGACCGCCCGACTATTGAAATCACTGAGCCAACGGAAGGCGGCATGCGTTCGGTAGATGCCGCGATCCATCTCCTGGAGCGCGAAGTCAACGAACATCGTTGGGTCGTCAATGATCCGTTCTTTGTTCCCGGCGCCTTGTTAGACAATATGGGCGCTTATCAAGAGGGGATCATCCACGCCATCGGTCGCTTCACCACCGAACTTTCCGACCAACTCGGTCGAGCGCGAGGGTCTTCGCGAGTTGATGCCGATCTGGAAAGTGCGGCCGGCCTCTTGAGATTTCCGGGCGATGTCTGGGTCTTCGATTTTCAGCGAAGCTGGGCTCCAACTGTCACCAGCGAAGAGCAATATCGTGAAGCTATTGACGCGCTCCGCTCATACAACATGCGGCTGTCGTCTGGCTCCGCACAATTTCATCCCCGGGCCGACAATCTTCTAGTGGCGCTCGAAAGAATTTCTGCGGATATTGGTTCGCAGGGCGATTTAATTGAGAACTACATCGCGTCATCAGGCTTTGACGTGACCGACCAAGCGGCCGACTACGTGTTTTATTTTACAAAAGGCAAGCTCTACGCCTACTACATCCTCATCGAAGCGATCGGACAAGATTTCGAGGCAATCATCCAGAACGAAGGTCTCGCTGGTTTGTGGCCCCAAATGCTGACAAGCTTTCGCGAGGCATCAATACTCAAACCAATCTTTGTATCCAACAGCCGGCCCGGCGGGTTCTTTCTCGCGAGTCATCTTGCCGAAATCGGCTTCTACATGCTCCGCGCCAAGGCACAATTACTCGACGTTACCGACGTTTTAGCAGCACGCCGATGAGGGAGTTAAAGTCTATGAAACTGTTGAAGCGAGTCCCAGTAAACATCCTCCTGTTCGGATCTGCGGTATTAATTTACGCGGCGATCTACCTACATTACGTCCGCTAGAGTTTCTCACGGCCGATATTCTTCATTTAGTTCGGATGAGGGCCGTCTTTTTTTGAAGAATCGTCGCAACACGTTTGCTTAAGCTTTCCATGACTGCAGAAATTGGATCTGCTGCTAGCGTTACTACCCTCAGCTGACGAATTGACCGACGCCATATCAATTCGAACAAGACTATAAGGTCCCCAGGCGCGACAGGTCGGGCAATCCGAAACCGCCACAATCTCAAAAGCAGTGCACAGAAGCACGCAATCACCAATGGTACCGCGCTCTTTGTGAGACCGTCCATTGCTGACGTCAAAGATTGGATATTCTCATATCCTCCCATGATCCACGGGAGGGCTAATCCGCCGACGACAAGTGCCAGAAGCGCTATTCTCTCTTGTGAAGTCGTCGGAGGACCAACTGGTGTCTTTGTCCTGGCCCGCCACCAAAACCGCAGCATAAGTGCCGAAGTCCCGAGAGCCGACAGGAGAACAATTGTACCCATGAACGGTAGCCAAGCCGTGGGGCCAGCCTGTGATAGATCGCCAATGAGTGTCTTGGCGACATAGCCACTTGTCGGCGCCAATCCGATCAAGCTCATCCCTGCGACAGCCAGGAGACCGAGTATGACAAATCGCGAACTCGGATCGGCGGATGGACGTCTCGAAAGGCCCAAGCCAATAAAGAGTGAGGATTTTGCGAATCCATGATGGATTGCGAAAAAGATCAAGCTCGCAATGACCAGCGGAGCGGCTTCCGGGGAAATCAAGCCAATGGCGAAGGCCATCACGGCAAGGCCCAACTGGCTGACACTCGAATAGGCTAATACC
>CAYPOV010000218.1:0-8097 GCA_964412385.1 uncultured Geminicoccaceae bacterium
ACTCCTAACCTTCTGATCCGTAGTCAGATGCTCTATCCAGTTGAGCTACGGGCGCGCAGAGGTGTTCTCGATCGAGGCACCGGTATGTAGCGAAGCTCTCTGGTGCATGCAAGCGGTGCGGCTGAGAAAAGTGCCCGGTCCTTTAACTTCCTTGGACGGCCTTGGCGATTCCTTGCGCCATGTCTTCGGCGGAGGTTCCATGGCCGAAATGGGTGAGATAGTCGCCATTCTCGTCCATTAGGTAAGTGAAGGAAGAGTGGTCGACAAGATAGTCGCCATGCTCGTCGGGCTCGTGGAGCTGATAATAGACGCGGTAGGTGTCGGCTGTGGCTTCGACCTGCTGTTGGTTGCCGGTGAGCCCCACCAAATCGTCATGGAACAGGCCGACATAGTCTTTGACGGCCTCAACTGTGTCACGCTGGGGATCGACCGTAATGAACATGGGCGTGACCTCGTCCTTCACCTCGGCCGCTAGCTGGTCATAGGCATCAACCATCACGCTGAGGCTCAAGGGGCAGATATCGGGACAATAGGTGTAGCCGAAATAGATCAGACGGTACTGGTCGCTGTAGGTTGCGTTGGTCACGGCCTCACCGGTCTCGTCGACCAGCTCGAAATCGCCGCCAATCAGCGGCCGCCCGACATCGTCGACGCCCGCACTGCCCGTGATCATGCCGGAAACCGCCCAATAAGCGGCCACGCCCGCAACGATCGCAATTGCTACACCGGCTATGATGATCCAGCTGCTGCGCATCTTTCCACTTTCGCCGAAACGTTCGCTGGGCCATGCTGATTGGCCCGTGAGTTTGGACGCTATATAATCCCCTGCTGAGATGACTGGAGATGACACGAGGTCACGATAGGCAGAACAAGCTAAGTTTGGCCGGTTTGCCGCAGTTTTGATTCGCGGTGGGCGATATAAAGGGTGCTGGTGACGATGATCAGTGTACCGAGCAGTGTGTAGATGCTGGGTATCTCCGAGAAGATCACGAAACCGTAGAACGCGGCGATGGGCAGGCGGGCATAGTCGAAGGGTGCGAGAGCGCTGGCTTCGCCATGGCGAAAGGCCATCATCATCGTCCATTGGCCCGCGGCACCCAGCGCACCCATGGCCGCCATCAGGGCAATTTGCACGAGGCTCGGCGTGATCCAGGTCATGGCCGCCGGGATCGAGGCAATCAGCGTGCTGCCGAGCCCCATATAGAGCAGTGTCGTCGTGTTCTTTTCGGTCATGACCAGCTGCTTGATGAGAATCGAGACGGCACCCGCCGCAATCGCACTGACGACACCGATCAACGCTGCCCACTGGATCACGCCTGCACCCGGACGCAGCATGACGATGACGCCGATCAACCCGATCACGGTTGCGGTCCACCGCCGTGCCCGGACCGTCTCATGAAGGATCACCGCGGCGAGGATCACCATGAAGAGGGGCTTGGTGAAGCTAATGGCGGTAGCTTCCGCCAGAGGAATGTGGGTGAGTGCATAGAATCCGCACAGCATCGCCGTCGAACCGATCAGGATGCGGGCAAGATGCATCCCCGGATGAGCGGTCCGCCAGATTTGCGGGCCCTCGCGAAAGGCCAGCGGCAGAACCCACAAGAACCCGAACAGAGCCCGCGAAAATGCCACTTCGAAGCTGGAAAGCTCTGTTCCGAGATGTTTGGCGATGGCCCCCATGCTGGAGAAGAGAAAGCAGGAGAGCAGAACCCAAAGGGCTCCCTTGATATTGCCTGTAAGTGTCAAGAGGCCGTCATCCCGCTCGCCCTGCAACGTTGCGAACATGCTCGTGGCGGCTTGAATAGAGCGCACCGCCGGCGATCATCACCGCACCGAGCAGCACGGCGGGTGCGGGGACTTCGTCGAACAGAAAGAAGGCGAAGACGGCCACAAGCGGCAAGCGCATATAGTCGAACACTGCAAGAAAGCCCGCATCCGCCGTCTTCATCGCCCGGCCCATGCAGTAATGCGCGAGGCTGCCGAATAGCCCTGTGCCCGCCATCACGCAGAATTCGAACCATGTCGGTGTGCGCCAGACGAAGAGTGCCGGTATGAGCGAGACCGGCACAATCAGGATCCCCTGCATGCTGACGATGGTGGCCGCCGAATCGTGGCGCGCCAGGAGCTTCACGAGGATCGTTCCGCCCCCCCACATCAAGGA
Organism: uncultured Geminicoccaceae bacterium; assembly: GCA_964412385.1. Lineage (GTDB taxonomy): Bacteria > Pseudomonadota > Alphaproteobacteria > Geminicoccales > Geminicoccaceae > JBGSYN01. The sequence goes on from CAYPOV010000218.1 coordinate 2,162, forward strand.
GGTGACGATGGCGATGATGGCCACAGGATCAAAGGCACGTGCGCCCGGCTGGACGATGATCAGGCCACCGATGACGGCAAGCGCCATGGCGATCCAGCGGGCGCGAAACATGGCCTCGCCCAAGAGCACAGAGGCCAAGACCATGGCGAAAATAGGTGCCGTGAAGCTAATGGCGGTCGCTTCGGCAAGCGGCAGCACCGAGAGCGTGTAGAACCACATGCACATCGAAATGAATGCCGTCGATGCCCGCATAAGATGAAGGGTCATGTGGTTGGTTTGTAGACCCTGCCGGCCAACGCTTATCAACCAGGGCAGCATTGCGATCAGACCGAACAGGCTTCTGAAGAACGCGATTTCGAGTGTGTGCTGGGTGAGGCTCGCAAGGCGCACCAAATTGATCATCATGGCAAAGCAGGTGGCAGCAGCCAGCATCCAAAGCCCCCCACGCAGACCCTGCACGCTCGCCAGATCGGCAAGCATTGAGGAGAACTGGTGCGGCAGGGATCGGATGATCATTCAGCGATGGTAGGCCAGGCCCAGGCTTTCGCCTAGTGGATTGGCGATGCCTTCGCGTCGGGCGTCTGCCAAGGCACATCGCGGCGAAACTGCTCGACCAGAAACTCGACAAAGGTCCGCACCTTGGCCGAAACATGGCGGTTGTGGGGATAGACAGCACTCACCGGATCGCAGCCCAGATCAAAGTCTTGCAAAATCCTAACGAGCTCGCCGGACTTGATGCTTTGATGAACGATAAACGCCGGCAGCAAAGCTATTCCGACCCCGCCCCGCGCCACGACTTCCATAGCGTCGCCATTATTGACGTGAAAGCCACTCTCGACGCGTACCTGCACCGGACCGTCCGGTCCCTTGAAACGCCAACTATCGCGCATGCGGCCATAGGCATAGGTCAGGCACACATGATCAACCAGCTCTTCGGGATGCTGGGGGGTCCCATGACGCTTCAAATAACCGGGACTGGCAACCGCCATCATCTGAGATTCGCTAAGCTTGCGGGCAATCAAGCTGCTATCTTCGAGCGGTCCGATCCTGATTGCCAGATCATAACCCTCATCCAGAATATCAACTCGCCGGTCATTGAGGTTGAGATCGAAGTCGATCTTTGGCCACAAATTGACGAATTGAGGAATGAGCGGGCTCAGATAGAGTATGCCGAACGACATGGGTGCCGAGATCTTGAGCGTGCCGCGTGGCTCGGCATTGAGCCCGATGGTCGACAACTCAGCCTCTTCGATCTCTTGGACGATCTTCAAGCAGCAATCGCAATAGGCCTCGCCCACTTCGGTCAAGGATAGCCGCCGCGTGGTGCGGTTGATCAAGAGTACACCCAAGCGTTCCTCGAGGGCGACGATGTGTTTGCTGACAGTGGATTTCGACATGCCCAGCTGGCTCGCCGCGGCTGAAAAGCTGCCTGCCTGCGCCACCTTGACGAACACTTCCATGCTCTGCAGCCGGTCCACCTGCTACCGTTCCCGTTTGCTGTTCTTCCCAAGGCACTTAGATTGTGGGAACTGGGTTGCGTCAAGTTTCAGACTGGAAAGGTCTCTTTGGTGGCATCCGAAATCACGATCGCTCTCGCCCAGACCAATCCCATCGTGGGCGACATCGAAGCCAATCTCGGGATCATTCGGACGGCGCGCGATCAGGCGGCGGCCGAAGGTGCCGATCTGGTGGTATTCACCGAACTCGTCATCGTCGGCTACCCGCCCGAAGACCTCGTCCTCAAGCGGGCGCTTGCAGCCCATGCCGCCCGCGCCGTCGCCGCACTGGTTGAAGACAGTGCGATGCCCGAGGTTCCGGCCATCATTATTGGCGTGCCGTATCGCGAGAACGACGCCCTCTATAACGGTTCAATGGTCATTGCCGATGGCGCCATCCTCGGCAGACGTGCCAAACACGAACTTCCCAACTACGGTGTCTTCGACGAGATCCGTGTGTTCAAACGCGGTCCCGTACCGGGTCCCATCAATCTGCCGCTGGCCGATGGCAGCTCGATCAAGCTCGGCCTTATGGTCTGCGAGGATATGTGGACACCCGATGTCACCGAAGGCCTTGAGGAAAGTGGCGCCGATGTTCTCATCGCCATCAACGGCTCGCCCTATGAAAGCGACAAAGACGATACTCGCCTCACGATTGCCGTCGAACGCGTCACCGAGGCCAAGCTTCCGTTAATCTATGTCAACCAAGTGGGCGGCCAGGACGAACTGGTGTTCGACGGCGGCTCATTCGTCCTGGAACGCAATTGCCGCCTCGTTGCCCAGGCCCGCTGGTTCGAGGATGATATCCTCCTAACCCATTGGCAAGAAGGCGCCGAAGGCTGGCGCCTGGCATCACCTGCCGAGATTCACCAGCCTCCCGACGACAATGAGGCCGTTTATCGCGCCATGGTGCTGGGGCTTCGCGACTACGTTACCAAGAATCGCTTCCCAGGCGTCGTGTTGGGCCTGTCGGGCGGGATCGATTCGGCACTCTCGGCTGCAGTCGCCGTCGACGCGCTTGGACCGGATCGTGTTCACGCGGTGATGATGCCGTCCCGCTACACCTCTCAAGAAAGCCTGGATGATGCCAAAGCCTGCGCCGAACTCTTGGGTGTGCGGCTCGATAATGTCCCGATCGGGCAGGCGGTTGACGGATTCAGCGCGATGCTGGCGCCGATCTTCGAAGACCGGCCACCCGACACGACCGAAGAAAATATCCAATCGCGGATCCGTGGCGTCACGTTGATGGCGATTTCCAACAAGCTCGGCTCTATGGTGCTCACAACCGGCAACAAGTCGGAAATGTCGGTCGGCTACGCAACGCTCTATGGCGATATGTGCGGTGGCTACTCGGTGCTCAAAGACGTGTACAAGATGGCAGTATTCGCCCTCTCGCGCTGGCGCAACATGCACCGCCCGGCCCTTTGTCTCGGACCCGACGGCGACGTCATTCCCGAACGCATTATCGACAAGCCACCTTCGGCGGAGCTTCGTGCCGATCAAAAGGATGAGGATTCTCTTCCGCCCTATGAGATCCTCGATGCCATCCTGGCCGGTCTGGTCGAAGAAGACCTTTCGCCTAAAGAGCTGGTCGATCGCGGCTTCGAGACGGCAACCGTGCGACAGGTCTCAAATCTGCTCGATCTCGCCGAGTATAAACGCCGGCAGGCACCTCCGGGAGTCAAGATCACCCGCAAAGCCTTCGGTCGCGACCGGCGCTATCCGATCACCAATGCCTTTCGAAGGATCGGCGTCGGCGAGCTGGACAAGTTGGGGACTTGAACTCGACGCAGAAAAGAGCGGCCATAGGATACGCAAGACTTAACGGGATCTTAAACGCTCGATCGTAGCGTGCCTCGGATGTCTTGATCCGGCGGTGAAATCATGACGACTGCAACCACCTCTGTCATTGCAATCAGACGAGGGCTGCCACGCGCGTGGGCTTTGCCGCTCTACGCGATCACGCTGTTCTTGAGCGCGTTTCTGCTGTTCTGGGTTCAACCGCTCTACGGCAAAATGATCTTGCCGCTGATGGGCGGCGCGCCGGCGGTGTGGAATACCGCTATGGTGTTCTTCCAAGCACTCTTGCTCACAGGCTACGCCTATGCCCATCTGGCGGCCCGTTTTTTGGGCCTGCGTAGCCAAACCATTCTTCATTTGGCGATCTTTGCAGCGGCCATCCTCGTGCTGCCATTTGCACCACCGGACAATATCCTACCGCCGGACCAAGGCGCCCCTACGCTTTCCTTGCTCATGTTGTTCGCGACCGCCGTAGGCATGCCCTTCTTCGCACTCGCCGGGAATGCTCCTTTGTTGCAGCGCTGGTTCTCAAGGACCGGCCACGCCGATGCCGCCGACCCTTATTTCCTTTATTCTTCGAGCAATGTTGGCAGTCTGCTTGCCCTCTTGGGCTATCCCTTTCTGATCGAACCGATCGTTGGTCTGCAGTTGCAGAGCGTGTTTTGGACTCTAGGCTTCGCTATTCTTGCGCTGTTGATTTTTGAGTGTTCGACGTTTTGTCAGCAGTCCGCAACGACCATCAGGGTGCCGGAGGCAAGACTTGACAACGAGGTATTAGACTGGCGCCGGCGTGGCTATTGGATCCTTCTCGCCTTCATCCCTTCAAGTCTGCTTCTCGGGGTCACCACACATATTTCAACGGATGTCGCAGCCGTCCCGCTATTGTGGGTCGTGCCGCTCGCCCTTTATCTTCTTACTTATGTCATTGTTTTTGCGCGGAAATCGATTCTCCCCCTGACAATCATTCGGGTGCTGCAGCCTGTGCTCATCGTGGCTGCTGTGATTACCTGCTTCATCAATTACGTCCCGATTATTCCCAATATCCTGATCAACCTTGGGGCCTTCTTTGTCACGGCTTTGGTCTGTCACGGGGCCTTGGCCGCAAACCGACCGAGTGCGTCGCATCTCACGGAATTCTATCTCTTTATGTCGCTCGGCGGCGTGCTTGGCGGCATTTTCAACGCCATTGTCGCGCCCTCACTCTTCAATCAGGTGCTGGAATACCCGATTGTTCTGGCCTTGGCGCTACTGTGGCGGCCGACGGTCAGTCTTCCGGTCATAATGAACCGTTTGCTATCATTGCCTCGTGTTCGTGTGATCGGGCTGGCTCTTTTGCTGGCGATGATGATAACGATCACGCTCTTCGGCGACATTGATCTAGTGACACAATTCCTCATGGCGGCGATCGTTGCCAGCATGGTTGCTGGCGCCTATCTCATGCCACCGACTTGGTCGGCTCTGGGCCTTGCGTCGCTGGTCCTGATGTCTCCCTTGTTCGGAGACCCCGCGCTCGCCACCAAGCGAAGCTTTTTTGGTGTCTACAAAGTCGAGCATGAACCTCAGAACGACATGCACCTTCTGATCCACGGCACGACCATTCATGGCATGCAGCGCTGGGGCAACGAAGGCAAACCCGATCCTTTGAGCTATTACCATCGCCAAGGACCGTTCGGCCGTCTGATGACGAACTGGTCAGCCGACAACCCTGCCGGTCGCGTCGCAGCCGTTGGCTTAGGCGCAGGTTCGGCCGCGTGCTATGCGGCACCAGGTCAGGATTGGATATTCTTCGAGATTGATCCCACGGTGACAGCGCTGGCACGAGATCCGAGTTATTTCACGTTCCTGAATGAGTGTATGCCCCAGGCCGATGTGGTCCATGGCGACGCCCGCCTCAGCCTGCGTTATCTGGCAGACAATAGTGCAGATCTGCTGATCCTCGATGCTTTCTCCTCGGACGCCATCCCCGTCCATTTGATGACCCATGAAGCGTTTGCGCTCTACGATACCAAACTCGCAGCAGGCGGATGGATTCTGGTTCACGTTTCGAACCGCCACCTCGATCTCGAAGCGATCGTAGCCCGTGTAACGGCCGAGCAGGGTTTTCGTGCGTGGATCTTCGAGGACAATGAAACGGCGCAATCGTCAGGCGACCCGGCACGCGTTCCCTCAACTTGGATTGTGCTCAAGCGCTCCGGTGACACCGGCGACAGTGTTGTGGCGCTTGGCGGCGAGTCACTTGTGGCAATGCCGGAAACGCCGCTCTGGACCGATGATCATTCCGACATCCTGCGCGTTATCAACTGGTAGATCGATTGGGCGACGGCGATTGTTGGCTGACGCGCGGCGATTGTTTTCGCGTGATTGTGGGTCTATAGGAGGGATCAGCAAGCCCTTTGGGCCATAAACCACTTTTTGCTCGCGAGGTTTACCCCCCCACATGGCCCGAAGGCGCCAAGTCTATGAAGGCAAAGCCAAAGTGCTCTTCGAGGGTCCCGAGCCGGGCACGCTGATCCAGTATTTCAAGGACGACGCCACGGCCTTTAACAATCAAAAACACGCGGTGATCACCGGCAAGGGTGTGCTGAACAACCGGATATCCGAGTATCTCATGCTCCGCCTCGCGGAAATCGGCATTCCGAC
>CAYPOV010000219.1:0-8081 GCA_964412385.1 uncultured Geminicoccaceae bacterium
GTGCGCTTACTGGGCATTCTTGGTGCGGGTTATGAACATGCGCGGCTTGGTAGGCAGGAAATCCGCACCGTAGCGGCTATCGACGAATCGCCGGCAGGCCTGCACTGCAGAGTTCGAAATCTGCACCGAGTCGGTCCGCATGTAGGTGATGAGACCCACGGTCTCGCCGCCGAGATTGACCCCTTCAAAAAGCCGCTGGGCCGTTTTCATGGTCCGGCTCGCCGAAAAACCGAGCTTGCGGGAGGCCTCTTGCTGCAAGGTGGATGTGCTGAAAGGCGGGGCCGGATTGCGCGCCACCTGCTTGCGTTCGACCTCGGATACGGCGAGATTGGAACGTTCGATCGCCTCGACCGCGGCTTTGGCGTCTTGCTCGCTGCCGATATCGAGTTTGTCGAGCTTCTTGCCGTTGAGTTGGCTCAGCCTCGCCTTGAACGCTTCGCCGCGCGGCGTCTTGAGAAGTGCCTCGATGGTCCAGTATTCCTGCGGGACGAACGCCTCGATCTCGGCTTCGCGCTCGCAAATCAGGCGCAACGCCACCGATTGCACCCTGCCCGCCGATCGGCTGCCGGGAAGCTTGCGCCAAAGAACCGGCGAGAGCGTGTAGCCTACCAGATAGTCAAGTGCGCGCCGGGCGCGGTAAGCATCGATCAGATGATCATCGAGCGTTCGGGCATGCGCGATGGCTTCCTCGACGGCGCGTTTGGTGACCTCATTGAACACCACGCGTTTGACGTCGACGCCATTGATCGCACCGCGCTCGTTTAAGACGGACAATAGATGCCAAGAGATGGCTTCGCCTTCGCGGTCAGGGTCGGTCGCAAGATAGAGATGATCGGCAGATTTGAGTGCTTTGGCGATATCCCCTACCGGGTCGCCACGCTTTTTGAGCGGCTCCCAGAACATTTCAAAATCGTCGTCCGGCAGCACCGACCCTTCCTTTTCAGGAAGATCTCGAACGTGTCCGTAGCTCGCGAGAACCTTGTAACCATCGCCCAGATATTTCTCGATGGTTTTGGCCTTGGTTGGCGATTCGACGACAACAACGTCCATATTGTGAAGCTTCCGACTCATCGGGGGCGACGTTGTGCGACCCCATTGTTGAGATGCCTCAGGCAGATTGCCGGTCAATTTGAGGCGCGTGCGACTCGATTGCCCGGCTGGCGTTCGACGGTTCCAACGAGTTCGAGTTCAAGAAGTGTTTGCTGAACTTGGGCGGCGTCTGCTTGGCACTGACGAATCAGTTCGTCAACGGAAAGAGGCTCAGCACCGATCACTTCAAGAATCCGGTTTTCCAATGAGGCATCCGAGTGACAGGGCTTCGCCGGAGTCTCAGACTGACGCCGTTGCCTCGCCTGCGGCCGCGGATTCCGTAGAGCCCGTCTCGGCTCCATGGTACGCCGCTGTTCGGCAAGCGGTCCGATAATCTCCACAACATCCTCAGCGCACTCCACCAGATGTGCACCCTCACGCAATAATTTGTTGGTGCCGCGATGCCGCGCGTCAAGAGGAGATCCGGGGACGGCCATCACTTCCCTGTTTTGTTCAAGCGCTAGGCGTGCCGTGATGAGAGACCCGGATTTGGGAGCCGCCTCGACCACGACCGTGCCGAGCGTCAGACCCGAGATAATCCGGTTTCGTCTCGGGAAATGGCGTGCTTGCGGTGCTGCACCCATGGGCCGTTCGCTGAGCACGACGCCCGCATCACTGATGTCTTCTGCGAGCGTCCTGTTCTCTTCAGGATAGGGCACATCAAGGCCCGAAGCGATCACAGCGACGGTGATCGCCTGAGCGTCAAGCGCACCTTGATGGGCCGCCGTGTCGATCCCACGCGCCAATCCCGACACCACGACAAACCCTGAATTCGCAACATCATGAGCCAGCTTTCGGGCGAATCTACAGCCATTGCCGCTGGCATTGCGCGCCCCGATAATGGCGACGGCAGGCCGCATCAAGACGCCCGCATCGCCCAGGCAAGCTAAGAGTGGCGGCGGATCGGCAATTTGCGATAAAAGATCGGGATATTCGGATGTACCATAGCCGAGCAGCCGGGCGCCGAAGGATGAGGTCTTGTCGACTTCCCGCTCGGCATAGTCGATGTCCGGAATTCGGCCGGCATCGTTGAGTGCTGGGGGCCAGCGATCTCTCATCTTGATTGCGCGGCCGGCACTGCCGAACTGAGAGACCAGAAAAAGATAGCTGCGCGCACCGATCCCGGGCGTGTCTCTCAATCGCAGTGCTGCGAGAACATCGTCGCTCTCGATGGGTGGTTCATTGTTTACAGTCGTCATGACGGAGAAGGATAACTCAAGGGTGAAATGACGCCAGAAGATTCAACGTCACGGTGGAGAACCTACTACGCCAAGACCGGCGACCGTCCGGCTCATCGGACTGTGCTCTTCGCTCTCTCGAAGTTCAGGGAGGAGGGGCGGAAAACCGAAGAGATACTCGCGCTCGATCTCGGGTCGGGCGCCGGGCGTGACGCGATCGAGCTGTCACGCGAAGGGATCGATGTCATTGCGATCGACTACCAAGAAGAGGCGATCGAAGCGATGCTCAAGAACGCCCGCCTCCAGGGATACAGCCGAATCGCTGCGATCCAGGGCGACTTTACCAAACTCCCCTTTCCTGAAGTCGATCTCGTCGTCTCGAGTTTCGCCCTGCCTCTGTGCTTACCGACCGTGTTCCCCGAGGTTTGGGTCAGGCTCGTCAAATGCGTGAAAACCAATGGCCGCATCGCCGTGCATTTTTTCGGCCCCAGAGACAGTTGGGCCAAACGGTCTGGCATCACGATCTTGGACCGTGATCAAGCGCTCAACTACCTATCCGGGCTCGTGGTCGAAATGTTCGAGGAGGAGGAGACCGACACGGTGACACCGAAGGGCGAGCACAAACACTGGCACATTTTCCACATCGTTGCGAAAAAATCGATCCATAGCGAACTCGACTACTAGAGCGTCAGCGCTTGCCGAGCGATGTCTTGTTCTCCTCCCCTCTGATCAGCCTTGGTATATTGGCTCTGTGTTTTATGAAAACGACGATGGCGACGAGAAGGAAGAGCTCTGCCGCCTGAACATGCCCTAGGAAATAGGCGGTGATGGGGGCCGCGATGGCAGCGCCCAACGAGCCCAGTGAGACATATTTCGTCGGCAGGACCAGCGCCAAAAAGACCAGGAGAGCAATGCCCAGCGTTGCCGGCGAGAGGGCGAGAATGATTCCAGCCGCCGTGGCGACACCTTTGCCGCCCTTGAATCCGAGCCAAATCGGAAAGCAGTGTCCGAGCACGGCCCCCAGCCCCGCCAGCATCGCCATGTCCGGTCCGAAAAAGCGGTAGGCTAGCCAAACCGGCAAGGCACCTTTGACGAGATCGAAGGCCAAGGTTGCGGCGGCAAGACCTTTGCGCCCCGTTCGGAGCACATTGGTCGCACCGATATTGCCCGAGCCGATTTGCCGGAGATCTCCAGCACCGCCGAGACGCGTTAGAATGAGGCCTGATGGGATCGACCCCAGAAGATAGCCAAAAAGAAACGCCCCAACGAGCGGCACCAGATGCTCGGCTGTCAGGGGAACATCAAGAAACATAAAGGCTCTCCTCACTCGTAAGGCGATGAGATCGGCGCTTGCGGGCCGTCCATGAAACCGTCAAGAGGCACCCATCGGATTGTCAATTCGGATTGAGCTGGCATGCACAAGGCGTGGCAATGGCACGAAGACTACAGCATCATCGCGTCCGAAATCCACGCGCGTCCGCATCCGGAATTCGACTGTCCGCAACGCTTGAGCCGGATCGCGCTCACGGATATGGACCTCTCAGTCGAGGAGGAACGCGATTGGGTCGGCACGCTTTGCCGCATGTATGGTGCGCCTGAGCCTGACGAAGGGCTTCACTGGGGGGTCAATCTCGGCAATCTGAGATTGCACTGGGAACGGCATACGGAATTTTCGACACTGACTCTCACGGCTCCGGGCGGCACGCGTGCCGATCCGTTTAGCGATCCAGTCGTCGATCTCTTACCCAAGGAATGGGTCACCTCGCTCCCAGGCAAGCTGATCGCCGCGTCCCACATCGCCTTTCTTCGTATCGAGGAGGATCTCAGCCCCCGCGAGATTGAACGAGGGTTCGAGGGCCAAAGACTGATGGTCACGAGCGTCATGGGCGGACGCGCCACGATTTGGACGGCCTTGCGCGCTCATGGTGACGGCTTCATTCGCTATCTGGTGGTCGATCACGGCATGGAAACCCAACAGCTCGGCCGGCTCGCACAAAGGATTGTCGAACTCGACACCTATCGCTGCATGGCGCTTTTGGGACTCCTTATGGCAAGAAAGATATCGCCGCAGATTTCCAAGATGGAAACGGAGCTCTCCTCGATCACAGCCGATATGGGAGAGGCCGGTCATGCGCTGCCCCAACGAGAGATGCTCAATCGCCTGGTCTCGCTTGCGGGCCGCGCCGAGGCCCTTCAGGCACGGAGTGCCTTTCGCTTTGGCGCCACAGAAGCCTATGGTGCGCTGGTCAGTGATCGCCTGCGGGAACTGCAGGAACAGCGGGTATCACCCTATCAACCGCTCAGTGAGTTTCTTGATCGGCGGTTCGAGCCGGCATTGCGCTATTGCGCCTCGATCGCCGGCCGGCAAACCAAACTTAGCGAACGCATCGCCCGAACCTCCGGCCTCGTGCGAACCAGTGTCGACATCGGTCTTCAAGAGCAAAACCAGCAGCTCTTGCGGTCAATCCAAAGGCGGGCCTCCCAGCAGATCCGACTGCAGGAGACTGTCGAAGGCCTCTCGGTTGTCGCCATCAGCTATTATGGCGTGAGCCTCTTGAGCTATCTTCTCAAGGGCACCACCATCCTCGGCTATTCCGACAAGACCATTGATGGGTTTCTGGCAATTTGCGTGCCGGTGATCTTGATCGCCCTTTGGCTCAGCGTGCGCAACTACCGCCAAAAGCTTCGAGCCCAACAAAAAAGAGGCGCGCTTGAGGCCGACGACAACTAGAGGCGGCGATCCGCAATCGCTACTCCATGAACCAGCCGTGGCTGACGATGATGGATTGACCCGTCAGTGCGTTGGTTTCGAAGCCACCAAAGAACACCGCGGCCGCGGCGACGTCCTCGACCGTCGTGAATTCACCGTCGACCGTCTCTTTGAGCATCACGTTCTTGATGACTTCCTCTTCGCTGATGCCCAGTTCTTTCGCCTGCTCGGGAATCTGCTTGTCGACTAGGGGTGTCCGCACGAAGCCCGGGCAGATCACATTGGCGCGCACGCGGTGCTCGGCACCCTCCTTAGCAACCACACGGCACAGCCCCAAAAGGCCATGCTTGGCGGTGACGTAAGGAGCCTTGAGGAGGGACGCCTCTTTGGAATGCACCGAGCCCATATAGATGATGCTGCCGCCGCGGCCCTGCTTGTACATGTGCTTGAGGCAGGCCTTAGTTGTGAGGAAGGCGCCATCGAGGTGGATGGCAAGCATCAGTTTCCATTTCACGAAGTCGAAGCTTTCGACCCGCTCGACGATCTGAATGCCGGCATTCGAGATCAGCACATCGACGCCGCCCATCTCGGCCGCGACCTTCTCGACACCCGCATTCACCATGTCTTCTTTGGTCACATCCATGGCGACACCCATGGCCTTGCCGCCATGCTGGCGGATGTCATCAGCGGCTTTGTCCGCGCCGTCCTGATTGAGATCGGCGATGGCTACATGGGCGCCCTCTTTGGCGTAAACATGCGCGATCTCGAGACCGATACCGCTCGCAGCACCCGTAATGATAGCAACTTTGTCCTTTAGGCTCATGATGCCTACTCCCTACGATTGAATCCCGAATTCAAGCCAAATAGTCGAAAACCACTTTGCCCATGCCCAAGGTGAGATTCGCCTTGAGATGCACGGTCGAGACCACTTCGAGCACAGGCAAATTGGCAACAGGTGCAAGCGCATGCGAATGAAGTTCGAGTGCCCCCGGTCCTGTCCACGCTCCTTTGACGGTGACGACCTCTAGGTAGTACTCGACGAGTTCGCAAACCCGGCAAGTCCCATCCACGTGAGGGATGATCTTCAAGAGATAATTGGGGACAGCCATAGATGCGCGAATCGCATCAAGGTCCGCTTCTTGATGCTTGAAGCCCATGGTTCCGGTGGCAACGCGGTTGGGTCCGTAATCGAGCGTCCCGACAATGTGATCCCGTTCCACCCGCAAAGACGGCTGCGCATATTTTTTGGGGAAGCCCCAGAGTTCACGGCCGCCGAAGATGGGCGGGCCGTCATTGAGATACATCGAGTGCGAGTAGGTGCCGTTTTGGCCGTTGTACGTGACCGGGATGACCTGGCCGGTCTCGGTGTAGTCGCCGAATCCCGTTGAATCCGGCATGCGGATGAACTCGTATTTGACATGAGCCTCTGTCACCTCGAGCGGCTCCGGCACGACAGCTCTCAATTTGTCGGGATCTGTCCGGTAGGTGATGATGAGGAATTCCCGATCGACGAATTTGTACGGTCCCGGCGGGTAGGCAGGGCTCGTAAATGGCATCGCGAATGCTTTTTCGCGGATCTCATCAATGCGCATAGAACTCTCCTCCGATATTGTTGGATACTATTTTGCACCGTTTTTATGACAATCTCGCGAGAACGGCTATTGCCGATAGATCGTCCTGCCGTCCACGACGGTTTGGATGACGCGCCCCTGAACGAGACGGCCGTCGAATGCCGTGTTCTTCGAAAGACCTAACAAACCCTCTTCGGTGATCTTCCATGGCTGATCGGGATCGAAGAGGACGAGATCGGCGGGTACTCCCTTGGCAAGGCGGCCCGCTTCAATCCCGAGCAGATGCGCGGGTGTGACCGTCATTTTGCGGATCAGATCGAGCATCGAGAGATCGCCGTCGTGATAGAGCTTCAGGCTCACGGCAAGCATGGTCTCGACACCGACGACACCGAAGGCGGCTTGAGCGAAAGGCTGGCGCTTGCTGTCTTGATCCTGCGGCGTGTGGTCGCTCGCGATGACATCGATGGTGCCATCGCGAAGCCCCTCGACCACGGCGAGCCGGTCTCGCTCGCCGCGCAAGGGCGGTGAGACTTTGGCAAAGGTGCGATAGCCTTCGACCTCGAGCTCGTTGAGCGCCAGATGATGCGGTGTCGTCTCGCAAGTGACCGGAAGGCCCCGGGATTTGGCCTTGCGCACGACATCAATCGCCTCGGCGGTCGAGATATGGGCGACGTGGTAGCGCGCGCCGGTTGCCTCCACCAGGCGGATATCGCGCTCGATCATCATGACTTCGGCAATTGTCGGAATGCCGATCATGCCGAGTCTGGTCGAGATCTCGCCCTCGTTCATCACGCCATTGACGGCCAGTGTCGGTTCTTCGGGGTGCTGAACGATTAGGGCGTCGAGATTGGCCGCATAGCTCAACACGCGCCGCATCACCCGGGCATTGCTGATCGCACTCGGGCCATCCGAAAAGGCGACGGCCCCCGATTCCTTCAAGAGGCCGATTTCGGTGAGCTGTTTGCCCGCGAGCTGGCGCGTGATCGCCCCATAGGGATAAACTTTGACGGAACGCTGCTGGCGCGCGCGCCGGGCGACAAATTCCAGCATCGCCGGATCGTCGATCGGCGGGTCGGTGTTGGGAAGGCAGGCAAGCGAGGTGATGCCGCCGGCTGCCGCCGCTTTGACGCCTGTGGGAATTCGCTCTTTGTGCTCGGAACCGGGCTCGCCGAGCTGTACGCGCATGTCGACCAGACCGGGTGCCAGGCAATGCCCCTCGCCATCGATCAACTCTGTCGCCGAATTGGCGCGGGTGGCATCGAGATGAGGACCGAAATCGACAACTCGCCCGTCAATGACGAGCAAGCCGCCTGGAACATCGAGATTGGAGGCCGGATCGACCAGCCTGCAATTATGGAACATCGAGGGGCGCATCAGGGCGCCTCGCGGAGATGCTGGGTGAGAATATCGAGACACGCCATGCGCACCGCGACACCCATTTCAACCTGATCGAGAATGGCGCTGCGATGAATGTCATCGGCGACATCACCATCGATCTCGACACCGCGGTTCATCGGCCCCGGATGCATGATC
>CAYPOV010000220.1:0-8067 GCA_964412385.1 uncultured Geminicoccaceae bacterium
GATCGTCAGCGTAGTTGCTCGGTCTTCCGGCCATTTCAGCGGATCAGGGCGGGAGTGGCGTCCCATGACCGGCTTGTCACCGATTAGGCTCGAACGGGGGCCTGGCCACTGATCGAAGTTCAGAAGGTTGCTCCAATCAATAGGAAGCAGGCGGTCTTCCGGAAAAATGGGCGTGAGTTGTTCGCGTATCATCGGACCCACCGGCGCCCAAATCACATGCCGTCCGAAGATCATTGTGAGGTTGGCGTCGATCAGAGGAACATCGTAAAATGCGTCACCAAGACCATCATGGGGCGGATGATGCACCACGAGAACAGCCAGTTGCGTGTCAATCGCAAGGGGTGTCCGCGGCATGAAGGTGAAGAGTTGCGGATGATGCACGAGGGTTAGTGGTGCGGCATAGGACCCTTCAGGAGAGAGATGCACACATGAATCGCCGTCAATGAGTGCTGCAATTTCGGGATGAATACGATGAGGCGCTTTGAGTATCGGCCCCTTGATCGACAGCAGACCAGTCCGATAGCCTGCTTGGGCCTGAGTAGCGATTTCCGTCGCCACGGCTGTCGATGTTCCGCCGGGAAACCTGCAGTCGGCCATGACCAGAATGTCGAAGGATTGTGCCGCCGTGCCTCTCAACTGCGGACGACTTGATGACAATGATCAAACAGCTTTATGCGCGGCTTGCGCGGAACTTGCGCAGCGAGAATAACAAACACGTACCGCCAAGTGAGCCTGACGTACTCAAGGGCATTTTGATACCGAGAAGTCGCAGAGGCGACTCGCCTAAAGTCTTGATGATCATGACGATGGGACTCGAGACTGATGCTTTTGCGGCAACAATCGAGACCATCCAGTCGCAGCGACGCCCCGATCTCGAGCCTGTGATCGTCACGGATCGGCGCGATTTCCGATTGCTCAGGCGGCATCGGCTCGTATTCGAGTACTTCCCATCACCGGAATCGCAGCGCCGATTTGCACCGGACATGCCTTGGGATCTCTACCGAGTTCGACGTCTGGGACGCATACGGCGTAAGTGGGCGCCCGTGCGCATTGTCGCCTTTGGCTCAATATCCCGCCAATATCTTCAAGAATTGAGTGTTTCTCCTTTCGAGGACCCAAGTATCGTCGACATCATCGGCACGGCCTCGTCCAATTTTGACGGTGACGGCGCGAAATCCGGGGCAATGGCGACGACCCAATAGCTCCGGTTGTGATATTCGTCATAGCTCATACACGTCAATTGGAGGCAATCAGGAACGCGCTTGACGAGTGGCGCTCACCCGATAAGCTGAAATTGGCTGTAGTGGTGATAATGCCGGCATCGTTAACAAGAGTAATGCTTCTCGACTAGTGAGCGAGTGAGCTTGCGATATAGCACCGGGATCGGATGATGAAAAAAGGTCTAGGCCGACTCCGTTGGCTCAAGCTCTTGCTAATGGGCACCGCGGCCACGGGTATTGCCTTTGGCCAGCGTGCGGCCGGCCAGTCCAGCGACGAGGCGGCCTGGCTGCAGGCCAAGAGTCTTGGGACGATCCAGGCCTATGAAGACTACCTGAATAGCAATCCCAACGGTGTCTTTGCTCAAGAGGCCTTTCGATGTGTCGTTGAGCTTTCCGTGGGGCTTCCCCGTTCCATCTGCGCAACAGAGCCGGCAGGAGGCCCTGATGGCGCGGGAGCGACACGCTCCTTGGTGGACATGTATTGACTGACGTGACCAACCGGTCAGAGACCTTATTCGAGTGGGTGATGACATGATTTGTCGTTCAAGATCGCAAGCCGGTACTGTGGCCACGCGCATGGCGCCCATTTTAACGACTTGCCTCATCGTTGCTGGTTGCGGTGGCGGTATCACATCGATCGAGCGTGAGTCGGTGCGCTACAACCCGCCGGCGGGAAGTACCCGCGGGATATCGGTCGTCAGCGTCAGCGCCGATCCTGAAAATGTGAACCAGGTAATCGAGAACAGCCTCACCCTCGCTGGCTTTGATGTCCAGGATCGGCCCGAGTCCGATTTGATTGTCGCGACCTTCCAGGGTCCGCCGGAACGATACCTTGATTGCGGAACAGTTGGCATCGGATCGAGTACTGATGAGCCGGCGGCACAGCGCATACTTACCGTCGGTGCCAAAGAGCCCAGCGATGTGCAGCTAGAGCGTACACTCGATCTCTATGCGCGTACAACGATCGAGCTCGAGGGAACGTCCTATCAAACGACGATCGATCCCGACGTTGATTATGTTGTCGTTAAGAATGTCGATGCCTTTGACGGCAATGGCAGGATCGTTTCGCGAAATCCCGAGGTCATCAGTTTCTCGAGCGGCGAAAGCGGGACATTCTCGATCGGAACCACCTGCAAGAGCAATGGCAGGCTTGAGGAATCGATCGGCGAGACCGTCACCGCGGCCTTTCAGGCACCGTCCGCTCCGGCAGGCACCAGTCTGGCATCAACACGGAGTCCGCTCACAACGCCCGACACCTGCGGGAGTGCCGGAAGAGCAGCCTATTGTGACCTTGTCGACTTCGTGATGGCACGTCACTGGCGTGATGATGTCGGTGTTTCCTTGCTCGGAGGAAGCCAGATCATCGAGGAAGGACAGCAGGTTGTGCTGGATATCGAAACACCGCCAGACCTACCTGTCATCGCGGTAAGTTATGTCGACGTCCAGGGTCAGGTAGTCAATCTTAAGCCTGTCAGACTGCAGGGAGGCCTCCGACGCTCTGCCTTCGTCACGCGTGCCGAAGTTGCTCCGCCGTTTGGCGAGGAAATGGTTCTGGTCTATGCCACGCAGACCGAAGATCTTGTGACTGATCGTCCCTTTACCGAGGATCTGACCAGCTTTGCCGACTATCTCGATACGTTGAATAGCTTCGCCGGTGACGATATCGCCCTCAATTTCGTGACGCTCACCACCGAGCCAGGATCGTAACTCGATCGCGTTTGGGCTTTGATGACGAATGGAATTCGCAATGCAACGCCGTAATTTCTTGATCGGAACCGCAGCGACGAGCAGCGGCATGATGCTGTTGAGAGATATTGATAGCGCTCACGCTGCGATTCGTACGTCGCCTACACCTGCCGAGCTTAACCCGGCAGGCGACCGCCACGCCATCGTCATTGGCAATAGCAGCTACCAACATCTGCCGGGCCTCGCCAATCCGCGCAATGATGCACGTGCCATGGCGCTGGCGTTGCAGGATCTCTCGTTCAACGTCGACCTGATCGAAGACACGTCACTAGCGCAACTGAACGAAATCTTCAGTCGCGTGCCGTCGTATGTCCGGCCGGACGAGTCGGCCTTGGTCTTTTATGCGGGTCACGGCGTCCAATACCGGGGCATCAATTACTTGTTGCCAGTGGACATCGCGATCAGGTCGGAAGAGGAACTCTCCACAAAGGCCTTCAGCTTCGACAATTGTCTCGCCAGTGTCGCGCGAGCCCAGGCGTCGATCGGCATATTCATCCTCGATGCTTGCCGCGACAACCCGTTCGGACATCTTCGAGACGCATTGGGTCAAGGTCTGGCCACCGTCTCACGGGCTCAAGGCGAGACCTTGATCGCCTACGCCGCGGCTGCCGGTGCTGTTGCCTATGATGGGCCGGCCAACTCGCAAAACAGTCCTTTCACGAGTGCTCTGGTCTCCGCGCTTGAGGTTCCGGGCAGGGATATTTTCGAAGTATTCCGAGATGTCCGTGGCCGGGTCCGGCAAGCCACGGAAGGCAATCAGATACCTTGGCTTTCGACATCGCTCGAGCGTAGTTTTGTGTTCCGTCCGGAGCCCGAGCCTGTACAGGTTGCGGCGGCTCAACCCGACGGACCCGTCAGCAACGACCGGGTTCTTTGGGATGCCATCTACAGCAGCCGGGATATCAACGATTTCGAGACGTTCCTCGAGATGTACCCGGAGAGCCTCTATTCCGAGCGGGCTCGGCAAATGGTTGCCGCCATCCAGGAAAGTTCTTTGCCGACATTGCCTCAACCCATTGAGAGGCGGGAAACGGAGCTTCTAGGTGACGTAACGCAATGCGACTTGCTGGCCGCTCATCCAGACGACGAGAACCGGGTCGCTGAAGGAATTCTGGGCGCACTCGTCAATACGCGTGCCGCGATTCGCGAATGCACCAAGGCGCTTGCCGACGATCCGAACAATCCTCGACATCAGTTCCAACTGGCGCGAACGCTGCATCTGCGCCAACAATGGGACGAAGCCGAATACTACTACATCAAAGCGGGTGAACAGAACTATCCTATCTCGTTTTCGATGCGGGGTGGATTGTACAGAGACGGTGTAGCGCGGCCTCAAGATCTCGATCTGGCCTTCGAGCTGACACGTCGCGCTGCCGACCTGGGAGACGTGACTGGTCAGACAAATCTGGGCCGGCACCTTCTCGAAGGTTGGGGTACCGACCCTTCGCGCGATGACGCTATCAAATATTGGAGCATGGCCGCTGCTAGGCGCTACGGCCCGGCACTCGACGCGTTAGGCACGCTCTATAAACGTGGTCGGCACATCGAGCCGGATTATCCGAAGGCGATCGACTACTACGAGCAAGCCGCCGCGGTCGGTAGTTCGAACGCCATGAACAGCTTGGCGCGGCTTTACCTGCAAGGCAAAGGCGTTGAGAAGGATGTCGACAAATCGCTTGAATACTTCCAACTCGCGATCGAGCGCGGCAACATCTATGCGCCTCATCACCTCGCCAAGATGTATCGAACCGGTTGGGGCGTTGAACAAGATGTCAACAAAGCGATCGAGCTCTATGAAATGGCGGCGGAACGAGGGTTCAGCGGCGCCTGGGTTGAGCTAGGCAATATCTACCGCGATGGCGAAGGTGTCCCGCAGGACCTGCAGAGAGCTTACCGCAACTACTATATCGCCAAAGAAATCTCGATTGCGCGGAGCGCCAAAGACCCGGTCTACGAGCAGGCTCAGTTCTCGATCGAGGAGGTCACCTCGTCGGTGCCGCTCGACGCCCGTTTCGAGATCAATCAGGATGCGGATCGCTGGCTGATGCTCAATGGGCCGAACATGCGTCGGCACCGCGGCTCATTCAAATAGTCGCTCGGCCAAGGTGCGACTGTGCTTCGGTTAGCTTGGATTGCGGCACTTTACGGCTCTATCGGTGCCGCTCATGCAGTTGAGCCGATGGAGCTTAGCCCGAACACCAAACTCGCCTATGTTCCACCCAGTTCGGTGCCGTTGTCCGTCCGTCCTCCAACCGAATTCGAAGTCGTCGACGGTCTGTTTGACCGACTGACCGAAATCCTGGGCCATGAACCATTTGAAATCATTTCAGCGGACCGCGATCGGGGCTTGATCGTCACGCAATTTCAGAGCGATCCACAATTCTTTGTCGATTGTGGCCTTTATGTGCGTGTTTTTCCCGGTCCCGAAGACGGATTTCGTGTTGAGCCAATTCCTGCTTCAAAGGCCATCATCTTGTTCGGTGACGCCTCACGTGGCGAAATCCTCGAACGGCATATGGAGCTGTTTGGACGATCGGTGGTCTCGATCGATTACGATAACATGGATCCCGAGATATCGTTCTCGACGATCTACGCTCTGACCAAGCGTCTTCAATTGTCCAGCGAGCTCACCGATCGAAGTGCCGTTGAAGTCGTCAGTTTTGGCAACGGCGAACGAGCGAACTTCGATGACGGCCTCACTTGTCAATCGAGTGGTAGGCTCGAGGAACTGCTCTCGGGTCTTGTCGATCGGGCTGTTCAGGAGAACGGGTGACAAGATTGCCGTCACGTCGTTTTGCAGTGCTATCAACACCGAGATCGGGATCGAATTGGCTCTGCAGGCTTCTGGATTCCCATCCTTCAGTTCGCTGCCATTTTGAGCTTTTTAACCCGCATCGCGCCTTTTTGGCGGGCCAGCACGTGGGCGCATCGAAAGATCTCGACTTCCGAAAACGGGCTCCCCTCACGTGGCTCGATGACGTCGTCGCAGAAACAGCTGAAATCAATCCCGAGCTTGAACTCATCGGGTTCAAGCTGCATCTCGACCATCGCCCAGCAGTTCTGCGCCACTTGATCTTCAACTGTGACGACCCGTTGATCTTGATCGATCGCAGGGATCGGTTGGCACAATTTGCATCGCTTCTGAATAGCCAGAGAACTGGCCGGTATTGCGACGACAACCGCATCATTGAGCCGCTTGATTTTGACTTCGTGGACTACAAAGCGTTCGTGGATCGTGAGGAATTGCCGCGGATGATGATGCGCACGCTCATATCACGGCGGAATCGAGAGCAACGATTGTTTGAAATCGACTACGAGGAAATCGGCGAACCGTCAGTTCGAACCAATCTTGCCGAATTCTTCGGCATCGAAGCCCCGCAAGCGTGGTTGCAGCTCTATCCCCGCCAGGAAACTGTGCCGGCTTCTGAGCGATTCAGAGACTTCGATACGATCGAGTCGATTTTCGCGGCGAACGCTCATATTGGAAATCGGCGCCTTTAGGCCGACATACTACTATGCACGCATAACTTCCTGGGCGATCGAAGTGCGGAACAGCGCTGATCTAGAGAGTCAGACCAACGGTAGTGAGCGATCGCTCGGTCGTCCTTGTTCCGGCTGCTGGGCACGAAGCTCTGCGGTCTGTTCAGCATTAAGTCGTGATGAACTGGCAAGCCTTGCTCAAATGACGCACGGCCGCCAAGTGCCGCCAGGGGGGACGCTTTTCCATGAAGGAGATCCTGTAGTCTCCATCGTGACGGTCACCAGCGGTATGGTTAAGCTCTATAAACTGTTTGAAGGTCGGCGGCAGATCATTGGTTTCGCGACCCAAGGACGGTTCCTGGGGCTAGGCAACGAGTCGTTTCATACATTTAGCGCTGAAGCGATCGACGAAGTGGAAATCTGCTCATTCTCCCGTGATCTGTTTGATCAAGCGCTGGAACGGTTTCCACAATTGACGCGGGTTCTGCTCGAGCGGGCGCGAGACGAACTGACGACGGCCTACGATCAAATGCTTCTCTTGGGCCGCAAAACGGCGCGTGAACGGGTTGCCAGTCTGCTGCTGGGATTAGCGGGTGACGCTTTGGATGCCGACGCGCATACCGTCTCGCTGCCCATGACCCGCAATGACATTGCTGATTATCTTGGATTGACCCTCGAGACCGTGAGCCGCGTGTTGACGGAACTCAGAAAGCAGCACGTCATTGCCATGCCCAATGCCCATCTGGTCGAAATTATCGACCGTGCGACGCTTTCCGAACTGGCCTATGGGCCTTGAGCCTAGCCTAAGCGTCTTTCGGCGCAGCCGTGGCGTTATGGATCATGCGGAATACGGAAACCAGACCGATCACGAGGAGCAAGAAGCCCACGATATCCATACCAACGTCTCGTGAACGACTGAGAATGAGCATGCCCAGGAGAGCGAGGATACCCATGACAGCTCCAACGATCCAAGGCGTGAATGACCCTACTTCGGTTCTTTGAGCATAGGCATGCCGGAGAGCCTCCGTTGTTCCAAGCTCTGAATTGTCTTCGTCGATATCTGTGCCTGCCATCAATGATCCCCTCCAGAGCCAATCAAATCCTCGTAAGCATGCCATGTCGCATAGGCTATGAGTGGCATGGTGACCACAAGCCCTACATAAAGAAGCACGATCCCGGCACCGGTGAAGACAACGATAAGCGCTGCCCACAACGCCATGGTGCGCGGATTGGTTCGAACAGCCTTATAGCTTGCAGTCATGGCTGCGGCGATATTGCTGGTCGGCTGGGCGATCAGCATCGGCACCGAAACGACCGTCATCACAAAGATTGTGGCAGCGAAGAGCGCACCCACCAAGGTCCCGATTATGGTAAAGCCGATATTGCTGAAATCGAGGAATGTTGCGGCGAAAAGCTCGGTAAATTTCGGCGGTTCCAGACCGAACCACATCATGAACAGAATGATCGCAATGTCTGCCCACGCAATGAATGAGATCAAGAGAGCGACGCTCATCAGGCCTACTTGGGTCGGATTGCGGCCATAAGCTTGGAGCGATGTCATGAAGTCTACAGGAGCACCTGCGGCCCGGCGGCGGGCAAGCTCATAGAGACCTGTCGAAAG
>CAYPOV010000221.1:0-8046 GCA_964412385.1 uncultured Geminicoccaceae bacterium
CAGATCACCGAGTCCGACCCATGCACTCGCCTTGAGCGATATCATTCTCGCAGCATTCTGTTCCATCAACCGTTCCGGCGACGAAAGGAACTCGAGCGACGCAAGGCTATCCATGTAACGGCCTCGGCGCTGAAGCCATTCGACCAATCCACTCAGGAGAGAAAACGCCCTATCCGCCTCACCAATCGCATCAAGATGATAGGCAGCTTCGATGTCATCGTTCGAACTTTGTGAGTTCTTCGCTTTGTCTTCCAAATGATCGCCAGCGCGGCGATGACCCTCTTCGGACAAGCGTTCAGCCTTGTCGGGTGCGATCATGGCCAACGCCAACCTTGCCACGCTCGGATGGATCTCGAAAAGCGAGATGGCCGTTTCCCCACGCCGTTCCCGGATCTCGGTGAGCAAGGAGAGGTTCTGAAGCCGGCGAACCGATTGAGATGCCGAGGATGAAACCCCATGCAGGGCCTCGACAACATCGCGCTCCGCGGGCATTCTGAGAACCGTGGCCCGCACCAAAAGCTCGCGATCCGGCTCTTGAAGAATTTCCCAAAGGCGCGCGAAGAGGAGGTCTTCCGACAGTTTCTTGTCGAGCGCGGGCAAGGCCGGTCCGATGATTTCGTCCCACTCTCTTTCCGCCCAATCGTCACCGGCATGCCGCCTTGCGTGATCGAGGTCTCCGTTATCGAACTCCCAATTACCGATCGCGTCGCCGATCAAGCCGTCCAAGAACTCGACCGAACGCGGATGGCCGGAAAGTCTTGCCATAAGTTTGGCGCGCGAAGGAAGAGAGAGGCGGCGCAGATGCGCGAACCAGCCCATCAATCGCCAGAGCGCATCTTGTGAGAGCGGCGCAAAAGGCGTTATGGCACCGCCAAAGTCTCGCTGCCGGTAGCGGCAGGACGCGAGCAGCGCGAACTTGTCGGGCTTCTCCTGGGCAAGTTTCTTGAACCCTTGCCACAGCGCCGCGCAATCATCGCTCCGCCAATTCGCAATCGCGTCGGGGTCGTCATTGTCCGGTCCCTCGAGCAGCGTTTCGAGATTATCCAGGTAAAGGACAAGCTTCTTACCGCTGTGCCGGATTGCCATGCTGACGAGGTTGATTAGCCGAGTAGCCGCGTCCCGAAGTCCTTCCCGCTGCCCCGCAGCCTGATCGAGTGCGGTGAGAATACCGGGCCAGTCTTCACCGACGAGGGCCTCACCTAATTGCTCGAATTGCCGCAAGAGGCCAGCGATTGGATCAAGATCGCCTTCGGCATCGGCACACCAGAGTGCCGCGCGCAACCAGCCGCGCTTCTCGTAAATGCGTAAAGCCTCGTGGCAGAAGGCCGTCTTGCCCAGGCCACCCAGGCCCTGGATCACATGAAGGTTTTTCCCGTCTTTGACGATCGAACGCCTGAGCGCATGGAGTTCCTTGCGCCGGCCAATGAAACCGTGCTCCAACATGTTGATCGTGACGCGCTCGCCGGCAAACACCTCGGCAAGCTGCCGCTGCGTCGTCTCGACAAGCGGCACAAACCCGCCCTCCTGCGCGAGTCCAAGTGGGAAGTCCGGCCCGCGGTGATAGAGCACCATTTGTGCCCAGCCATAGGGCACTCTTCCCAAACCTTCCACTGGGCTCGCGTCACGGACGGGATGCCGTAGGTCTGCGCCGAGAGACGCTGTCATTTGCCGCCGCGCCGCCCGGAGCGCATCGCGGGTCCGCCGGCCACGCGCGATCTCGCCGTAAAACGCCCTTTCGGCGAGCGTGCTCAGACGATCATAGACAGAGCCGAAATAGCCGATGATTTGGGTCACCCCGGCCCGGTGAAGCTCGGTCGCCGTGGCGGCAACACCGCTTTGCTCGGCTGTACTTCTCCGGTCTCTCAGGAGCGACGGCGCGTCGCCGCCGTGGCAGCAGGCAAGATAAACAAAGCGCGGGCGGGAATCAGCCTCTGTGCGAATACGCTCCAAGAGTTGGTTGATACCGACCTCGTCCTTCTCACCGAACTCGTTTTCAAAGAGCAGCATGCCCGGACCGCCATGGCCCGAGAAATGAAAGCCGATAGGAGCGGGGACTGATCGAAGGCCGTCGATCAGGTCTTTGACTTCACCCATCTCGTTGACGACCAGATCGATCCGGCTTTGTTGCAGCGCTTGGATGATATGAAAACTTTCCTCCTCGTAGTTCAACGCGGTCGCATCGATCGGCGCCGAGACATTGACGAGGATTTTGACACTGTCGCTCGGCTTCTGCAGCAGAGGAGCCTGGTGCGAGACCGGCACGCAGCGGGCGATGTCCAGCTTCCCGCTTCTGAGCACGAATTCGCCCCTCATCCGCAGCAGTTCCCACGGCAGAGCCAGAACGAAGTCGTCCTCACTCTCGATGATCAAGAAGGGCGGCACATCACCAACAGCCGCATCCATGAGGAGTGTTTGCTCGTCATCGCAAAGGGCCGTCGCCAAGCCATCACCAAGCAGCTTGGCATCGGCATCGAGCTGCTGAAGCTCCTCCTCCTTCTCCACCATGCGCCGGCTGAGCGTTCCAAAACGCTCGAGGGCGGCGGCAAACTCTCGGTTGTCGGTCCAAGGCGTCGCCTGTGTCCTCTCGGTCGCATCATCTTCCTTGTCGGGACGCCGCGCCTTAATCTGCCACTCGGTTTGAGTCTCGTCGGTGAACTCGATGGTAAGGATCAGCGTCGCAAGCGGGACGGCCTCCGCGACATTTTCCACCCGGATCTCGCCGCCCAGAATTCTCTCGATGAGGTCGTCGGATGCGCCGTGAATGACATAGACGATATTGTTGTCGCCGGTGACGATGGCGTTGCCGTGGGCATCGCGGCCGATGGAGACGGAACGGTCGGTCATGGCGTCAGGTGACCGCAGCACCGAAGCCCGCAGCCGACAAAAGCTTGTGCCAGTTCTGGCCGAGCCAGCCGCAGACGGCCTCGAGATGGGGCTTTAGTTTGCTGGCCTGCTCGGCAAAACCATTTGCCTTTTTGGCGTATTTGATGGCCCGGTCCATAGCATCGCCGAGCTCGTCGGCGTCCGGCTCCTCTTTCTTGGCCTCGGTTTCGGCATCGGACAGCGCGGTTTCGTGCGTGGTGGGATCATGACCGCCCAACTCCTGTAGCAGAGCACGTATGGCCTCGAGATCGGCCCTGTTATCGACGTCCTCGGCCTGCGGCAGCGAGCCTCGATAGTCCACGCGCACTTGATTATTGTCACCGCTGACGTTGGCACTGCCAATCGAGTCACGGCCAATTTTGATGGAACGATCTGACATCCGTACCCTCCCGCGTGATGCCGATCGTTAGTCTTTAGCGCGAAATGCTCCGCTCGTCAGTGTAATTTGCCACGCTGTAGCACCATCGAAATCGGCATCGTGAGCCGTTGCGGCTTCGAAAGCGGCGGCGACGGATTGGCCTTGGATAAGACCGGAGATGAACATCTTGTCAGCGCCCAGGAGCGGCTGCAGCTTGAGCTCGAAGGCGGGGCGGGTGACGAGTGCGGTTTCGGCCCGTCCTTCGATTGTTTGCGGCGAGCCGGCGTGATCGGCACTATTGGCATGCCAGAGTGCCACGATCGGATGCGCCGAGGCGACCATCCGTGTGGCGGGGTGCGGCTTGAACACGTGGTCCACCAGCCCTTCGCCCAAAGCCTGCAGATCTTGTGGCTGAAGACAAGGGGCGTCGGCTTCATGAAGGGCTTCCAAGGCGGCGCGCTCGAGCCTGGCGAGATCGGCGAGGTAAGGAACCGATGACGCCGGCGGACATTGCTCGATGAACGCCGGAAAACCTTCGCCGAATAGCACCAGCGTTCGCGATCGTGGCGGATTGTTAGCAAGGAACTCGCGGGCCATGGCCATGAAGAAGGCGTCGCCGACCACGCGATGGGTGCGCGGATAGGCATCGCGCAGGCTGGCGCTCAGCCCGTGGAAATAATTGTTGCGGTAGACACGAAATCTCGGTGCTACGTCGGGTGGCAGAGCCGCAGGTCTCGCCTCGGGAGCACCATCAGCTATGGCCCGGGTGAAGTCTTGCTCGAATTGCGCAATTGGCGTGCTCAAGCCGCCCTCGAGCGTCGCACGGAATGATTGATATGCTGCTCGGCCCGCTCGGCTTGGGCCTGGAGCACGGACCATGCGGGCACGTCGTTATCCCACTCGACCAGTACCGGCCTCGGTCCGGTCCGCGCCAAGAGCCGATCCAAGAGCGACCAGACATCCGCGCTCACCTCGGCGGCATGGCTGTCGATCAGAAGATCGCTCGCGGCATCGGGTGTGTTGCCGGCGATATGGATCTCACCGATGCGCTCGACCGGTAGGCCCGCGATATAGGCCTCGCCACAGGTTCCGATATTGTGGCTACTCACAAAGATATTGTTGACATCGATCAGGAGACGGCAGCCGCTGCGCTCGGCGAGCGCTTCGAGGAATTCGAGCTCGGACATGTCGGGCTCAATCAGCGGCAGATAATGGGTCGGGTTCTCGACCAGGATGGTTCGCTTCAACGCCGTCTGCATCTGATCGACATGAGCGACCAGGTTATCGAGCGAAACCTTGGAAAACCGCGTCGGCAGCAAATCCGCATAATAGTACCCGTCATGGGCCGACCAGGCGATGTGTTCCGACACCAGCCCCGGCTCGTAGCGTTCGACCAGTACCCGCATCGCCTCGAGATGATCGGCGTCGAGTGGCTCCGAGCCGCCCAGAGACTGGCCCACACCATGAAGCGAAAGCGGATAGTCGGCACGCACCGCTTCGAGGATCGCGTGGCGCGGCCCGCCTTTGACCATGTAATTTTCGGGATGGACCTCGAACCAGCCGATATCGGGCGTCTGGCTCAGCACATCCTGTGCGTGCTCGAGCTTGAAGCCGAGGCCGGCCCGGGCCGGGATCGATGGGGCAACAGGCATGCGAGTGACAGCCCCGGCAGACGCTCCCGCCGGGGCCACCTTCGATTGATGCGATGCCGTCGGTTAGGAAGGAATGTCGCGGTCGAGCGGCTCGAGGCTACCCTGAAGCGTACGGCCGTCTGCCGCATTGATCTCCGTGCTCTCGCAGGTGCCGTCAGGAACTAATGTCCATGCGTTACCCTGATAATCGACCGTCGAGGTGCCGGCACAGGTGGTACCGGGACCGGCGGCACAATCGTTCTCACCCGCAAGCGAAACGCCGTAGCACTTTACCAGGTCGGCCGCCTGCACAGGAGCCGGGGTGATCGAGCCTGCGGCAACCGTACCGGCAGCGAGAAGTGCGGAAGCGATGATGGTAGCATTTTTAGCCATGGTCTAACTCCGTTAAGTTTACCAAATGTTTGCGAAGCAAATGTTTACGAGCAAACCAGGCGCTACTGTTGTGCGCCCAGCGTGACGCCCTCAGGTGGCGATTCTTCAAGTTCGGCGTCGGCCACCGTCTGAATGATCGGCCAGTTGTTGTCCGCACCCTTGACGAAGCCTGGAATATCCGTCTCCCAACGCTCTTGAACTGTCTGATTGACATTCAAGTAGAGCTTTCCGTCAACGATCTTCCAGGCATAGGGGTCGCCGTCGAATTTGCGGCCCATTGCCGTTCCGAACGCACAATAACCGCCATAGGCCGGTGCATAGGAGGCCGGTTCGGCTTGAAAGGCCTCGAGGTTCTCAGCACTCGCGAACCGGTAGGTCGCACCATCATGCTCGGCGGTGAACTCGTCAACGCCAGGTGTCGGCTCACCCTTTTTGAAGTAAGCGACGACATCATAGCCATGCACCGCATAACCGTCATTGATGTTCACTTCTTCCGCCGCAAAAGCGCCCGGGACGTAGCCCGTCGCGGCGATCGGTAAGGTCAGGGCGAAGGCAACAGCAATCGCCCGAACACTCCTCGATACGTTCATCCTGAGGACTCCCTCTTGATCAGTCACGAGGCTGATATAGCGGCAGCCGCAAATCAGTGAAACGTATCCTGGCTAAACGTTTCCTCACAAACCAGTGGTCAATCTGTGAGCAGTCGCCCTATTGCGAGGCCTGCTCGATATAGGCGATCACGTCATCCTGCTGCGTGCCGTCCGCAAGCTTGAAGGCCATGTTGCCGCGCGCACTCGGATCGCCGAGATACTCCTGCAAGAAGCCTGAAGGATCGGTGAGATACCCCTTGATCTGCTCGGGCTCCCAAACCAAACCGGCCTCGCCCGCCGCCGTCATCGATGCCGAATAGCGGTTGAAACCCTCAGCCGTGCCAGCCTGCCGGCCGACCACACCATGAAGGCTGGGACCGACACGGTTCACACCAGGCTCGACCACATGACACGCCATGCAACGCCGGAACACGGTCTCGCCGGCCGCCGGATCGCCAGCCTCGGCCGCAGTGGAAACAAGAGCCGTCAAGGTCAGAGCAATCGGTAGAAAAATACGCATTATGCCTCCGAAGGGTGCGCTTTGTCGAAACACCGAAGGACATAGACAGAACAATAGCGATCGGCAAGGATTGCCGCTGCGGGTCACATGACATGCCTGCCGCAAACGAACACTCAGAGAAAAACTACAGCAGCAACTCGATCAATTCCACACACGAAAAAGCGAGAAAGACTGGCCTGTCAGCGATCGATCGTTCAACTCCAAGAAGCCAATCTTCGGCCAGACCATCCAACAGCCAGTGAGCCACCTCCGCCTATGTCAGCACCCTCCACACGCCTGGTTTCCATCGACGCGTTACGCGGCTTCGACATGCTTTTGATTTCCGGCGGCGACAAATTTTTTGTGGCCCTTGCCGGCATTACCGGGCTCGCCTGGGTCGACTGGCTTTCCGGCCAATTCATTCATGCCGAGTGGAACGGCTTCACCTTCTACGACTTCATCTTCCCACTTTTCTTGTTCGTCGCCGGCATCTCCATCCCTTTTTCGGTAGGCCGCGCGCTTGAAAAAGGTACACCGCGCGCGCTCATCTACCGCCGCATGGCAAGCCGCATGGCGATCCTCATCCTTCTGGGCATTCTCTATGAAAACAGCCCCATCAAGGTCTATCAGCCGGACCAGATCCGCCTCGTCAGCGTCTTGGGCCGCATCGCCATTGCGGGCTTTGTCGCAGGCGCTCTCTACATGCATCTCGGCGGCCGCGCGCGCATCCTCGTCGCCGCCATCTTCTTGATCGGTTATTACCTGCTGATGACCTTCGTGCCGGTTCCGGGCTATGGTGCAGGCAATCTCACGCTCGAAGGTAATCTTGCAGGCTATATCGACCGGCAACTCCTCCCCGGACGGCTACGCCAGGAAATTTTCGACCAGCTTGGCCTCCTCACCACCCTGCCCGCAGTCTGCCTTTCCATTCTCGGCACCACGGCAGGCGACATGCTGCGTCACTTGGAAACCCACCGCGAGCGCATCCGCAATCTCGTCATCGCCGGGCTCATCACCATGGCACTGGGCCTGCTCTGGAGCCTGATATTTCCCATCAACAAGCATCTTTGGACCAGCTCGTTCATCCTGCTCACGGCCGGCATGTCCTTTTTCTCGATGGCACTCTTCTACTGGCTCATCGATGTCGTCGATTTCAAATCCTTCGGCTTCACCTTTCAGGTGATCGGGCTCAACTCGCTCGCCATCTACCTTGCCTTCCAATTCGTCAACTTCACCTTCACCTGGCAGATGCTGTTTTTCCGCGTCTACCAACCCCTGCCCATGGAATGGCGCCCCGCCATCGAAGCCTTCGGTGCCATGATCCTTGCCTGGCTCTTTCTCTACTGGCTCTACCGCATCAAGTTTTTCGTGAAGGTTTATTGACTACCTTTTCGCGCAGGCGTCGTAAAGAACCCCAACATGATTGCGAAGGGGACGGAGCGCCGTCCCCTTCGCGCATCCCCTGCGACAACGGTCTTGCGCACCGCGATCACAACGTCTCGGCAAGTGACACAATCCGCTCCACAGCTTCAAACAGTAGGTCGACAATTTCGCTTCACTTGTCAAAAGATCGAACAAGACGTAGTCTTCACGCTCCCAAAGTACGCCACACTCAACTGATCGTGGGTTTTAGGGAGATCGCATCCCCCTAAGAGTTTTTTTCCTAATTGTTATTTTTTCCTTGCGCTCATC
>CAYPOV010000222.1:0-8024 GCA_964412385.1 uncultured Geminicoccaceae bacterium
ACAAAAGAGCCGGGAGGCTTATGAGGATCAAATCCGTTCGCGCAATCGAGATGCGATATCCGTTTGCACGTTATTTCGGGGAAGGGAAAGTTCCCTCCAATTTCCTGACACCTTCCAGCAATTTTCGAAGGATCAAGCGGCTCGGACAGACCTCGACCTTGGTGGCGGTCGAAGGCGAGGACGGACGGGTCGGATATGGCGAGTGCTTCGGATTGCCGTCACCGACACCGAGTTGTGCCCTGATCAATGAGGTCGTGGGACCCGCGCTCGCCGGTGTCGACATGGCGGAGCCGGAGGAGCCCATCAACGAAATCAGAGGCTACTTCTTTGCCCTAGGGAGTAGCCGAGGTGCTGCGATGGAAGCCTTGAGCGGTGTCGACATCGCCTGTTGGGATCTCTTGGCGAAGTGTGCTGAAAAACCATTGGCCGATCTGCTCGGCGGGACAGAGGCGGTTGAGGTCTATGTGAGCCCGGTTCCGTTTTTCGAGACGCCCAAGGAGACGGTGGAGAAAGCCGAAGCCTTTGTCGCCGAGGGGTTTCGCAGTATCAAGCTCAAGGTCGGGCGCGGCAAGGAGATAGATCTTGCTCATATCGCTGCGGTCCGTTCGGCTTTGGGCCCCGATGTCGAGCTGATGCTTGATGTGAACTGCGGCTATGATCGAGAAACGGCGCTTTCGATGATCGATCCCTTGGCCAAGCTCTCGATCGGTTGGCTCGAAGAGCCGCTCGTTCCCGAAGATTTCGACGGCATCGAGGAACTCGCAAAAGAAGCGCCTTTTGCGATTGCGGGTGGCGAGAACGATTTTACAGAGAGTGCGTTTCGCCGCCTCGCAGAAATCGGCGTGCGTGTTCTGCAACCCAATATCAGCCGGGCACTCGGGGTTTCGGGATTGCGGCGGATCGACAAGATTGCGGCAGATACCGGGGCCGAGGTGGCGCTCCATGGTGTCGGAGCAAGCATTGCCGTTGCAGCATCGCTTCATTGTTGCGCGGCACTGCCGCACCATACACTGCTCGAACGCAACAAGCTGCTCAACCCGTTGCGCGATGGTACCGGTGTCGATTTCTCACTTAATGACACTGATGTGATCATGCCGCCCGAGGGGCCGGGACATGGTGGCACACCCGATATCGAGATTACGGGCGACATTCTGGATGATGAAGTTCGAGATTTTCTTCGCCGGTGAGAATAGCAAGTTGAAGGGATGGTTTTGTATTTAGGGATCGATCTCGGAACCACCGGCATCAAGGTTTTGCTGATCGATGCCGGGCAGACGATTGTGGCCAGTGAAACGGAGCAACTAACCGTCTCAAGGCCGCATTCGGGCTGGTCGGAGCAGGACCCGAAACAGTGGATTGCCGCCTTGGAAGCCGCATTGGACAGGCTCCACGCGTCTCACCGAGAGGCCCTCGGAGCGGTGAGAGCCATCGGTCTTTCCGGGCAGATGCATGGTGCGACGCTTCTGGGGCAGGATGATGAGGTCCTTCGGCCTTGCATTCTCTGGAACGACACGCGCAGCCATAAAGAAGCGGCAGCCCTCGACGGCGATCCCCAGTTCCGCGCCATCTCCGGCAATATTGTTTTTCCTGGATTCACCGCACCCAAGCTCTTGTGGGTCAAAGCCCATGAGCCCGAATGTTTCTCCAAGACCGCCAAGGTGTTGCTGCCGAAGGATTATCTCCGCTGGTGGCTTACCGGGGTTTATGCGAGCGACATGTCGGATGCCGCCGGAACCTCATGGCTCGATACCGGCCGGCGAGCGTGGTCGGACGCCCTCTTGGCAGCGGGCGGCATGGACAAGGCCCAAATGCCCGAACTTTGCGAAGGCAGCGATGTCACCGGGAGGTTGCAGGAGCGACTTACATCCCGCTGGGGCATGCGCAGCGACGTTGTGGTTGCAGGGGGTGCCGGTGACAATGCGGCATCGGCCATAGGGCTTGGCGTGATCGAGCCCGGCACCGCGTTCGTGTCGCTCGGGACCTCGGGTGTCGTCTTTGCCAGCAGTGCCAAATATCAGCCGAGCCCCGAGACCGCGGTCCACACGTTTTGCCATGCTGTTCCGGGGCTGTGGCACCAAATGGGTGTCATTCTGGCAGCCGCCGATGCGTTGAGTTGGTTGGCCGAGCTCTTGAAGGAAACGCCGGAAAACCTCACGGCAGCGCTTCCGCAGACGCCGCAATCTCCTTCGAAGGTGATGTTCCTTCCCTACCTTTCCGGCGAGCGCACGCCTCACAACGATCCACGGGTGCGCGGTGCCTTTGTCGGCCTCAGCCATGCGAGCAACCGCGAGGCTCTCACGCTTGCCGTGCTCGAAGGCATCGCCTTTGCCCTGCGCGATAATCTCGCAGCATTGGCCGCTGCCGGCACCAGGATCGAGCAATTATTTGCTGTTGGCGGCGGCTCAAGGTCGCGCATTTGGCTCGAGATCCTGGCAACCGTTTTGGGTATTCCTATCGCCGTTCCTGCCGATGGCGATTTTGGCGCCGCATTCGGTGCGGCACGCTTGGCGCTGGTTGCGGGTGAGGGGTCAGATCCCCTGACTACGTGCACAACGCCGAAAATAGCCGAGACGATTGAGCCCGCCGGCGATCTCACGGCCGCATACGAGGACAAATGGCGGCGGTTTCAGGCACTCTATCCGGCCATTCGCGACCATAGTGTCGCGTCGTGACGATCACGCGGATCGTGAAACGTAACTCGGACTGGGGACCGTTGAGCCAGAAGGATCCATTTCTCGACGCATGATTATCACAGTCACAGCCATTATCCTTGTCGCTGCCATATTGGTTGCGATCCTACGGCCGCTTTTGCGTGGTGCTCAAGAAGAAGACCACGAAGCCGACGCCGAGATTTCCGTCTACAAGGAACAGCTCCAAGAACTCGAGCGTGAGAAGGAGCAGGGTCTCATCGGCGAGGCTGAGGCATCGGCCGCGGCTGTCGAGATCCAGCGCCGTCTGCTTGCAGTCCATCGTCGTGGGCCAAGGACCATGCGGGGCGGACGACGACCTATCGCGGCCCTGACGATTGCTCTGGCACTGATTGCTGTGACCGGCGGGATCTACTGGCAATTGGGCAGTCCGCGCGTGCCGGATGCGCCTTTTGCGTTGCGGCAGACCGAGGAGCCATCGCCGATGCAGGCTGAGGGCGGCGATCTCACATCTCGCATCGAGGAGGTCGTCGCACGGCTCGAGCAGGATTCCGACAATGCCGATCTCTGGTGGATCTTGGCCCAGTCCTACGAAGCATTGGGACGTTACGACAAGGAAGTCGAAGCGCTTCAGCATGTCTTGCGGCTGACGGATGAAAATCCGTCCGTCCTCGCGGTCTATGGCGAGGCGCTGATCAAGGCCAATGGCGGTGATGTCACCATGCCGGCGCTGCTCGCTTTCAATCAGATTCTGGAATCGGATCCCAGCAATCCGCGAGCACGCTACTATCTGGCACTTGCCGATGCCCAAGCGCAGAACTTTGATGCGGCCTTCGAGCGTTGGCTCGATCTTTACAATGACAGCACACCGGAGGCGCCCTGGTTACCCTTGGTGCGGGAACATTTGGTCGAGATGGCTAGCCTCACCGGCCGTGATATCGACGAATTCTTGCCGGAAGCGCCCCCGGCAGATGGCTATCAGGCGGTGATCGCCGAGGCGCAGCGCCAGATGGCAAGTGGCGATGAGGCGGCTGCGCGCGAAACCTTGCAAGCGGCCGAGGCGCGTTTTGCTGGGGCACCGTTCGTTTTGATGCAGATCCGTCAGGCGGCAGCGCAGATGGGGCTCGCACCACCGACCCGGCCGGGGCCGTCCGAAGCCGATGTTGCGGCGGCCGCGGAAATGACGCCGGAGGACCGGATGGCGATGATCCGGGGCATGGTCGAAGGTCTCGCAGCACGCTTGGAAAGCGATCCTGACGATCTCGAGGGCTGGCTGATGCTGATGCGATCTCAGCTCGTGCTTGGAGATCGGTCAGAAGCGATGGCGGCGCTTGCGAGTGCGAAAGAAGCCTTCGCCGCGGATCAGGATGCTCTTGGCACACTCGATGCTGTCGCGGCAGAACTCGGGCTCGGAGAGTCCTAGCGTTCGAA
Source organism: uncultured Geminicoccaceae bacterium (assembly GCA_964412385.1). Lineage (GTDB taxonomy): Bacteria > Pseudomonadota > Alphaproteobacteria > Geminicoccales > Geminicoccaceae > JBGSYN01. The sequence continues at coordinate 4,080 of CAYPOV010000222.1, forward strand.
GATCAAAACGGCCAAGGCGACGCCCGATCAAACGTCAGGCGCCGCCCCGATTGTGAAAAAAGTCTATGCCTGCTTGTCTTGGACAAACGCACCAACTTCCTTGGCATAGTCGGTCCAACGGGATTGGGTCTCGCGAACAAAGTCATTCTGCTTCTCGAAGAACTCCGTGGGGCTCTTAGCACCCATGAGATCGCTCATGTATTTGGCGTTCGCTTGAAATTGCTCGGTGGTGACACGCGTCCAAACTTCCATGAGCTGCTGTGAACGTTCCATATGGGCCTTGGCACCCTCTTGCATCTTTTGCATCGTGGTCTCCATGTGATCGCGGGCTTGGTCAAAATGCGAGCGGAATTTTTCAATCGTTTTGTCTTCAAATCCGGGAATATTCCGCAGATCGTCCAGCGACGTGTAGGCGCCGACGGATTCCCGATGAGCGAGAAACTTGTCGAGCATCTCGTCACTCAGCTCAAAAGTTTTCTGAAGTTGCTCACGAGTCATCTGATTGATTGTGTCAATCGACTGACTCACCGTCTCTCCAAAATTGGCCATGAGGTACCTCTCAAATTTTCTTATACCGGGTGATCAACCGCAGCGGCAAAAAAGACTTTGCTGCAGTGCGGCATTACCCGTTTGAACGTCTCGGCACAAGTCACGTTCCAACCTCCATCGATGTTTCTTGCAAGCTTGTTGCCGCCTCACTCGGCGACGTCGATCTCGCGCTTCTTGAGATAGAGAAAACGCACCAGATCATATTCGAACGGCGAGCCCGAATCGAAATAGCGGAATCCGACCTTGTCCCGTTCGCTCAACGCAAAGGGGACATAGATGAGGGGATTTTGATAAACGACGTCGTTGACGGTTGATGCCGGCGGAATTGTGGTTCCCATCACGAAATCGGCGCCAAGGCCTGTGGTATCGCGGACGCTCGAAGGTCCGAAGATCGGGAGAACCAGAAAAGGCCCGGAGCCTACGCCCCAACGTCCCAAGGTCTGACCAAAGTCCTCATTATGCTGACTGACGCCAGCCTTGGTGGCGACATCGAAGAAACCGAGAAGGCCGACCGTGCTGTTGACAACAAAACGGATCGCCGCGCGTCCGGCAACCTCCGGCCTTGCTTGCAGGATGCCGTTATAGGCGTTGCGGAACTCGGAAAGATTGCTGAAGAAATTGTTGATGCCGGTGCGGACAAACCTCGGTGTGACAAAGCGGTAGGCATTGACCAGAGGCAAATAAATCTTTCGATCGAAGTCTGCGTTGAAGTAATAAACGCCGCGATTAAAGCGCTGAAAGGGGTCGTTGGTCGACGGCCTCGGCGGCGCCGCCAGTACGTCGTCGCTCTGTTCCTCATACTGGAGGATAGAAGCTGGTGGCGCATCCGGCGGTGGTGTGCCTGCACATGCGCTTAAGGCCATCAACAGAAATGCCAAGGCCAATGCGCGCATCGGGGGAGCGGGTGTCATTGGCGAAAGAACCCAATGATGCGCGCAGCGACATCGCGCTGGAGGTAATTGCCGCAGTGACCGCCCGTCGGATAGATCGCGGCACGATCACCAAAGACGTCGTTCAAATACTCAGCCTGACCGGGAGCAAGGATGATATCATCTTCATTGGTAATGAGACCGACATTGTCGGCATTCCGCAAATAATCCTCTATGGCATGGAGGCTCGCATCGAACTCGGCCTGTTCTTCGGTGAGTGTGGGATCGCTTTGCTGAAAATACGGAAGGTAAAGCTCTTGAAAGAAATCATTGAAGTTCTTGACGATCCCGCGGTCGAAGTAAGGTGTGAGTATGGATGTCGGGCCTAGCACCCGATCTCTGGGTTTGATGTATCCCCAATTGGTCATGACATCGCTGACAAACGCCATATTGGTCGCGGAAAGCCGAAATGCGAGCCCGATCGCAATTTCCAGTTGTACGTTGGTTGGTTCCGCAGCCTTGAAGAATTGGTAGACAAAGTCACCGCTCAAATCGAGAAAATCGGACCGTGTATAGACACGGGCAAATTCTGTGAAAATGTCTTCGACAAGTTGGTCATAGACTTCGAGATTGTTCTCGACATTATCGTCCAGCATGTTGTCGAGGATGGTCACGGAGGAGATCAAGCTCACTGGGGGATTGAGAACAAGTGCCCGGTCAAAATTGAAGTATTTTTCGCGCGAGTCGAGCTCGGCAACAAAGGCAGTATTGATCCCGCCGAGACTATAGCCGGTTAAATGAATTCCCCCTTCGATCTCGATCTCGTCTTTGACGTCTTCGAATGCGAGCTTCATCACATTGTATAGCGCTTCGGCATCATCCTTCATACGGCCCGGAACGTGAGAGGGAAGGGCAGTGGTCATGAAGTTGGCGAAGGTTGGCGACGAGAACGACAAGACATGGAAGCCGCCGTGATTGAGCACGCGCGCAACTTCATTTGTCTTTCCCGAATGAAAGTTTCCGCCGGTTCCGGCAATGAGGATGACCAGCGGAGCCGGGCCGCGCTGCTTGATGAGGCCGTAGCCCATCCCACGTTGCTCATACCAAAAGACCTCGGGAATATCCTCATTACCGGGTAAGCGGAGGAACCGTTCCCGCATATTCACGCCGAGCTCTACCGGCGCCAAGTCGTCGATTTGATAGGCCTCCGGTGTCGAGACGACGGTGGCCACAAGAGGATTGACGAAAGGATAGTCATAAGCTCCGAGAAACTCCGCTTGGCCCGGCCGTGCCCATGAGAGAATGACAAAAAGGGCGACTAGCCAGCGTATCATTGACAAGGCTCCGGCTCGACGCCGTTCTCTTCAAAAAACCGCCTGGCACCTTCATGGATCGGCGCCGTGTCACACGCCATCTCGAGTATCCCGGGGTGAGCGTCCTTGAAGGCGAGATGGAGCCTTTTGAGTTCGTCCAAGTCTTTGTTGAGGGTCTTGAGTAAGTTGTAGACCGTGTCGGCGGGTGTGTCGGCTTCGGTCACCAATGTGGCGCGCACGCCTATTGTTGCGACGTCTCCCTCCGCCGTGGGATAGAGCCCGCCCGGTATAACGGTTTGCACAAAGCCTGACTCGTTTGCCAACACGCTTGAGGAAATGTCACCTTTTGCCTCGACAAACTCGGCATTGCACTGCCGTGTTGCTTGATTTGTCAAATCATTCGGGTGCCCGACCAGGTAAAAAAGACCTTCAATTTGCCCGCGGCAGAGGGCGTCGACACTGAATGGTGTGGAAAGATCACGTGCCACGTCAAAACTGCCGGGCTCGAACCCGTGGCGCTCGGCCAACCTCAAGAGCGCGCGGGTCCCTGAACCTCCGGCACCGAGAAACACAGTCGGGATTGGCGGGCCATCCCTGGTATCGTCAATAATATCATTGCCGGGCCGCTGGAGAATTGTCAGTGCTTCCGGATGAACGGTGGCGACGTGGCGGAGCTCCTCAAAGGCGCGACGCTCAAAAGGTTCGGCGCCATTATAGGCATTGGCTTGGATATCGCTTTGGATGATCGCGAAATCCGTGACTTCGTGCCTGAGATTGCCAATATTCGCGACGGAGCCCTGAGACGGCACGGCCTCGCAGTCGATCCCTTCGAATTCGGGCTCATCGGCAATCAACCGGCAAATCGCGCTGCCGAGGGCAAAATAAATGCCGGTAACGCCACCGGTTGCAATGGTAAGGTCTTTGTCGTCTTGAGCGTAGGCTGGAACACTGAGTGTGATAGCGATGGCGGCAGTTAACCACGAGAGACGACGACATGGCACCATTTCTGCTCTTCTCTTCTTAAGACCTCACGTCAGCTGCCTAACAGGGATTTTCCCGGAAGAAAACACTGAACAGCGGTGTCCATTTGTCAGAGACTTTGCGCTAAGGAAAGCAGGTTGGACGAGACCCGGGAGATAAGCTTTGCAGGCGCAATCGACGTGCTCTTACGACACGCCGAGGATTATCCCTTTGATCAGCTCGACCGCGGGTTC
>CAYPOV010000223.1:0-7971 GCA_964412385.1 uncultured Geminicoccaceae bacterium
CAAGCTCGAAAAGGAAAGCCCGCATCTTATCCGACGAAGCTTTGAAATGCTGATTGAAGAAGGTGTTCAGTCAACTGCAGATATCTGTGCGGCACTGCCGTTCCCTGTGGGCGACCTTGAGGAGCTTGCCGACTTTGAACCTGGAACGCTGCGCGGTCCCGTGGTTCAAAAAGCTACACCAATCTTCAAGGAACACGTTCTCTCTGAGGGAAATGTTATTTCTTTGGATTCTCATCGTCGGTAGACCACCGCTTAGCCGCCGCCCGTTTCGCTATCTCCTTCCGCTGCTCGGGCGTCAGCCTCTCGGCACGCGCTTTGCCTCCACGCTGGCCTAGCAACTGCGCAGCCTTGTCCTTACCATCGTCCGCATCAAAATCTTCTTCTTCCTCGCCAGTCGCGATACGCACAACCTTGACCGCATTGGAAACAACGTCGGCAGGCCTCTTCTGTCCTTTTGGTCCCTTGGGCATGATCTCCCCTCGATGCTTAACGCAATGCATGTGGGGATTGCGTTAAGCATCGAGGGGATCGAAAGGAGCGACGCCAACAGAGATGCATCTCCCTTGGCGGCATCTTCGGATGATGACAGTAGCGCCTCAAACCGTTCGAGACGTTCAGCCGGGCTATGATGGGAACGAATGCCCGCTGCGTGCTCGAGTTGCCGAATCACGGGATATAGGGTGTTGTCCGCGTGATGCGGTGAGCATTGATAGGTCACGCGAAGATGAGGTGTCCCGGCAATCTGTTCCTGAAGTGCTGCAACAAGACGTGACTTGCCGATACCCGCGTCGCCAACCAAAAGGGCGGTTTGGCCGTCGCCGGCAATGGCACGCCGCCACTGTCTCATCAGGATTTCAAGCTCATCGTCGCGTCCGACGAGCGGTGCCGCTCCGATCGTCCGATAAGCTTCGAAGCGGCTTTCGAATGATCGCTCACTGACGGTTTGCCAAGCCTGAATGGGTGCGTCGAAGCCCTTCAGTGAATGCATACCGAGGTCGCGAAGCTCGAAGAGATTGTGCAGGAGCTTGCGAGTACTCGGTGCGATGACAACCGAGCCCGGCTCGGCCAAACCTTGCAAACGGGCCGCGAGATTGGGCGTGTCGCCAATGACCGCGTCCTCTTGAGCGCCGCCTTCGCCGATCAGCTCACCTACCATGACCAGGCCCGTAGCGATACCGATGCGCGCCGCCATTGGCTGCCCATCGGCGATCATGTGGGCAATCTCCTGGCACATCTGAAGACCGGCGCGGACGGCACGTTCGGCGTCGTCTTCGTGGGCTTGAGGAAAACCGAAATAGGCGAGCACACCATCGCCCATATATTGGGCGACGCGACCTCCCCAATGGCCGATGACGCCGGTACAGACTTTTTGATAGGCGCGAATGAGATCGCCCATCTCTTCCGGCTCGAGTCGGGTCGAAAGCGCTGTCGAGCCGACCAGATCGATGAACATGATGGTAAGCTGGCGCCGTTCGGCACCGCCCTGTGGAACAGGTCGATCGGGTCGCCGTGAGGGTGCAGCCTCCTGCGGAATGCGCAGTTCGGCGATGGCCGCAAGGAGTTTTCGACGGTGACCGATCGAGGTGACACCGAGCTCGATCAAGTCCTCGGGTGTTATCTCCGGGAGGAGAGAGGCATCGATATCGTTGGCGCGAAACGCATGCTCATAGCGCTCGAGGCTTAAACCCTTCAACCATGCACCGACATCCATTGCCTACCCCAAGATCGCCAGCCCCAGGCGAGGACACCACATTGTGCCAACCATCGCGACGGGCTTTGCGGCGTGCGGTCAAGGGAGGCGAGTTGTTTCGTAATTTTGCCGTCAATAACGCTGGCACCCGCCGTTTTGCTCCCTAGGTTAGGGGTGGTTCTTGACGAAGTGCCAAATTAGGGGACGGGAATGGCCAAGACCGTTGAAACGCCGACGCGCGAGCGTGCCACCAAAACCAAACCGAAAATCGAACGGCCGCCGCTTTACAAGGTCATCTTGTTGAATGACGACTACACGCCCCGCGAGTTTGTCGTGAAAGTCCTTGAAAAGATCTTTCACATGGGGGAGGGGCCTGCCCACAGTGTCATGATGACGGCGCATCAAAAGGGGTCCTGCGTGGTTGCCGTCTATACCCGAGACGTCGCCGAGACCAAGGCCACCGAGGCGACCGATCTCGGTCAGGAAAACGGCTATCCCTTGACCTTCACGACGGAGCCCGAAGAGTAGCGGTCGCGATGCCATAGAGCCATGTCCGGTCGCTGGCAAAGACTGAAGGCGTGGCTGCAAGAGGAAGTTCACTGGTGGGTGCTGTTGCGCGGCACCTTTGCGCTTGTGCCCCTCATTGCACTCTATCTCGCCACCGACAGCGCAGCCATGCTCCATGTCGCGTTCTTGGCGATAGCGCTCTATATTGTCGCCGAGCAGCTGGACATGAGCCCTTCGCACATCCTCTTCCAATATGCCGTTATGGTCATCGGCATTGGGGTTTTGAGCTGGGCGCATCAATCGCTTTGGCTTCTCGCGATACTGTGCGGAGTTGCCACCTCCGGTGTGGTCTATCTGAGCTCGCGCGGGGCGGCTTATGGCAAGATGGCGACCTGGGCCTTTATCGGCGGGCTCTACCTGACTTGCGAGCTGGCGCCCGAGTTCCATGGCTTCGGGAACCATGACCATATCCTGATCGGTCGCTATCTCCTTCTGTCGACGCTGGCGCCGGTCAACGTGATCGCCATGCTGGCGTTCTATCGCTGGCTGGAACGCCGCTTGGGCCATGGCGACGTCCCGCCGCGGGCAATCCAGCCGAGCTTTCTATGGCCGTTACCGGGAGATGCCAAGAAGGAAGAGCATCTCGACTGGGTGGTCATCGCCGCCTTTGTCGGTGTCGTGCTCGCAGCCTTGCTGGCGCGAGGCGAGCATCTCGGTAACCAGCAATGGATGATCTGGTCGGCAGCCTCGGTGGTGACCGTTGGTGTCGCGGCAGCCCCCCGAAAGTTTCAAGATCGAGTCAAGGGGGCCTTGCTGGGCGTGCCGATCGGTGGTGCACTCGGCTACTGGATCGCGCAAATGGACATTGAGAGCCCGGAGACGACAGCGCTTTTCGTGATGATCATTCCAGTCACTATCGTTTGCTTTAAACGCTATGCTGTGGGTTTCTTTTCCCGATGTCTGCTGGTCGCCATGGTCGCTTTTCTCGTCGACGACAATATCGATGTAGCGCTCGAGCGTGCCGGCAATGTGGCCCTCGGCGCCTTGATTGGTTTCTTGACGCTTCAAGCCGTTCAGCGGCTGGCCGTGCTGCTGCGGCGACCGGCGGCGACCCCTTAGCCGGCGGTCCAGGGCCCCTCGACGAACACCGCCTCGTCCTCGCCGGGCCAAGGCGGCATGGTCGCGCCGACCACTGAAAGTGGCTCGTAGCCGAAGGCCCGGAACTGAAAATGCGTGCCGACCGGGATCGTCAGGCACACATCTTGATGAAGGGCTACGATTTCCTCCTGTTCGCCGAGCTTGCGCCACATTTCGCCCCGGCCCCGCACCACAAACCAGACCTCCTCGACCGTGCAGTGCCTGATGGCCTTGGCGACCCGGCCCGGACCCAGCTCGAAATGCGCCATGCCGCCTGCGGCAAGGCCCAGGAGAATGCGCACATCGGAGCCGTCCGGGGCGGTGACGTCGGGAGCGGCAGGCAAGATTTTGGTCGCAAATGAGGTCATAATTCCCGTTTTTCTGTTGCTTATTACGAGCGCGGTCGCGCATTGAATCCGGTGACGGCAATCCCCTCTTGCTCCAAGCGTTTTCGAACATGTTCGGCTGTCCGAACTGCACCCGGACTATCGCCATGTACACAGATCGTCGCCGGCGCAAGGGCCTCGATTAGCTTCATGACATTGTCGGCGGCAAGGGCTGGATCCTCGATCACCGCACTGGGCTCCGAGCGCGGCATCAACAGCCCTTCCGCCGTGTAGCCGCGATCGGCGAAAATCTCAGGCGCGACCTTCAGACCAAGCGCACGCGCTTCGTGTTCGAGCGGCGTCGAGGCCTGACCGACCCAAACCAGGCCATCGTCGAATTGTTTGACGGCCTTCGCACCCAGATGGGCGAGGCGGGCGTCCTCGGCCATCATGTTGCTCAGCGCTCCATGGACCTTGACGTGGCTCAGCTGGCAGCCCTGGGCACGCGCAATGCCCTCGAGCGCTCCGATCTGATAGAGCAGCAAGGCTTCAAGCTCGGCGGCATCGATCTTGATCGGCCGGCGCCTGCCGAAACCCTGCAAATCGTCGAAACCGGGATGGGCGCCGATGCTCACACGTTTGGAGCGCGCAAGCTCTACCGTCCGCGCCATGATCAAAGGATCGCCCGCATGCTTGCCACAGGCGATATTGGCCGAGGTGACGATATCCAGCATCGCCGCATCATCACCCATGCGCCACGGGCCAAAGGACTCGCCGAGGTCGGCGTTGAGATCGATGCTTGTCATCATGCCACAGACCCTATGGATAGGTGGCAATGACCGCAAGTTTTCTTAGCCGGATTTGATCAGCATCATAGTGATCCTCTCAATGGCTTCTATTAAAAGTCACATGCCTGGTCGCAGCGGTCAGGACAACAACCCGCCAAGGGAGAGAGAGATGGCGACGTTCACGGTTCAAAACACCAATGACAGCGGCAATGGCAGCCTTAGGCAAGCTGTTCTCGATGCCAACAACGCGCCAGGCGATGATACCATCGAATTCACGATTGCAGATAATGCCACCATCGAACTCACCAGTGGCGAACTCCTGATCACCGATGACGTGACGATCGACGGCAGTGGCCAGACGATTGATGCCCAAAACAATAGCCGCGTTGTCTCAATTACCGGCGCAGGCGCCCGAATCGATGTGAACCTCGACGAACTCACAATCACAGGCGGCGAGCTCTTTGGTGATTTCAATGAACAGGGCGCAGGTATCTTCATCGCCAATGCCAATGTTAGCTTAGACGATCTGACGGTCACAGACAATGAGGCGATTAGTTTTCTCGGTGGAAGCGAAGGTGGTGGCATCCATGTTCAGAATAGTTGGCTCTCGATTAATGATAGCGACGTAAGTGAAAACTCATCTGATTTTGGATATGGCGGGGGTGTATTTTCTCGGAATAGCACTCTCGAGATTAATCAAAGCACGATTTCCGGGAATTCCGCTTACTCCTATGGCGATCTATTCAATTCATACGAAGGGGGCGAAGGTGGAGGTATTTATGCAGTAAACAGCATCGTCTCCATAAATAATAGTCAAATCAATGCTAATACCTCTGATGATCTCGGCGGTGGTATTTTGGCCGCTGGATCGACGGTGAACATCGTCTCTAGCAGTGTCGAATCGAACTCTACGGGAGGCAGCTATTTCGGAGGGTATGGCGCCGGTGTCGCGTTGTTCGACACTGCCGCAACAATCAAAGGCAGTTTGATAGGCGACAACGGGACTTATGGCTACCTTGGCGGAGCGGGCGGTGGCATTCTTGCTGTCGACGGATCGCTCGAGGTCAGGCAGAGCAGTGTTGTTGGCAACGGCACAGAAGGTCTCGGTGCCAGTGGCGGGGGCATCAGCTCGCTTGGCTCCAACAGCCTCACGATCGTCCAGTCCACGATAGCTGACAACGTCGCCAGTGCCTTCGGCTTTCTCTCCACAGAGAAGAGCGACGCCTTTGGTGGCGGGATTGAGGCGCGCGGGAGCCAGCTACACGTCGTCAATTCGACGATATCGGGCAATTCGGCCGATGGCTTCTATGCCGGCTATGGTGCCGGCTTGTTCGTGGGCACGTCGACGATCGCCGAAATCCTCAACAGCACCATAAGCAATAATGCTTCGGCAACCTATTCGAACTCTTATTATGGCTATGGGCCCTACTATGGCGGCGCCGGCGGCATAGACAACAATTCGAACTTGACGATCGCCAATACGATCCTCGCCGACAATACCTTGGACGGCCTTCCGAGTGACATTGTCAACGCCGGCACGATCGCCTTCCAAGGCACCAACATCGTGGAAGACGGTTCGGAGACAGGGCCGAATGTCCTCAATGTTGTTCCCAAGCTCGGCCCGTTGCAGGACAATGGCGGGCCGACCGAGACGCAGGCGCTCCTAGATAGCAGCCCCGCGATCGATGCGGCCGATCCGGCTCTCGCGCCCGAAACCGATCAGCGCAGCTTCGTACGGGACGATATGCCGGATATCGGCGCCTTCGAGTTTGATGCCCTGCCGCTGCAGCCTTTCCCCGAGCTTGGGGAACGTCAAGCCGTGGATCCGGCCTTGATCAATGGTGTCGGTCGTGAATTCCTAATCGGTGAGGGCGAGGCGGTCCATGTGAAGTTGGTGGAGACGGTTGCCGAACTGCAAAACAGCTTTGGCTGGTACACGATCGGTGATGACGGCACCTTCGAGAACGTGACGCTGCTCGACGCCAATCTCGCCGATACGCCATTTGGGAGCGAATTCTCGCTAGGCGTGATCCCCGAGGGCCAGGAATATGGCTTCTTCCTCGCCATGAACGGTTTTGAGGCCAGTCCCTTGATCCAGCAGGAGGGCCTCAATCTCAATGGCGGGCTCAGCCTGGTCGAGCGCAATAGCGGCAATCCCAGCACGATCGACGGCACGGCGCCGCTCAATCTGCTGTTCACCGACAATGGCAACAGCGAGCAGATCCGCGGCGTGCCGATCTTCCATGCGGCCACTTATGACAGCGATAGCAATCCGCTCAATCTCGGTGGCGAGCTGCAAACCCTCTCCGGCATCAATACGCAAGGCCATCTGCAATTCGCCTTCGAAGACATCACCCGCGGCGGCAACAACCAGTTCGGCACCAGCGACAATGATTTCAATGACGCGGTGTTCAAACTTCTCGGAGATGATGAATCCGAAGGAAAGGAAGCCAGTCTCAGCCCTATTCAGGCGCGAGGCACGGTATCACTGATCGACAGCGATCCGAATGACGACCGCTACATCATCGAATTCGATGACAATCCGATCGGCGGGAGCACGGATTACATCGTCGATCTCGCCATCGACGGGACCGCCTATCGTTTCGAGGCGTTGATCGACGGCCGCAGTCAGCTCATAATCGACGGCACGACGCTTCAATGGGCGCATTTTGACTTTGCAGCACCAGGACGGCATGAGGGGGCCAATGAGCCGACGATCATCACGGCGGTCCAGAATAGCGACGTCATACTGGACAAGGTCGAGTGGATCCCGGATTGGCCATTGCCGCCACCGGACGAGATCAGGTTCGAAGCCGTCTCGTCGATTTTTACCGGCTTGCCCGCTCCCTATGACGAGATGAACGGTGCGAGCCACGTCGAGGTAATGTAGTACCGGACCCGTCTTTCTCCCTGTCAGCTCACTTTGGGGGCCGCAAGGCTCCTTCTTTTTGGTCTTTTTTCTTATTGAGTCAGCAAAAAGTCCTTGACATAGGTTCTTGAGCCCTGTATTTTGGCGCCATATTGATCCTATTTGGAGAGTTCGTCTTTGTCGGGACTCCGTGCCATACCCACGCATCGCTGGGGTTTTTTGGCCCGCCGTTTGGCGCGGGGCGAAAAGCTTGCGGTGGTGGCTGTGGCCGCGCGGGTTTCACTCGACGCGATGCAATCCCTGGCCGAACAGCAAAAATTCAAGGATCTTGTCGCCGGCTTCGAAGAGAAACTCCGGATGTCGGAGGATGAGCAGGAGGCTTACCGCCGGCAGTTGATCGTCGATGGCGAGCTTTCCTTGCTGGAAATGCGCCACGCACGGACAGTGCTGGCGGCGGCCAAGGAGTTGCGGCGAGAAGGCGGAGAATTGGGCGGGTCAAACCGTTCGTTCGCGCCGCCTGCCGGTCCTTCCGCATCCGATCCTTCGGACGGAGATTCTGATCCGTTCTCGGATTATATGCCGAAGGAACTCATGGGTGACACGTTCGACGATGGCGCCTTTGACGACGGTTTCGATGACAATGATTTTGACGAC
>CAYPOV010000224.1:0-7904 GCA_964412385.1 uncultured Geminicoccaceae bacterium
TCATCATTACCTTGCCGTTATTTCCCATTGTCAATGAATTCGGTCTGAATGACACTTATCTCATCCTCATCTTACTCTATGCGACATTTTTCGTCAGCCTTTCAACTTGGATCATGAAGGCGTTTATCGACGATATCCCGCGAGAACTCGAGGAAGCCGCCTTCATTGATGGCGCCGGTGTCGGACAAACCTTAAGGCTCGTGGTGCTGCCTTTGGCGATTCATGGGATTGTCGCATCTTCGATCTTTGTCTTCGTGTTTTCTTGGAACGAGTTCATCTTTGCACTGATTATCACGACGCGAGATGCCAAGACAGCACCCCTGGTGATCAGTGAGATTTTGGGCACGGTAGAAGGGGTCGATTGGGGAATTCTGTTTGCCGCTGCGACGATACAGCTTGTGCCCATCGTGATTTTCGTCATTGCCGTTCAAAAATATGTTGTCGCGGGTCTCACCGCCGGCGGAGTCAAAAGCTGAAATGAACAAAAGGTTGTCATGAAGATCGAAAGAGTCGAAACCTTTCCTATCACTGCCAAAATCACGGACCCACAAGGCACGAGCCAGGCAGATTGGAGCCAGGTCTCCTGTCTGCTCGTCAAAGTAACCACCGATGACGGCATTGTCGGATGGGGCGAAGGATTGGCGCGGAAAGCGCCGCGCGCGTTCGCACATTTTGTCGACGAGCTTTTTGCGCCCATGCTCGTTGGACAAGATCCATTCGCCGTCGAAGTGCTCTGGACGAAGATGGCTCGTGTTTTTACGGGCCGCGCGGGTGGTGCCTTGATCGAAGCGGTCGCAGGTGTCGATATCGCACTTTGGGACATCATCGGCAAATCGCTGGGATCACCTTTGTACAAAGTCCTAGGTCATGCAGGACGCGACGCCATTCCGGCTTATGCCTCGGCGATTGGTTGGAATGATGATGCCGTGGCCGAGCACCAGATCGGACAATCGCTCGAGTGGGGGTTCAAAGAGATCAAGGTCAAAGTCGGCCAACCCCTCAAATCGGCAATGGAGCGCGCGCGATTGGTCCGCGAACGTGCCGGACCTGATGTCAAGCTCAGTGTCGATGCCAATTGGGCCTTCAACCTTGACGAGTCGCTCGAGATGGCGAGAGCGCTTGCGGATCTCGGCTATACTTGGTTTGAGGAGCCGATCGAGCCAGAAGATTTGCAAGGCTACATCAAGCTGGCCGGCCGATCTCCGGTTCGCCTTGCCGCGGGCGAAAGCGAGTTCACGGCATCAGGGGCCAGAGCCTTGCTGGCGTCGCGCGCGATCGGCGTGGTGCAACCCGATGTTGCCCGTTCGGGTGGAATCACGGAGACGCGAAAGATCATCACACTGGCGGACGCCCATCACATTGCCTATGCGCCGCATATCGGCTTTTCGGGTGCGATTTGTGCCGCGGCAAGCTTGCATCTCGCTGCAGCCTCACGCCACTGCGAGACATATGAATGCATGATCTTCGGCAATCCGCTTCGAGATAGCATCACAAAGTCTCCTGTCGCCCATCGGACCTCGCTGATCGATGGCAGACTTGCAATCCCGCAAGCCCCGGGTCTCGGCATTGAGATCGATGAGGACGCGGTGCGTAAATTGCGGGTCTAGAGCCAGCAGAGGATGAGGTGAACAGCATGGACAACCGCGTCGTCATGATTTCAGGTACCAATCGAGGCATCGGCGCTGCTGTCGCCGAGAAGCTCGGCGGTGCGGGTTTTTCGCTGAGCTTGGGCGTGCGTTCCGAGGCCGAGCGCGAACGTGTGGCAAGCCTGTTTCCGGAGGAACGTGTTCTTATAGCGCCCTATGATGCGAAAATAAAAGAGGCTGCGGCTGAGTGGGTTTCGATCACGGCCGAAAAATTCGGTCGAGTCGACGGTCTCGTCAATGCCGCCGGGATTCTGCGGTCGTTTCAGTTTGAGAAAGACGACGAGCAGGTCTTGGACGAGATGATCGAAGTCAATCTCAAGGGACCCATGCGGGTGATGCGTCAGGCCTTCCCTTGGCTACGTCGATCCGGACAGGGACGCGTCGTCAATATCGTTTCGCTTTCGGGTATCAGGGTCAAAGGTGCTTCGGCCGGCTACGCAATGACCAAATTTGCATGTCAGGCGCTCACCCAATCAGCGCGATTTGCAGGTTGGGATGATGGCGTCCGTGTCACAGCTCTTTGCCCGGGCTGGGTCAATACCGAGATGGTCTCGCATGTCGACGCTATCTCTCAAGAGGACATGATCCAACCCGAAACAATTGCCGATGCCATATTGTTTTTGCTTAATCTTCCCAACAATTCTTCGGTTGCGACCTTACCGATCAATTGTGTTCTTGAGAGTACTGTCTGATTTGTCGAACGAAGGTAGTCTCGTCGCCATGCGCTTTATGTACAAGTTCACGATACCTGTCGAAAAAGGCAATGCTGCCGTTGCCGACGGCTCACTTGGCGAAGCATTTGAGGAACTGATGAAAGCCGCTCAGCCTGAGGCTGCTTATTTCACCATGATTGATGGCAAGCGGGGCGGCATGCTGTTCTTCGAGGCGGATGATGCGAGCTTGTTTCCAAGGCTCAATGAGCCGATGTTCGCCAAGCTCGACGCATCTGTTGAAATCATTCCTGTGCTCTCGCCAGATGATCTCAATAAAGGCTTGGGCGACTAGACAAGCTCGACCGAGACGCGGCCGAGGCCGTCAACACTGATTTCGGCAACACAAGGTTCGTCGATCCACTGAACCTGCGTGATGGTGCCGAGGCTAATGAGCGCGCCTTCAGGCAGGCGTCGATCCAGCTTTGCCCATCGTTGCAAGGCGAACAAGAGCGCATCAAGAGGGTGGCCCAATAGCGCGTCGCTTTTGCCTTTCGCGACCTCGATTCCGTTGAGAACCGTCTGGCAAACGAGTCGATCCCAAGGCAGGCGCTCCCAGTCGCCAACGCGTGGTCCCAGGATGCTCCCAGCGTTGAAGATATTGTCGGCGATCTGGGTTTCGGCACCAATGGTTCGAAAATCATCGTACCGGTCGTCAACGATCTCGATCGCCGGGATCACCGCACCTACGAACCTCCATGCTTGCTCACGGTCCAATGGCATGTCTTCAGGGTGCAAAGACTTCGAAAGCACGACCGCGATTTCGCTTTCGATTCCTAGCCGGTGATAATCCTGAAGTCGTAGTACCGAGCCGCTTTCATAGACCGTGCTCCCAAAGACCTCGCCAAGCAGTGCCTCTGGAACGTTGATCAAGTCCCGCATGGCTTGGGTAGTGCCGCCTAGTTTGAGCCCGGCTGGTGCCCCCAATTCTTCAGCAAGTCTTTTATTGGCAAGGGCTTGCACCGCATAAGCCGCATCAAGCCCCTTAACACCCCACTCTCTCGGAAAGCGTGCCAACTTTCGGCCGTTGATACGACAACTTGCCACGTACTCTGCGGCCAAGCTCCTCGCGGCAGGATCTTCGATAGTACTCATGTCGTTCGATCACAGATTCGCAGAATCCCAACCGATTGTCTGATCTTTTCGGTCCGAATCGCAGCGCAGTGCCTCACCTTGAAGTCCCCTGGCCGGCGAGAAGCTGGCCTTATGGGTGATCGGGTGTTTGGCAACTTGCACTATGCAGCCTTGATATGCCGGAACATATGCTTTCTGGCTTCTTCATCGAACGGCGTGTTGTAGTCCTTGCCGAGTTGGCGGGCACGTTCAGCCGCCGGCCGGGCACTGACGGCCTCATGCCAGGTCTTGAGATTGGGGAATTTGTCGAATCCATTGTCACCATGGATGCGGGTGAGGGGGTTGGTCCATCCCCAAGCAGCGATGTCGACGATCGTGTACTCGTTCCCAAGAATGTAGGGCTGATCGGCGAGTTTCTCGTCAATAATCTTGAAGTGCCGCTCGCTCTCGAACAGATAGCGCTCAATGGCGTAGTCGAATTTCGGCGCGAAATGGACGAAATGCACGGCCTGACCATTATAGGGGCCAAGGCCCGTCGCAACAAACATCAGCCACGAATAGAGTTGACCTTTTTGGGCGGGATCGCTAGGCAGAAACTTGCCAGTCTTTTCCGCGAGGTACAACAAGATCGCGTTGCTGTCGAATACCCGTGTGTCGCCGTCAATGATGGCAGGTGCCTTGGAGTTCGGATTGATGGCCCGAAACTCTTCGGTGTGCTGCTGGCCGCGGCGCGTGTCGAGGAGGATCGGCTCGTAGTCGAGACCGGCCTCTTCGAGAAACAGCGCCACCTTCATCGGATTGGGTGCTGGTGAATAGAAAAACTTGATCATCGATACCTCCTGGACGAACCTTGAGTGCAAGTAAGCAGGCAGGGCAGGCATTTCCAGTATGGGCGATTTCGCCTCATGCGCTTGCGCCGCTCATCCGACTAACCTGTCCGACAAGATGGTGCCACCAGGGATCGGGAAGGAATTTCCATGACAACTAGCGCCCAAAGTACCGCGGGTGAAACTGTTCAAAGCACAGCCAATACCCATTCGAGCCCCAGCGAGCTGCGTATCACCGACATGCGGCTTGCCGTCATCTTGGGCAATCTTCCCTATCCCTTGATCAAGATCGAGACCAATCAAGGCATTTACGGCTTGGGCGAGGTCCGCGATGGCGGCCATGTCGAGAACGCCTTGATCCTGAAACACATGCTGCTCGGTCAAAACCCCTGCGACATCGACATGATCTTCCGCAAGATCAAGCGCTACGGCAGTTGGGGCCGGGAAGGCGGCGGTGTCTCCGGCATCGAGATCGCCCTCTACGATCTTATCGGCAAGGTCTATGGCGTGCCCTGCTATCAGCTCTTGGGCGGCAAGTATCGCGAGAAGGTCCGGATCTATGGCGACACGCCGGAACCCGAAGATCTGACATCCGATGGCTATGCTGCGGCCGTGCGCACGCGCCTCGAGCTCGGCCTCACCTTCATTAAGTTCGACGTCAAGCCCGCCCTCTTCGAGGCAACACAAGGCGGTTATGTCGGCCAAACGACCAAATTCGAAAACCCCTACTACCGGCGCTGGCGTGCACCGGGCTCCGGACCGGGTGCGCGCCTCACCGACAAGGGCATTGCCGCTGCAGCCGAGGTTGTCGCCGCCGTGCGCAATGCGGTCGGACCCGAGATCTCCTTGTGCATCGATCACTTCGGTGAGGGTGCCAGCACCGAGGACGAATGCATCCGCCTCGCGCGAGGCCTGGAGCCCTATAGCCTTGCCTGGATGGAAGACCCTATGCCTTGGCACGATATCGACGGCCACAAAAGGGTCACCGAGGCATCCCTGGTGCCCATCGCAGGCGGCGAAGACCTCTATCTCTGGGACGGCTTCCGTGAGGCCTGCGAGACCCACGCCTTCGACATCCTCCACCCCGATCTCTTGACCTCGGGCGGCATGCTGGAAACCAAGCGCATTGCCGACTATGGCGAGATCTACGGCCAGCCCACAGCCCTCCACTGCGCCTGCTCGCCAATCGGCTTCATGGCCAATATCCATTGTGCCGGTGCTATCGGCAGCCTCATGGCCGTGGAACATCACGGCCTCGATCTTCCCTGGTACACCGACCTCGTAACCGGGCTCGACGAGGACTATCTGCACAACGGCTATGTCGCGCTTCCCACGGCACCCGGCCTCGGTATCGATCTCGTCGAAGACGAAGTCGAAAAGCATCTCATCGAACCCGGCACGATGTGGCTGCCGACCGAGCAATGGAACACTCAAAAGCTCGACCTTTGGCATCCCCACCGGCCATCGAACCGCTGAGCCTCATCATCTGGTCTCAAGTTCGAGATTGAGCCACGCGGCTTCGTCGGGCGTGAGTTCGACACCAAGTGCCGGCAGTGTCGACACGATCTCGCCGGGCGAGCGGGGGCCGATCAGCGCAATCGATGGAAAACCCTGTGCCAGCACCCAGGCCGTAGCGATATTGTGGGGTGTCACCCCCTTTTCTTCGGCCAAGCTCTCGGCACGGCGCCGCCGTTCCTCATTGGCAGAACTGCCGAAGCAAGCCTCCGGGCGTGTGGCCTCTGGCAAACGGTCGCGCAGGCTCGCCGGCAGAAAATAGCCGCGCGCCTGCGATGACCATGATAGATGGACAACACCCTTGTCGCGCAGATAGGTCAAGGTCTCGGGCGCATTCGAGGTGACGCAACCCGGCCAAACCGGCCGCTCCATCACCGCAAGCGAGAGATTGTTGTTGAGGATTCGCATCGGCTCGAGGCCATGGCGTGCCGCATAGTCATTGGCTTCGTCAAAACGCTCGACGCTCCAATTGGAGCCGCCGAAGATACCGATCCTGCCCGCCTTCTTGAGATCGTTCAGGGCATCGATGAACTCGCCCACCGCAACCTTCGGATTGTCGCGGTGCATGATATAGATGGGAACGTGGTCCAGCCCGAGTCGATCGAGCGAGGCCGTAAGCTGCGTGGCAATGACATCGGGCTCACAATGCGGTGTATGGGCACCCTTGGCGATCACGACGACACCCTTGGCGACACCGCGCGCCGCGATCCATTCCCCCAACACAGCCTCATTGCGGCCCTGGCCGTAAACAAAGGCGGTATCGAACGCGTTACCGCCCGCCTCCATCCATGCATCCCAGATAACCGCCCCCTCGTCGAACCGGTCCCGGTTGTCGCATCCCATCACCAATGACGAGACCGGTAGCGAGACACCCTCGATGGATTTCTTCGGTACCTTAGGCAGAGACGGCGGCACAACTTTGGGCAGGGCGCGGTTGATCGAGACATCACCGGAGGTGTAGTCGTAGCCGATTTCATAGCGCCAGCAATCAAGCGTTTCGGCATTGCCGATGCTGTCTTGCCAACTCATGGCAGGAGACGTGGCCTCAAGCTTTGCCTCCTGAATAGCCCGGCTGGCCAGCTCGGCCTCGAACGCAAAGAGATGCTCCGTCGCCTGAATTTTTTCCTCAGCGACCTCGTCCTTGCCGAAGAGACCGCCGCTCTTCGTGATCTCGATCACGGTATCGGACGGCCCGCCATTCTTGCCCGGAACCCAGGGATCGGTCAGCGTGATCTTGCCCTTGCGGCCGATGACCGTCGCGTGATTGTCGAGCGCCTTGCGCGTGGCCGTCTCGCACTCGGCGACAATACCGCTCTCGAATTTGAGAACGGCATGCGCCTCCTCGTCAACATGACTATCGCCAAGCCGGCCCTGGCCCTTCACCGAAATCGGATCGTCGAAGGGCTTGCCGATTGCAGCACCCGCCACGAGTCGCGCGAACGATACGGGATAGACACCGACGTCGAGTATGGCACCGCCGCCAAGCGCTCTGTCGAACAAACGCGATTGCGGATCAAACGGGGCCTCGAAACCGAAATTGGCCTCGATCCTTCGAACCTCGCCGATCACGCCGTCTTCGATCAACGCCAACATCCGGGCGATCTGCGGATGACAACGATACATCACGGCTTCCATGAAGAATTTCTTCTCCTGATCCGCGACCTCCGTCATGGCGATCACCTGTACCGTATTCATCCCACATGGCTTCTCGCACAAGACATGCTTGCCCGATCGCAACGCCGCAATCGCCCATTGGCCATGAAACGGATGCGGAGTTGCAATATAGACGGCATCAATCTCGCCATCCGCGAACAATGCCTCATAGGTGGCGTAGCGCTTCGCTCCGACAAGCCCGTAAGCGTCGCCGAAAGCCTGACGCCGCTCGGCATCTCGGCTGGCAATCGCGGCAAGTACCCCCGATGGCGCCTCCTTCAAGCCATCCGCAAAATTTCGCGCAATTCTGCCCGGCCCAACTATGCCCCAACGAACCACCATACTTGCCTCCCTTCAAATCGCCCCGCACCGATTCAGGGGAGGGCAATCTTGTTGTCAACCGAAGGGGCGGTTGGTTTTTCTTTTTTCTGGGGGCTTTTTGCCCACGGTGGTACGAGTTTGATGGAGCTTTACGCTCC
>CAYPOV010000225.1:0-7878 GCA_964412385.1 uncultured Geminicoccaceae bacterium
ATAGCCCATTACCTGGCGCATCGCCGGGATCAGTGAAAGGCCGACGATCCGGCGAATGGCTTCGGGATCGGGTTTGGGCAGTCCCAGGGCCTCGAAAGCCGTTTGTGCACAATTGACGATCGTGCGCTGACTGTCGACCAGGGTGCCATCGAGATCGAAGATCACAAGCCTAACCGTCATTGAAACTCATCCCAATCCTCGATCCGGCTGCCGCGTACAGGCTCGGGCTCGATGCCGAGCCAGGTGAAGCCCCCCTTGAGCTCGGGGCCCGGCTGCGCCGACCACTGCATAAATTGCCCGCCCGGATGGCGCAGCCTCAAGGCACGCGCATGCAACATCAGGCCTTTCGGTGCTCCGGGCGGATTGACCGAACCATATTTGCGGTCGCCCAGGATGGGATGACCGATCGCGGCGCAATGGGCACGAAGCTGATGCGTTCGCCCGGTTTGCGGCATCAGTCCGAGCCAGGTTGCAATCTTGCCGGCCCTCAAGCAAACCTGAAATCCGGTGCGCGCCCATTTCGCGTCATCGGCCTCGGCCGACATTTTCTGGTGGCCTTCGGGTCCATCCTTGCCGATGGCAAGGTCGATGACACCGCGTTTCTCGGTGACCCGGCCGCTAACGATCGCCCAATAGAGCTTGCGCACGTGATGCTCGCGAAAGGCACTGGTGAGATAGGCAGCGGCCTTCGCGGTTTTGGCGACCACCAAGATCCCACTGGTCTCGCGATCGAGCCGATGCACCAGTTTCGGGCGAGATCCATCGGTGGCGAAGGCATCCAGCATGGCGTCGACATGGCGATGGGTCTTGGTTCCGCCCTGGACAGCAAGGCCCGCAGGCTTGTCGAGCACGATCAACACCTCGTCCTCGAAGATGACGCGCGAACGAATGAAACTCGCATCGCCCTCGGCGAGCGCAGGACGGGGCCCTTTTTTGGCCTCGCTATCAGGCAATGGTGGCACGCGCACCTTTTGGCCCGCAGCGACACGATCCTTAGCGGCGACGCGCCGCCCGTCGAGGCGAAACTGTCCGGTGCGCAGCAACCGCTGCAGCGCGCCATGTCCGAGGGCCGGAAAATGGTGACGACACCATTTGTCGAAGCGCCAATCCGTTTCATCCGGGCGCACCTCGCGATGCTGGACGCCGCTCATGCCACCTCGTCCGCTTCTCCCTGTTGCCGCGCCCGGCGAAGCTTCTTGAAATGCTCCAGCCTTTCCTTGAGGCGAGGTTCCAGTCCTTGATCGGTAGGATGATAATATTCGGACCGCTCCATCTCATCGGGGAAATAATCTCTTCCGGAGAAGCGCTCGGGCGAATCATGATCATATTCATAGCCCTGGCCATAGCCGAGCTGTTTCATGAGTTTTGTCGGTGCATTGCGAATATGAGCCGGCGGCATCAAGGAACCATACGTTTTCGCATCCGCCATGGCACCTTTGAACGCCGTATAGACCGCGTTCGATTTGGGCGCCATGGCGAGATAGACCGTCGCTTGAGCCAGCGCCAATTCGCCTTCCGGCGAGCCCAGTTGCTCATAGACCCTTGTCGCCGTGACGGCTTGCTCGACCGCCCGCGGATCGGCGAGACCGATATCCTCATTGGCCATCCGCACCAGCCGCCGTGCAATGTAGCGTGGGTCCTCACCACCGTCGAGCATCCGGGCGAGCCAATAGAGTGACGCGTCGGGATCGGAGCCTCTCACCGATTTGTGGAGTGCCGAGATGAGATTGTAGTGCGCTTCTTCCTGCTTGTCGTAGATCGGCAATCGTTGCTGAAGAAGTGCTGCGAGCCCCTCGATGTCGAGAACAGGCTCAGGCGGCAAATCGGCGACGCTTTCTACCATGTTCAAGAGATAGCGGCCATCACCGTCGGCAAGTTCCACCAGTCTCGCCTTTGCAATCTCAGTCAACGGCAGTGGGTGACCAATGACCGCCTCGGCGCGCACGATCAACTGGAGTAGGGCTTGGTTTGCGAGGCGCTCGAGAACGATCACATGACAGCGGGAGATCAGCGCACCGGTGAGCGCAAAGGATGGGTTCTCGGTGGTGGCGCCGATGAGCGTGATCGTGCCGTCCTCAACCTCATGCAAGAGGCCGTCTTGCTGGGCTTTGTTGAAACGATGAATCTCATCAATGAAAAGCACGGCTTGAGCACCACCGCCGCGAAGCTTGCGCGCTTCTTCGAACGATTTACGAAGATCGGCAACGCCTGACATTACCGCCGAAAGCGCCATCAAGGGCTGACCCACCGCACCGGCCAAAAGACGCGCCAGGGTTGTCTTTCCGCAGCCCGGTGGTCCCCAGAGAATTATTGAGGCGAGATGTTCCCGGGCGAGCATCCGGCTGAGCGGCGCCCCTTCGGCGAAGATCGACTCCTGGCCGACGATTTCATCAAGGCTCTTCGGACGAAGGCGGTCGGCGAGTGGCTGTCCTTTGGCCGGTTTGTGTTTGGTTTTTGCCTGCTTGGGCGGATCGAGCGAGGCGAAGAGGTCGCTCATCCGCTTATCGTTACGGTGCGAACTTGACCGTTCCGTTTGATCGAGAGTTGCCATAGCTGACCCCGCTGCCCGAGGTAGCCATCGAGGTCGCCGTGATGCGTGACCTTCTTGCCGTCAATGGCGACGAGAATGTCTCGCGGGCGAAGACCGATACGATCGGCACGGGTCCTTCGGTATACCTCGAGTACGATCACGCCGTGCTCGAACATATCGACGCCAAGTTCCTCGGCAAATTTCGGCGAGAGGTTGCCGATGACGATACCATGGAGCGCGTGGCTTGGCTCAGGCCGCCTTATTTGCCTTGGAGGGTCTTCGAAGGGTGGTTCGAGCGAGACTTCCCGCCGCTCGACATAACCGTCCCGAAGTACGTCGAGGACCGTATTTTCGCCGAGCGAGCCGAGGGCCAGGCGAAAACCTAGTGTCGAGCCATCGCGGACTTCGTAGCCATCCACGGCGAGAATAACGTCACCGATCTCAAGCCCCGCGCGATCCGCAGCCGATTTGGGGTGAACATTTCGGATAATCACGCCCCGTGGCCGACGCAATCCCAGAGCTTCGGCCATATTCGCGTCGACAGTATTGATGGCGACACCCAGCCATGGGCGGTCATCGCCATCTTCTCCGCGTTCCAGTGACGCAATCTTGGTGGCGAGAAGATTCGACGGAATGGCGAAGCCGATACCAATTGACCCTCCACCTCGCGTGAAGATCGCCGTGTTGATCCCAATGAGCTTGCCATCGAGCGTCACCAAGGCTCCACCCGAATTGCCAGGATTGACGGCAGCATCGGTTTGGATGAACGAAACTTCGCTATCAATCTGAGGGGCGGTACGCGCTTTTGCAGAGACGATCCCGCTGGTGACGGTCTGGCCGATCCCGAAAGGGTTTCCAAGAGCCAGCACCAAATCACCCACCTCGATGGCGTCGGAGTCACCGAGTTCGATGGCGGGCAGTGTTTCATCCTCGGGATCAATTCGGATCATCGCCAGATCCGAGCGCCCATCCATCAACAGGACCTCGGCCCCAAACTCGCGTCGGTCATTGAGGATCACCTCAATCTCATCGGCATCCTCAATGACGTGATAGTTGGTGACAATGAGACCGTCATCGCTGACGATTACGCCCGAGCCTAGAGAGCGCTCGACGCGGTCCATACGACGCTGCGGCGCTTGCGGAAAATCTCGAAAGAAGAATCGGAAAAAGGGATCGTCCGCAAAGGGATTGCCGACGGCGGGCATGACCTCCTTTTGCGTTTGAATATTGACGACCGCCGGGGCCACAGATTTGACCACTGGCGCGAATGACAAGGCGATTTGCGCCCTCGTTTCAGGAACGCGCCTATCGGCTGCGTCGACCGAAACGACGGAGAGCAAAAAGAACGTAAAGACCGCGAGGGAACGAAGCCAAGCGGCATTCATGAGAACGTCCCGCGCTTACGCGGCTGCCAAAGCATCCTCGTCGAATGTCTCGACATTCTGAGGCGGACCCGAGTCTTGTCCCTTGGCTTCAACATCACGATTAACCAGTTCGATCACCGCCATCGGTGCATTATCACCATAGCGGAAACCCGCTTTCATGATGCGAACATAGCCGCCCGGACGCTCATTGTAACGGGGGCCGAGAATATCGATGAGTTTGGCGGCAGTTTTCTCGCAACGCGTCTTGGCAATGAGTTGCCGCCTGCTGTGCAGGTCTCCCCGCTTGGAGAGTGTGATCAGTTTTTCGACATAGGGCCGAAGCTCCTTGGCTTTCGGCAATGTCGTCGTGATCTGCTCATGCTTCACCAGGGCCTGGGCCATGTTGGCGAAAAGCGCCCTGCGGTGGCTATGGGTTCTATTGAGCTTACGCCCAGCACGGCGATGTCGCATCGATCCTAATCCCGGTTCTACAGGTGCGACGTCACCAAATTGAGAGAGACGTCGTCACATCAAAGGTTGACGTTCAAAATGGCTCTTCGACCTTGCGGGCGAGGTCCTCGATATTGTCGGGCGGCCAACCCGGAACATCCATGCCCAAATGCAGGCCCATATGCGCCAGCACTTCCTTGATCTCGTTCAAGGATTTGCGACCGAAATTGGGGGTCCGCAACATCTCGGCCTCGGATTTCTGAACCAGATCGCCAATATAGACGATATTGTCGTTTTTCAGACAGTTCGCGGACCGCACGGAAAGCTCGAGTTCGTCGACCTTGCGCAGAAGATTTGGATTGAACGGCAACTCCGGACGGCGTTCTTGGGGCTGCGCGAGATGCGGCTCTTCGAAATTGATGAACAACTGGAGCTGATCCTGAAGGATCCGAGCCGCAAGGGCCACTGCATCTTCAGGAGTGACTGAGCCATCGGTCTCAACGCTCATGGTCAAGCGATCATAGTCGGTCTGCTGCCCGACACGTGCATTGTCGACACGGTAGGCAACCTTGCGCACGGGGCTATAGATCGCGTCGATAGCGATAAGGCCGATCGGCGAGTCTTCGCTCTTGTGCGCGGAGGCAGGCACATAGCCTTTACCAGTGGCAACCGTCAGTTCCACTGAGAGCTTGCCGCCCTGATCGACGTGACAGATCACATGATCCGGATCCATGATCTCGACATCGTGGCCGGTCTCGATCATGCCTGCAGTGACAACAGCGGGGCCTTCTGCTTTCAGGCCCAGGCGCTTCGGTGTGTCACTGTGGAGCCGGAGGCCAAGCGCTTTCAAGTTGAGCACGATATCGGTGACGTCTTCACGCACGCCGTCAATGGTCGAAAACTCGTGCAGCACGCCATCCATATGGATTGAGGTGATCGCCGAGCCCTGTAGTGCCGACAACAAGATGCGACGCAGCGCATTGCCGAGCGTGATGCCAAAGCCGCGTTCGAGCGGCTCGACGACAATGTTGGCTTCGCGGTCAGGCCGACGCCCGGGTTGGACGTCGAGCTTTTGCGGTTTGATGAGATCCTGCCAATTCTTTTGGAGCACGTGAGCTTCCTTGAATTCGAATAGGTGGACGAACCGACCGCTCGGGAATGGGAAAGGGAACGGCCGGTGTTCACAAACGCCTGTTTGGCGCGGTGTCTTAAACCCGACGACGCTTGCGCGGACGGCACCCATTGTGAGGAATGGGTGTGACATCACGAATGTTCGTGATCTGAAAGCCAGCGGATTGCAGCGCCCGCAACGCCGACTCACGGCCCGATCCAGGTCCTTTGACGAAGACCTCGACGGTCTTCATGCCATGCTCCATAGCCTTGTTGGCCGCGGTTTCAGCCGCCACCTGAGCTGCAAATGGCGTCGATTTACGCGAGCCTTTGAAGCCTTGGGCCCCGGCGCTGGACCAAGAGATCGCGTTGCCCTGGACGTCGGTAATCGTGATCATGGTATTGTTGAACGTCGCATTTACATGAGCAACGCCCGAAGAGATGTTTTTGCGTTCGCGTCTGCGAATACGGTTCGAGGAATCGGTCGCCATCGTTTGTTACTTCGCTACCTTCTTTTTGCCGGCAATCGCCTTGGCCGGTCCCTTACGAGTACGGGCATTGGTATGCGTACGCTGACCTCGGACCGGCAAGCCGCGGCGATGCCGAAGACCACGGTAGCAACCGAGATCCAAGAGCCGCTTAATACTCATCGCGGTTTCCCTGCGAAGGTCGCCCTCGACCTTGAGATCACGATCGATCACATCGCGGATGCGACCCAATTCGGCATCGCTGAGTTCATTGACACGACGCTCGAACGGCACTTCGATCTCGGTCAGTATCTTCCTCGATGTCGTCTGACCGATCCCATAGACATAGGTCAGGGCGATCCATACGGGCTTATTCGTAGGGATGTTAACGCCAGCTATACGCGCCACGTCCCGTTCTCCACATCATTCGGGTTGTCATAGGAGCCAATAGAGCGCGATTCAACGCACCCCGAAATAGCCGATGGACTATAGAACCCGGCAATCTTCTGTCAATCGGCATTGGCGAAAAAAATTGAACCAGAGGTTCAGGCCGCCAGCCGTTGCTCGATGTCAGCCGTCACCTCGTCCATGCCCTGCATACCATCGACGATCTGCAATAACCCATGGTCTTTGTAGTAGGGAATGACCGGTGCAGTCTGCGCCCTATAAACTTCGAGCCGCTTCTTCAAGACGTCGACAGTATCATCGTCTCGAGCTTGGCCACTCTCTTGGGCGCGCTTTTGGATACGCTGTACCAGCACATCCTCATCCACCTCGATTTGAACCACCGCATCGATTTTCTTGGACTTGGACTGCAGCATTTCGTCTAGGGCCTCAGCTTGCGCCAACGTTCGCGGAAAACCGTCCAGGATAAACCCTTTGGCGCAATCCGCCTCCTCGATCCGATCGGCGACAACACCGCATATGATCTCGTCAGAGACGAGCTTGCCAGCATCCATGATCGCCTTGGCTTGCTTGCCTAGCTCGGTGCCCTCCGCTACCGCCGCGCGCAACATGTCGCCGGTGGAGAGGTGTGCGATCCCCAATTTCTCCTTCAGCCGGGCGGCCTGTGTGCCCTTACCGGCACCGGGAGGTCCGAAAAGTATAATGTTCATCCTCGCCTACCCCTCAGTCGGGACTTCTTAATGAGTCCTTCATATTGATGTGCGATCAGATGAGACTGGATTTGTGCAACCGTGTCCATCGTCACTGAAACGACAATTAAGAGACTTGTGCCGCCGAAGTAAAACGGAACTGCATACTGAGAAATCATGATTTCGGGGAGCGCACAGACCGCGGCAAGGTAGATCGCGCCGACCGTGGTCAAACGCGTCAGCAGATAGTCGAGATACTCCGCCGTACGCTGGCCGGGTCGGATACCTGGGATGAAGCCGCCGTGGCGGCGCAAATTGTCGGCCGTCTCTTGGGGATTGAAGACAATCGAGGTGTAGAAGAACGCGAAGAACACGATCAGGCTGATATAGATCAGCAAGAACAGCGGCTGTCCACGGCCGAGAAGCGCACTGATCCCAACCAACCAGTCGGGCCCGCCGGTCCCGGAAAAGCTGCCTAGCGTTGCCGGTAGGAGCAGCAGCGAGCTTGCAAAAATCGCAGGGATGACGCCTGAGGTATTGAGCTTCAGCGGCAAATGCGAGCTCTCCCCGCCAAACATTCGATTGCCCTGCTGGCGCTTCGGATATTGCACGAGCACGCGCCGCTGAGCGCGTTCCATGAAGACAATGAAAGTGATGACCCCGATCATCATGATCATCAAGAAAATGATGAAGAGTGGCGAAATCGCCCCGGTCCGGCTCAATTCGAGCACGCTGGCGATGGCGCTTGGCAGCTGTGCGATAATGCCCGTGAAGATAATGAGCGAAATACAGTTGCCGATGCCGCGGGCGGTGATCTGCTAACCCATCCACATCAAGAAGAGCGTGCCTCCGACAATGATAAT
>CAYPOV010000226.1:0-7875 GCA_964412385.1 uncultured Geminicoccaceae bacterium
CCATCTTGCTTGACGAAAACAAGGCTGTCCCTGAAGATTTCGTTGATGCCTCGGACCGCAAGACCTTGACTGACCGAGTCTCCGCGAAAGCGCTTGATGCCACAATGGATGAACTCGCACTTGTCAAGGGCGTGTTTGGTGAGTTTCAACCCACTGCATTTCTTGAAGGACACCTGACACCCGTCTTTTTCGGCAGTGCGCTCAAGAGCTTTGGTGTCCGACCACTCATGAAGAGTCTTGCGTCGCACGCTCCTCCTCCCCGCCCCCGAGAATCTGAACTTCGTCATGTGAATCCGTGTGAAGGCATGATGACCGGCTTTGTATTTAAGGTCCAAGCGAATATGGATCCGAAACATCGGGACCGTGTCGCTTTTTTCCGGATTTGCTCCGGCGAGTTCGAACGGGGCAAAAAACTGACGTTGGTTCGATCAAAAAGGCAACTTGCGATTAACAATCCGATTATGTTTTTCGCACAAGAGCGCACTATCGCCGAAAAAGCTTATCCCGGAGACATCATCGGCATTCCCAATCACGGCCAACTGAGGGTTGGAGATAGCATGTCCGAAGGAGAGGACGTGCGGTTTCGAGGCATTCCCAATTTCGCACCCGAAATATTGACGCGGGTGCGATTGGGTGACCCAATGCGCGCAAAACATCTGCAGAAAGCGCTAGAGGATCTTTCTGAGGAAGGTGTGACTCAAGTTTTCAGGCCGATGATAGGTAATGACTGGATCGTTGGAGTTATTGGACAGCTTCAGCTTGACGTTCTCAAGACCCGGCTCGAGTCTGAGTATAGTCTGACTGTGGATTTCGAGCCTGCCCCTTATATCACTGCGCGATGGTGTGAAAGCAACGACGTTCGCCAATTAGAAAAGATGCTCACGGAGAAAAAGGGAAGCCTCGCCAGAGATGGCGACGGCAATCCTGTCTTTCTCGCGCGAAATCATTGGGACTTGGACCGTATCCAGACTGACTACAAGGATGTCGAGTTTCTCTCCACACGCGAGCGCTCAATCTAGGCGGCCTGGCCCGGATGATCGTATATCAAAGGCGGTGGCGCACCATCCTTGGGAAGTGGTGCAGGTTGAGGAAGAGCATAGAATCTGGGCTCTCGATCATCGAATGATGGCTCAAAAGGAAGCCTCATTTGTACGGCACTCTGATTGTTCTGGGCTTCCCGCATCGCTTTCTGCAGTTCTTCGGCAAGTTCGCGGTCCCAAGGCAATACATACGACCTAGGTTCGTCGCTCCCTTCCAGCTGTAAATATAGATAGATGCCTTCACCTTCGCGTATGGTGCTGCCAAGGACTGTCGCTTGAGGCGATGTCTCAAGCCACCACTCCAACGCAATCGGCTTCGGACGGCTAAGCAGCGATGCCATGGCCGCATAACCCAGGGGCATGATCATGATGGCCGCAGCAAGCGAGGTCATCTTCAGCGTCACTCTGCGTGGGGCCCAGATGCTGATACTTGCTAGCAACGCGCAAATGAACACGATGGGAATAAGCAGAGTTGGGATTTCGTTCATGACTTCTTGTAACTTCTTAGAGGGCGATGAAGGCTATGGACGCTGCCGGGCACCAAATTTCCGTTGTCGTCCAGAGCAAATCGGTAAACTGTAAGCTCCTGACCTTCTCGGCCTAACGTGACCTTACTTGCAAGGAGCTGTTTTGCTGACTCGCTCGCATCCTTTTTCACACTGGTCACAACCGTTACAGGTACTGGCGTGACACGCGAGGTATTGCGATAGAAATGGATGTTCACGGTATATTCGCCCGGAGGAATGCCTCTCGAATAGGAGACCTCGTAATTTATTCCGGTTGCATCTGCTCTCTTCCCCAGATCATCTCGAAGAAGATTGAAGATCACGCCTCCCTTGTTTGAATAACCAACCGGAGAGTCACCTGGAGCTTGCACCCAGAGATCGACATCACTGTCGATAGAGTCCGGCCATCTCATTTCAACGATCACATTGCCGGGGGGTTCTGAGTTGTCCGATTTTTTCTCGCCCGGTGGATTCAAATGAGGCAACAGAATAATGACGAGAGCCACAAAACCTGCGAGCGCGAGCATGATAACATCGCGGAACACGGTGCCACTCTCATCGCTATCGAAGCTCTCAAATCCCTGCATGTCGCTCTCCAATCGCGACTAGCTTGGTATAGAAGCTTACCGTCCCACCTTCCAATAGCCGATAGTTGACCATCAACCATACATTAAGAACGGCCCCCACAAGAGTCGTGTAGAGGGCCACTGACATACCGGTGATGAGAGTCGACACCATAGGACCCACAGCGCTGATATCAGAAACGACATCGGGGTCCACGCCTGAGAGCGCGATCATAAATCCAATGACGGTCCCGATCAAACCCAAGATCACAAGGCTGCTCGCTATATGCCGGATGGTCGCAGTACGCGTGGCTATCTTCATACGAAACAGCATCGCAATGTTCGCTCGGGACTGAGCATCCAAGCCCTCAATGGTCGTTAGATATTCGCTAACGCGACTACCAGGGTTGGGCGACTCCACTCGAAGCGAATAGTGCGACAATGTGTTGAGTTCGTGGCTGACGGTGACAATTTTCTGCCCACACCAAAATAGTCCAAACAAAAAAACGCCCACAATTATTGCGAGAAGCTTGAAACTCTGGCCATCGATGATTTGACCGAGCCAACCTTGTTGCCACAAGAGAATCACAATGAAGAGAGCAGTAGTATTGATGAGGATAAATCTCAATATGAGAAGAAATTTAAAGGCTCTCTCGTCTTTTTGACCGACAAATCGGAACAGCTCCGAGAACCCGCTTCCAAAATTCGAGGAAGTTGGTGTTTCACTAACAGATGCGATAGATTGTGCCATAAGGGCTCCACTGAGAATGGGAACAAAGACTCTAACGGGATCCTAACCTCCCATCGAAAACCAAACGATGCACCCGACTTGTGCTTTGATTGAGGCGCCGGTCCGGCAAGCGGCTCTCGCATTCAGGTTTGAGCTGAGCTTCCGGACGCGTTGATGATCATAACGCGCCTTAATGAGAAATTCAACCAAAAGTTGAAAAGTCAGCGACATACTGCTCGGTACTGGCCTGGGCAACCGTTGGTTCGACCTTTGTGAAAAGTGTTAGCCTTCTCTGTTAGCGAAAAATTAAGCTCATTGCTAGATCTTATTGGACCACGGACACGCAAATTGTGCGGCTATGTTCGGTTCAGATAGAGCTTAAGCAAATTTCGCACCAAATGAGGTCAAAGTGGGCGGCACCACGACGAACATCGACTCGTTGCGCGTTAAAGCCGAGGAAGGCGATGCCGAGGCCATGTTCTTGTTGGGAATAGCGTACGCCGAGGGGCGCGGCATTCAGCGGAACGATACCGCCGCGGCTCGCTGGTTCCATCAAGCGTCAAGAAAAGGACACCAACGAGCCCGAACGAGTATGGGATATCTTTACTCGATAGGTAGGGGCGTTAGAGCGGATCCAATTCTGGGCTATGTCTTGCTTGGTCAAGTTGCGGAAGCCGGAGATCCGCTCGCGCAAGATTTACTGCGTCGTTTGGAACAAAAAATGTCCCAAGAACAACTCGTCGAAGCCAGGCGTCGAGCTTATCTTCGCCGAAAGGAATAGACTACCTTTGAGGATCGGCCACAGAACCTCAATACGAAGCCCTACTCCTACAAACTATCGCGAAGAATCAGTTGCTCTATCCCCGGCACCGATCAGCCAAGCCGGAATCTCATCGGCTTATCGCTTGGATGAACGACAGAGCTGATTTCTAACGAACTGGCCCACCGATAACTGCTGGTCGATGCTTCGATTATTGATGCCAGAAAAGCTTAGGCCCATCCGATGAAAAATCGGCGCTCACATCAAGCTCATGTTTCCGACCTCTTCACCGCCGAGTCGAAAAACTCGTTATTTTTGAATGGCTTGGCATTAACATGCCTGCTGACTCGATCACGTCAATCTGGAAAATATTGGCCTCCGCTGCTATTTTCATACAGTGATTGGAGATTGCTTCACCGAAGAAGAATTTCGCTCCGGAAAGAGTACGTCGCACCTCCATTGAGTATTGCCAATCCGTACTGTTTGACTCAGCGAGCAAGGTAGGCCTGAGGTCCTCATGAGACAGCCTGGCAGAGTCGGCCTATTCCTCGCCGTGCCTATCCGGCGCCCTATGAGCACAATAGAATGCTGGGCAAATAATCCACAGTTTTTATTGAAAATCTTGAGCGAGACGTTTGCAATCGTCGAATTTCATGATAATGGCGGCTTTCAATCGCTGCGTGCAAAAGGAGATTGATGTGACTCTTGATGATTTGAATGCCAGCGTGGCCGATGCCACGGACATGTCGAAAGCAGGAGCGTCGAAAGTCGTTCACGCTGTCCTTAACGGCATACAAGACGCTCTGGAGAAAGGTGACAAAGTTTCGATAGCTGGATTCGGCGTATTCGAAATTGTCCATCGACCGGCGCGTGATGGAAGAAATCCGCAAACTGGCAAGCCCATCAAGATTGCGGCCAGCAATGCTGTCAAGTTTAAGCCCGGTAAGAACCTGAAGGATGCCGTGAACAAGTAAGCTCGACACCATGTGCCGGCACATCGCCGGCACACTTCCGCGATCGAACGATTTGTGTCATCTTGCGGCATATGACCAAGGACTGACCCTAAGAGATTGCTAAGTCCAAGTGGGCTACACTAGCTTGCCAGCGCAGACACTCGACGACAAATGTCTATTCCTAAAGTCTCTTGATTTCTGGATTGTCCTGGCAAATGAACTCAAACACAGACAAAAGGGCTTCAGGGCGCCGGCCGGATGAGCTTCGTTCGATCTCCATCGATGCGAACTACACAATTCACGCCGAGGGATCATGCTTGGTTTCCTTCGGCAACACTCGTGTGCTCTGCACTGCAAGTGTCGAGGAGCGTGTCCCGCCGTTCCTGAAGAATACGGGAAAAGGATGGGTTACTGCCGAGTACGGCATGTTGCCGCGTTCGACTCACCAGCGGTCGGCCCGCGAAGCTGCTCGCGGAAAACAGTCGGGGCGAACTCACGAGATACAGCGCCTTATCGGCAGGAGTTTGCGCGCCGTAACCGATTTGGAAGGACTAGGTGAAAGACAAATCACCGTAGACTGCGACGTAATTCAGGCAGATGGCGGCACACGAACTGCCTCGGTTACAGGGGGTTATGTTGCATTGCATCTCGGTCTTCGGAAGCTCGTTGACAAGCGCATTTTGCCCGAGTTACCGCTCCGTGAGCAATTGGCGGCCGTTTCATGCGGAGTTGTCAACGGTGCCGCCATGCTTGATCTGGACTACGGAGAGGATAGCAATGCCGAAGCGGATGCGAACTTTGTGCTTTCAGCATCCGGGAACATCATCGAAGTTCAGATGACGGCGGAAACGGCACCTATCAGCCAACCACTCGCAGAATCCCTAGAAGCCCTGGCACGAAAAGGTATCTCCGAGCTGATTCGCATTCAGCGACGGGTTCTCGCTGAGTCTCCTCAGAACGTATAATGGCTTCAGGTTTTGGGCCACACCAAGCCATCGTTTTGGCGTCGCACAACCAAGGCAAACTCGGCGAACTCGAACAGCTTCTCGAACCATATGGCATCGCATGTCGAGGCATTGCAGAGTGGACTCAAATCGAGCCAACAGAAACGGGAAACACATTCCAAGAGAATGCTCTCATCAAAGCCAGGGCCGCTCATCTTTTAACCGGGCTTTCTTGTTTAGCTGATGATAGTGGACTCGAGGTGTTCGGTCTCGAGGATCAGCCGGGGATCCATTCGGCTCGGTGGGCAGCACCTGGCGGTGACTTCACGCAGGCCATGGCAAGAATACGGCTCGAGTTGATCAATCGTCATGGAACATTCAATGGCGCTCCCCAAGATGCGCGCTTTGTTTGTGTACTCGCATTTGTCGACCATACTGGTGAGGAGACTATAATCGAAGGAAAATGCTGCGGTCGGATCGTCGAGTATCCACGAGGTCAATTAGGTTTCGGATACGATCCGATTTTCGTGCCGCATGGCGACACCAGGACTTTCGGCGAAATGGCGCCACACCAAAAGGCCATGTACTCCCATCGCGCTCGAGCATTCGCCAAACTTGAGAAACACTTGGCACGGCATGATTTCGCCAAGGGGTCTTCTACAAAGAGTGCTTGAATCCCGCCAAAGTTATCTTCATAAGCACCAGGGTTTCGGGGCCGTAGCTCATCTGGGAGAGCGCGACATTTGCAATGTCGAGGTAAGGGGTTCGAGTCCCCTCGGCTCCACCAAAATCTACATCAGTCGACTAGGCAGATCACGGCATTTCATTCGTCTGTCTGAGGGGATCGACCTGTCAACTATCCATGACACTATATCCTCCCACACAGCCGGCGCTTGCTTATCACGAAGCAGCATATGCCACCCACTCTCGTAAACGGCAATTTGACAATTCAGGGCTTCCAGCTTGTTGGCAAAACCCAAGGTGGTTTCAATCGGTATCAGTTCGTCGCGCCTTCCCGCGAGAATCAAAACCGGAAGTGTTACGTGTTGTTCGATTTCGACCGTCTCATCAACGAGGCGGAGCAAACCGTACAGCGCGTCAATGCGTGTATCCTTGAGAACAAGCTCATCACGTGACATTTGCCGAAGCACTTCGATATTGTCCGTCGGCCAAATTTCGATCCCGTCTCCCGATAACTTTACGCCAGGCACAATCTGCGCCAGGAGCCAGAATGAAACTCTCAGTAGCACATTGGGTCGATCTTCTCCCCATACAGCAGGCGCTACGAGGATAACGCCAGCCAAATTGATCATTGGCGCGTTTGGATCTGTCCGTTCGCCAAGAACCTCTTTAGCTGCCAGGAGTGCAACCGCACCCCCCATACTTTCGCCGAGCAGATAAATTGGATCATCAGGGTATTGTTGGGACGCCCTCTTTAGTTCGGCTAGTGCATCTGCGACGAGTTTTTCACTTCCCGGCCACAGACCCGCATCATCTCGTGCGCCAAATCCCGCCTGGTCGATTGCGATGACTCTAATTTCGTCCCGAGAGGCTGACCGCCCGAAGTCATTGAAAGCCCATCCATAATCATTGAAACCGTGAAGAGCTACTATGGTGGCTTGTGCTTCAGCCTCGGGGTGCCAAGCAAACCTTGGGACTTCAACCGCACTCAAGTCGACGCGGCCGACCTGCCTTGAGCAGCAAGAAAGGATCACAACAGCGAGAATAACGACCACCATCCTCAACTGGCTTTGAGATACTATCCTAAAGTCGTCCAACATCAACAGGATGCAAGTTCAGCATTCCCCATAGTTCTGAGGCTTTCTTGCCCTTCTCTCGGAAAGCGCGAATTGTCATCGCTTGATTGCGTTTTGCCAGACGCTGGCCTGAATCGTCCACGACCAGATTGTGATGGTAGTACTGCGGAACGCGTAGACCCAATACTTCTTGAAGCAAACGGTGGATATGGGTCGCATGAAATAGGTCCAGACCGCGTGTGACCAAGCTTACTCCCTGAATATGATCATCGACAACGACGGCCAAATGGTAACTCGTTGCACAGTCCTTGCGCGCCAGCACGACGTCACCGAGTAACTCCGGCTTGGCCTCAATCGTCCCTTTACGGTGATCAAACCACTCCAAGTGTCCTACGACTTGCGCTGCGCGGTTCACGTCGAGACGCCAGGCAAATGGAGCACCAGAGGCCATGCGCTCGTCGCGCTCGGATGCCGACATATGCCGACAAATTCCAGGGTAGATTAATTCGCCATTCAACCCGTGCGGTGCATTAGCAGAACTGCTTATCTCGCGCCTTATTTGTTGGCGTGTGCAAAAGCACGGGTATATCAGTGATCTCTGTCTGAGTTCCTCAAGGGCTTT
>CAYPOV010000227.1:0-7873 GCA_964412385.1 uncultured Geminicoccaceae bacterium
CATCCCGGGTCAGCTTATGCTTCTGCCTTGGGCCTGGGTTCTCGGCAAGATCGGGCTTTCCAACTCCACTTGGGGCTTGGTTGTCGTCCATGTCATTGGTGGGCTTGGTTTTGTCACGCTTTTCTGCCGCAACTACTATATGAGCATTCCCGATGAGCTCATTAAGGCAGCGCGTATCGATGGAGCCGGATTTTGGACGATCTTCCGGCGTATTGTCCTGCCGCTCTCGCCGCCGATCCTCGTCGTCGTAGTGATCTGGCAATTCACGCATATCTGGAATGAGTTCCTGTTCGCGACAACGTTTACATCAGGCTACAATAAACCGGTGACGGCAGCACTTATTGCGATGACGGCGCCGCAGACGGACATCCGGGAATACAATGTGGAAAGTGCCGCCGTGATTATCGCGGCACTGCCAACTCTCCTTATCTATTTCTTCGCGGGAAGGTATTTCATGCGCGGGCTCACGGCCGGATCGGTCAAAGGTTGATCCATGTCTTCACTGCAGATCGCTGATCTTTACAAGAACTTTGGCCAGGTCGAAGTTCTCAAGGGTATTAACCTCGAAGCCAATCCGGGCGAATTCGTGGTGCTGGTTGGCCCTTCTGGCTGCGGGAAATCGACCCTACTCGCGATCATCGCCGGGCTCGAAAAGGCGAGCCGCGGGAATGTCGTCATCGGCAATCGCATCGTCAACGACATGCATCCGAAAGACCGCGACATCGCCATGGTCTTTCAGAACTACGCACTCTATCCAACCATGACCGTGCGAGAGAACCTTACTTTCGGGCTTCAGGTACGCGGCGTGCCCAAAAACGAGCAGAAAGATGCCGTCAAACGTGTCGCCGACTTTCTCAAGATCGGCGAGCTCTTGAACCGCAAGCCGAGCCAGCTCTCGGGCGGTCAGCGTCAGCGCGTTGCCATGGGTCGGGCGTTGGTTCGCAACCCTATCCTCTTTCTCTTCGATGAGCCTCTCTCCAATCTCGATGCCAAGCTGCGCGTCGAGATGCGGACAGAGATCAAAAAGCTGCACCAGGCGCTCAAGACGACGGTTGTCTATGTCACGCATGATCAGATCGAAGCCATGACCTTGGCGAGCAGAATTGCCGTGATGCATGGTGGACAGATCCAGCAATATGCCGATCCGCAAACGACGTATGAGAAGCCGAACAATCTCTTTGTAGCAAGCTTCATGGGTGCCCTGCCGATGAACCTTGTCAAGGGCAAGCTTATGAATGGTGCTGGGATGCAGATTCGCATTGACCAGCGTGATGGCTCGACGATCGACTTGCCGGTCGCCAATCCCAATGAAGAAGTTCGCTCCAGCGCGGGGCGGGATGTGATCCTAGGTCTTCGTTCGGAGCATTTCGCGCGCCGCGAGTTGACCCAAGGCGAGATTCCGTCGCACAAAGGAGCCGTGAATTGCGATGTCGAAGTGACCGAGCCGACGGGCGCCGAAACCATGGTGGTCTTCCGGTTGGGCGAAGAAGAGATGGTGGCACGTGTCGAGCCCGACAGTGCGCCCAGTCCTGGCGACAAGATCAATCTGACGGTCGATATGCGCAAGGCCTGCATCTTCGATCCCGAGACAGAGCGTCGCCTCGGTGCCTAGCCATACCGATTTCGAATTCGTTGTTCCCACCTTCACACCATTCGACGCGTCGGCTGCACTCGATCTCAGTGTGGTTCCTACCTATGCCGACTATCTCGACCGGGTCGGCATTAAGGGCGTGTTTGTCAATGGCACGACCGGAGAGAGTGCATCGTTGACGGTCGATGAAGCTAAGGCAACGATCGACGCCTGGTGCGGACAAAAGAAGCGGTATCCTGGGCTCCGCGTCATCGCCCACGTCGGCCATGCCAGTGTGTTCGAGGCGAAGTCATTAGCCAAACATGCCGGGGAATGTAGAGCCGACGCGATTGCAGCGGCCCCACCTTACTATTTTAGACCCGAAAGCGTTAATAACCTCGTCAACGTCATGGCCGAAATTGCAAACTCAGTCTCTCTTCCCTTCTATTACTACCATATTCCATCAATGACCGGCGTCGATTTACCCATGGTCAAGTTCTTGGCAGGTGCCAAGGCACATATCGGCACCTTTTCAGGGCTCAAGTTTACCCACGAAGACCTATCGGAATTTGGACTTTGTCTAGATGCTGCCGACCATGATTGCGATGTGTTCTTCGGCAGGGACGAAATGCTGCTGGGTGCGGTCGCGATGGGAGCCCGAGGAGCTGTTGGTACAACCTATAATGTCATGCCTCAACTCTATCGAGACATGCTGGAGGCCTACCAGAAGGGCGATTTTCCGCAAGCTCAGCAATTGCAGCTCGAAGCCAGCAAGATCGTCGACATTGCCAAAGATTTTGGGGCTCTTCCAGCCTTCAAGGCAATGATGGGACTTAAAGGGGTTGATTGTGGCCCCTGCCGAATGCCTTTGGAGCATCTCGGCGGATTGGAGATTACAACCCTCAGAGACAAGCTTTCTGCCACAGCGTTCGATTTCGGCTTAGTGCCTCGTTAGCGTCGCGACACCCCTTTGCGTCAACTTTGCACCCAACATGTTGAGATCGAATGCACCAGCCTTCGCCTTTGCAACCTTAGTGTGTTCGCTGATTGCCGCTATCCCACTGCGAGATTAACTACCTCGACGCGGCGATTGGCGCTGCTTTCAGGATTTATCCGGTCATAAAAAGCTCGTTCGCCATAGCCCACACTGCGCGGGCGGGCGGGCGAGATGCCATGGGTTTGAGTCAAATATTCGACCACCGAACGGGCCCGGCATTTCGACAGATCTAAATTGTAGCTGTTCGGACCTGAAGCATCCGTATGGCCCCCAACTCGGAACTCGTAGACGCTCAATTCCGGTAATTTGACAGCCAAGGCGAGTTCGTCAAGGATCGACCTGGCCTGTGGCGTCAATGTGGCCGAGTTGAATTCGAACAAGATTCGCAGGTCAGGAATTGCACCTGTACTTTCCACGTTACCCACTGAGGTTGGCTCGGAAACACTCGTGTCCGCATCGATCTGAAGTCCACGGGACGGGGCCGTCGGTACACTCAGTCTTTGGAGCAACTCTTCAGCCCGCATGGGATCGGACTCGGAAAATGATTGCCCTACAGCTTGCGATACTGAGGCAGAAAAGACAAAACCGCTCAAGCTTACGCGTGAAAAGATCGAAAACGTCGAGGCCATCATGTTTCCTTCGATGATTAAGACGCGACATCTAACTGTCAGTTCTCGATCATTCCAAAAGCAGGTTTGGACTACCAGTAATACTGTTAGGCAAAGCGGTCACTTAGTCGGTGATTAAGGTCATGTTTGAAACCATCTCGGCCGCATGGGATCTTCGCGCAAACCGATTCGCCCTAGGCGATCCCGAATAGTTCGGCTTCGGCAATCTGAAGGGTTGGTGCAAGTTCGGGGAGTGGTGCCGGCTGGCCGAACGTTTGGGTAATGATGCCTCCCTCTTCGATTTCGAGACGCTCGATCTCAGAGACTTGAAGCTCGAGTGAGGCGAAACGGAAAGCTGCGAAAACACCGGTGTTTGCGTCAAAGCCTGCATTGAATTGGGCGAGTTCGCTCTGAAACGTGTCGCTCGCAACGGTCTCGCTACTAAGGCTGAAGCGCAACGTGTCGATCCCTTCCCCACCGCCATAAACGTCGTCAATCAGGACATCGCCGTCATAGCTAAAGACAAGAAGGTCGTCGCCTTCCTGTCCATCAACCTGATCGGCCCCTGCATTGCCATTGAGAACGTCATGGCCGGGGCCCCCGAGAACCAGGTCGCGGCCACTGCCTCCGGCCAAGAGGTCGTTACCCTCACCGCCGATCAGCGTGTCTCCTTGGCGCCCGCCGAACATCACATCGTCACCCGCTCCGCCATTGACGGCTTGACCGCCGTCGCCGCCAACAATGAAACGGCTCATTATGTCAGTGTAGGATACGGCAATGTCCTCGTCGAGAAATATGGTCTCGTCCGCCTCGAAATCGGCAGTAACAAAGCCGGCAACTGTCGCGTGAAAGGCTGTTGTCGGGTGCACGAGGTCAAAGAACGCGGCACCTTCCGTCACGGCACCGGTCAAAGGTGCTCCATCCCGGCCGCCACTATCGGCGGCTACCGGGACAGTGAGGTTAGTGAAACCGTAAGTCAGCGGGTCTGCGAAAATCGCGTCCACAAAGCGCGAAGTTTCGACCACCTCGACATCGACGCCGAAGGCAACCGACGTTTCCTGAGCGATTACCACCAATCCCGCATTGTGGGCCTCAATGGCGGCATCGATTGCAATGGTTTCTTCGGGAGTAATTCGGTCGAACGATGTCAGGGCAAAGACGTTGTCAGGTGCCGTCACTGCCGGAAGATTGGACACTTTGGGCAGCGTCGCCAAGAAGACCAGATTGATCCCACCCTCTTGGATGAGACGGACAACGCCCTGTCTGACATTCTCTAGAACGAGTGCCGGGTCGTCGGGTGGAGAGCCCAGATAATCGTTATTACCAATAAGAATGAATGCGGCACTGGTCGTCTCCGATGCCG
This sequence comes from uncultured Geminicoccaceae bacterium, assembly GCA_964412385.1. Lineage (GTDB taxonomy): Bacteria > Pseudomonadota > Alphaproteobacteria > Geminicoccales > Geminicoccaceae > JBGSYN01. The sequence goes on from CAYPOV010000227.1 coordinate 4,539, forward strand.
TCGAGGGATCGGCATCGTCGGCTACATTGCTGCCTTCATCATTGACGTAGCGTCTGACCTGATCGAGGAAGCCGACTTCCGGCAAGATCGATAAATCAATGCCATCGATGATATCATCGACAACGTCGCCGACGTCATCGACCGCGCCGCCAATGTCATCGACCGTATCACCGACGTCGATATCAGGCGTGTCGATGTCGATATCTCGCACCTCGTCGATCGCGTCGCTGACGGCGTCACCGACATCAGAGACCGAAAAGCCACTGGCGGCTGATGGGAGGTCGATCTCGGCACCGGTTGATCCTAAACCACCGAAGCTGAAGTCGTCACCGAACAGATCCCGGATATCGCGGAGTTCGACATCCTCGACAAGCGTTTGATCGTCGCTGGATTTGGCTCCGCCATAGGCGTAGTTGGCTGTGCTCTCGGCGGGGATGCCGAGCGAGGTCGCGAGGTATTCTGCATAGATCGGGCCGTCAGAAAAACGCTCATCATATGGAGGTGACGGGGGAAACGGCAGAAGATCCGTTTGGTCTTTGACGATTTCCGGAAGATCCGACGTCGCATCATAGATGTTACCAGGGTCAGTCAGGCTATCGCCAAAAAAGACGATCTCGCCGCTCGCAAGGCGTTCCGCAAACGTTGCCATCAAACAATCTCTCAAGGGTGCCATTATAAGTATCGTGAAACCGATTTAGGTCACGATCTCATCTTGGCACCTTGCTTAACTGACAAAAGTGCGGATGCAAGCTACGAGATTTCGGAGGTTGGGCTATGTTGAAAAGCTTCGCCCAACGAAGGTTAGCCTATCAGTCGGCCGCCTTTGTGAACGCGCCCCATCGCAACCAAATCGCCGCTGCCATGTCTCGCGGTCAAGTCACCCGACCCACGGCCAACGACATCACCACTGCCGCGGCCGACGATGTCGCCGCTGCCGGCGCGGACATCCGCCTGGACCTCGGGCTCATAAAGAACATCGAAGATCGAACCATGATAAGCGTTCAGACGAATGACTTTGGTGTCGTCTTTCAGATGCCAATAATGTACGGCCTCATGCGGCCACTGATCCTTCTTTAGCAGATTTTCAGGCGTTGGTGTCCCCTCCTCCTGAATGCCAACGAATAATATACAGATCCCGCCAACCCGATAATATTCTCCTTGATATTCGACAACGCGAACCCGGATTAGTTTCGCTTTCCCAAAGTCTAGCTTGGATCGATCGATCTCCACAGAGTCATAGAGTTCGTTGGCATCTACGACCTTACCAAAAATCTTTGGCTGACCCACCGTTGAAAAATCAGGCATTGTTTGTCCTCCGCTTTCCCAAAGTCACCATTTCAAACCGTCACGTAGCGCGAGCCGATACCGCGCCAAAGAAATACCTCGGCCAGTTCCTCTTGAGCATCACCACCTGTCACATGCATGTTGGCCGCAAGAAACGCATTAGCGACGTCAAGATAAGTCATTCCGTTGGAATCAAGCCGCAGAATGGCCGAGGCAAACAGCCTACCGGCTAAATCACGGGCATTGCAGAGAGCATCAAAGAACGCTTGTTTGTTGGGATCATACATCTCTTCAAAGACGTGGTGCAAGCGTGGAAAAACATCGGCAATCGTATCTCGCCCGATCAACTCGTCGCAGACCTCTAGGGGTATCGCACCTCTTCGCTCAAGGAAGAGTAAATAATAAAGTGCCAAAACGTCAAATATTGCTCCCGATAAGGGCAAGGAATAGCCATGAATCCCGGAATTATCAATGACATCCTCGATAGTTAGATCATTACACGCAAGCCTGATCTGCTCGATATTCGATATTTCCCCCAACCTATTGATTTCGTTGAACCCATAAATGTCACCGGAGGATGTATCCAAGACATGCCAAAGTAACTTCTCTGAGTGCATTGCCGCGATAATTGCGATGATATCACTGCCGGTCTCGTGAAAGGCAGAGTATTCGCGGGTCTGTTGCTGCGCTGTAGGACCGGGCAATTGCGAAAAGAGTATCGCATGCCCCATTTCGTGCGCAACAACATCGAAATTGAGCCAGTAAGGTACCTCTATTCCGTCTTGGCGCGCAGCGCTTCGACCTAACTCGATATAGCCGTAGCCGGAGTGAGCGTTCTCCCAGTCGATTTCGGGAACGAGTTCCATTTGTGTGTGATGAAACGCCCAAGGGATTTCGAATCCGAAATAGCGCTGCCAGATGTTCAGGGTGACACGTGCAATAACATAGACATGGGCGGCCTTAAATTGTGCCGTTTCAATAGGTATTGTATCAAAATGGCCCTCTGAGTTCGGCACGGCCTCTGGATGTGTAATTCCGGTGTAGGGCGGATGCGAATGGGGCGGGAGGTAGCGTGACTTCGCTTCAGCCGGCATCACGGTTCTGAAACGCATATCTGTCGGTCCGGGAGCTATACCACCTTCCGGCAATGGAATTGCTACCGTCTCCGGATCCTCGAATCCTTCGACCATCGGAGGTTGAACAAATATTCTAAAACGTACGGGTCGCGTCACGATGCTATCGTCAATAACGGTCGACGATCTTGCGAGCATCAGGTCATCTCGTCTTGAATTGGCAGCACTGGACCCACTCCCTTTCGTCTCCTCAGAGTCCAACCCCATAAATTGACTCTCGAAGAATAGCACGTATCAAGTCGTCACCTTTTTGAAGACCAAGGGATCGAGAATATAGATCAAGCTCGTTCCACAATCGCTCGTCCGGTGATCCCGCCCCATTCGCAGCTTGTGACCAAGCAGGCAACTCGTCAAGCGAATGAAAATGCGAAGAAACAACCGCGAAAGCGTCATTCAATGGCTTCGACGGACCGAATTCTTGCTGTTTGCGCTTTTTGTTGATTGCCCGATTAACGAGCTTCTCATAGACTCCATTGGCCTTGAGCGGATCGACCACACCTCTCATCCAAGCATCGTGAGGCTGGCGCAAAGACTCACCCTCGGTCCATTCAGTAAAGTCTAATTCACATCCATTGAACGTGGCGATCGGAAATATTCCAGCTTTTTCGGCAAAACCTTGACCCTTGAGAGCAATTTCTTCAACGATTTCATGCATTCCGACGAATGCCTCGTCATTGAGCGCTAAGTGTTTTCTTCTCACCTCGTGCCACATTGTGGTGTACTGGAAGTCAAACCGATCTTGCAATCCAGTCGCGTTTTCATCCTTTTTTAGCAGCTCGCTACAATGAAAGACCAATCTTTGTGCGTCTTTCCGTTTGACGTCGACTTGATTGGCCATGATCCATGACGTCATGCCTCTATCGAGAAAAGGCTCTGATTTCTCGGTTTCTATGAGTAATTTCTGATAAGAGCGAGTGT
>CAYPOV010000228.1:0-7859 GCA_964412385.1 uncultured Geminicoccaceae bacterium
GGCTATGTTGGTCTGGTATCCGGCGCGTGTTTTGCCGAGTTCGGGCTCGATGTCACATGTGTCGACAAGGATCCGAAAAAAATCGAACGACTGAAAAATGGCGAAATTCCAATCTATGAGCCTGGTCTCGAGGATTTGGTTGCTCGCCATCACCATGCAGGGCGGTTGAAATTCACCCAGCAGCTCGACGAAGCACTTGTTGATGTCGATGCAGTTTTCATCGCTGTGGGGACACCAAGCCGGCGAGGCGATGGACATGCGGATCTAAGCTATGTCTTCGCGGCAGCGAGCGAAGTCGCGGCAAAGCTGGAGCACCCCGCTGTCGTTGTTACCAAATCGACGGTTCCCGTTGGAACAGGTCGCAAACTCCAAGACCTCTTCGAAAGGGAACGACCGGACCTCACGATCGACGTGGCCTCCAATCCAGAGTTCTTGAGAGAGGGTTCAGCGATCGAAGATTTCCTGCGCCCGGATCGAGTTGTCTGCGGCGCGGAAAGTGACCGGGCACGCGAAGTTCTCGCAATGTGCTACAGGCCGCTCAATCTTATCGAGACTCCGATCATGTTCACAAATCTCGAGACGGCCGAACTGATCAAGTATGCGACCAATAGTTTCCTTGCGACCAAGATTACCTTTATCAACGAAATTGCCGACTTGTGTGAGCAGCTAGACGCCGATGTCCAACAAGTCGCTAAGGGCATCGGCCTGGATGGTCGCATAGGGAGAAAATTCCTGCATGCAGGTCCGGGCTATGGCGGGTCCTGTTTCCCTAAGGATACACTTGCTCTTACCCGCACTGCAGAACAGAGCGACTGCCCACTACGGATTGTCGAAGCGGTGATCAGCGTCAATGACGGTCGAAAACGGCGCATGGTACGCAAGATCGTTCAGGCTTGCGGAGGCAGTGTTCGCGGCCTTCGTATCGGCATTCTCGGTGTCACCTTCAAACCCAACACCGATGACATGCGTGAAAGCCCAAGCCTCGTCATTGTTCCGGCGTTGCAAGGTGAGGGGGCAGCGATCCGAGCCTTTGATCCCGAGGGAATGCGCGAGGCCAGGAATCTGCTACCGGATGTCGACTGGTGTGAAAATCCTTACGACGTCGCCGAAGATGCGGACGCGCTTGTAATCCTCACCGAATGGAATGTCTTCAGGGGCATAGATTTTCAACGCCTTAATCATGCCATGCACACACCGACGATCATTGATCTGCGCAATATCTACGATCCGGAGACGGTGCGATCTGCCGGTTTCCACTATGTTGGCGTGGGAAGAGGCCGGAGTGCCGCCGAGCCTGAGAGTACTCCTGAAAAGGTCCTGGAACTCGTCAAATAGCCTAATGCCTGGGAGCGATAGATCGGTCAATCTGAGGATATAGAAGCAACCATGACGCCTCATTCATTTCATCCATCGATCCTTCGCGAGTATGATATTCGCGGCATTGTCGGAGAAACACTTTCTGCCGATGACGCTCGAGCAATAGGCCAAGGATTTGGAACCATTGCGCTGAGACGCGCCGGAAAAAAAATAGTTGTCGGCTATGATGGTCGCCTCTCGTCTCCCGATCTCGAAGCCGCGTTGGTGGAAGGTCTGAAATCCACCGGCTGCGAAATCACGCGCATCGGACGTGGACCGACGCCGATGCTCTATTTCGCATCACAGCATCTCAATGCGGATGGCGGCATACAAGTCACGGGCTCGCACAATCCCCCATCTCACAACGGCTTCAAGATCGTACTGCAAAACCGATCGTTTTTTGGCGAGGCGATCGCTGAGTTGGGACGTATCGTCGAAAGTGGTTCCACGGTGAGAGGCGAGGGTTCGGAGCAGACCCGCGACGTCTTCGATCAATATGTCGAGCGCCTGATTCAGGACTTTCACGGCACGCGATCGATCGATGTGGTTTGGGACGCCGGAAATGGCGCAGCCGGTCCGGCAATGGTCAAAATTGCGGAACGCATCCCGGGCCAATCCAAATGTTTGTTTGCCGACATTGATGGCCGTTTTCCCAATCACCATCCTGATCCAACAGTTCCAGAAAACCTTCAGGATCTCATCAATGCCGTGGTCGATGGTGGTTACGAAGTTGGAATCGGATTCGACGGAGACGGAGATCGGATTGGTGTTGTCGATCAGCACGGCAGAATCATTTGGGGCGATCAAATCCTCCAGATCTTGGCGTCGGATGTCCTTAAGCGGCATCAAGGGGCCACAATTATTGCCGATGTGAAATCAAGCCAGTTGCTTTTCGATGATATTGCCAGACTAGGTGGCAAACCGCTTATGTGGAAAACAGGCCATTCGCTCATTAAAGAAAAAATGATCGAGACCTCAGCACCGCTTTCGGGAGAGATGTCGGGCCACATATTCTACAAAGACGGGTTCTACGGCCATGACGACGCTCTTTATGTCGCAATTCGGCTCCTGGATATCCTCGCACGGGACAACAAGACGCTCGCAGAATGGCGCGACGGGATCCCGAAAACGTTCAATACACCAGAGATACGGTTCGATTGTGATGAAGCGACCAAATTCGAGGTGATCAGAAAGATCGCTGACGACGTCGCTCGATCGGGCGCTGACGTTGATAGCGTCGATGGCGTTCGTGTCCAGACTGAGGACGGGTGGTGGTTGTTGCGCGCTTCCAATACGCAGGCGGTACTGGTGGCCAGAGCAGAAGCATCAAGCGAAGCTGCTCTCGACACTCTCAAGGAAGAAATCCGTCGGGTTCTCAAAAAGGCAGGGATCGAAGCACCGACATTTTGACGTGATCACTTCATTGTCCTTGAGATCATCAACCTTGAATTAACCATACGGCTCTATCGTTCTCGTTCAGCAAGTTGAGGCGAGAATGAGCTACTTATTTGCGATCCTACGGTCGATCAGTCGAGCCGGCGCGTCCACGATCCTATTGGCCTTGATCGCCTTTGCATCCATCAAAACGATGGCCGCGGTCGACGACCAAACTAAGCAATGGGAAGGCGAATACAGGATCGCATTTGACTTCCCGGACGACCTGCATTTTGCAGCCTACGAGCGTGCCGGTTACCTATGGTTTGTGATCGCCAATGCTGACGGTGAGAGCTTGTCCCTCAATGACGCCGACGATGAACAGGCTGATCTTTCGGTAATGCGCCGGTACCAATTCGAGCAGGCCACAGTTTACGCAGTACCTAGTGGAGTGTCCTTAAGACTAAGACAGCAATCGACCTTCAGAGCTGATCAAATTTCATATGAAGCGGACCTCATTGAGATCTCGCAGGAGGGTCGGCTCGTCTCATTCATGGATCCGATAGTCGGTGACGTTCTTCACGTCACATTGGTTTCCCAGCCGATCGCTCTCTCCGAACTTGTCGAATTTCCTGATTTCACTCTCCTTCCCACTCTTCGCGGGCTGGTTCTCAAGCCTCGGGATGAGACGGTCGCGATTGCCACCACCGGTTCGATGATCGGGGTATCGCGCACGATGGTCGCTGATGTCGAAGAGATTTTCGGCAATGATCGTGATTCAGCGTCAGGTGCTGGGTCACCGATATCGGATCAAGTGTTCGAAAGCAGTGAGCGTAAGATTCTCGATGATACCGATGAGAGGACGGTTTCTCTCGAGCCCGAGCGCGACAGGGCCGAATCGGCAACAGTCTCGAACCAATCAAGATCCCCGTTTCTTGGGATCATGCCAATGGCGCTCAACGAAAAGCAATATCGAGACCTTAAATTGGACCTGCTCGCCGAAGTCAGCTCAGATTCGAATGCTCAGGCTCTGGCCGCCCGGCTGGAGCTTGCGAGGCTCTATCTTGCCATGGGGCTTGGTGCCGAGACGGTTGCGCAACTCGAACCAGTCTTGGCAGGCCGATCCAGCCTGTCAGGGATGACCACGCCTCGGGCAGTGGCCGCGGCTGGATCTATTCTTCTGGGCCACTCTGAACCGGCTCTTGAAGAACTCAGCAGACCGCCGTTTCGTCACTCGAGCGAGCTCGCGGTTTGGCGACTGGCAGCTGCCGCTAATCTTCAAGATTGGCCAACCGCGCAAGACAATCTCAATGATGCCATCGCAACGATTTTCCACTATCCCGAACCACTTTTGAGCCGGCTCGGACCAGGCGTTATGCAAACTCAGTTGAAAGCCAAGGACTTCGAAGGGGCCGAACGCACTCTTCGTCGGCTCGAACAACTGGGAGACGGGGATTGGTTCCATGCGGTTGGCGGCAATCTTCGAGGACGGTTTTTCGCCAACATCGGCCGTCTCGAGGAGGCATTGGATTGGTACTCATCAGCTACTTCACATCCGGGTTGGAATGAGAAGGTTGCGTCACTTTTTGAGGAAGCGATTTTGAAGTGGCAGCTAGGCGTACCTTTGAGCGAAACGCTCGCTACGCTCGACACCCAAAGAGCTTATTGGCGCGGACATCCCGACGAAACAACGATGCTCCTTAAATCGGCAGATCTGCGAGTCAAAAACAAAGAGTATGAAGAGGCCCTTTCGCTACTAGAACGGGCATCGATGAGGCAACGGCTCGATGGGAACAGCAAGGGAAAGACCGAGATTGATGAAGCGATGTCGGAAATCATGGCTACCGCGAAATCCGAGCTTATTCGCTCGAATCCACTCGATCTTCTTCTATTGGTCGAGCGATATGACGAGTCCAAGCACGATCTCGATAGCGTCGCTTTCTGGATGGATCTCGCTGAAGCGTTGGGTGAAGACGGGTTTGAAGACGCAGCCATTCGTGTTTTGGAAGAGCGGATTGGAACGTCAGGGGATGATGGGAAGCAGCGTGGAGTTGACGGACTTCTTGCCAAATTGCACCTAAACCGTGGGCGTCCAGACAAGGCGCTAGCGATCACTCAAGGTGCGCTTCCAGAACCACTAACTGAGAACGCGCGCATTATCGCCTCGAATGCTCTGCTCCAATTGGATGATCCCGAAAAGGCGATGGATGTTCTCGACCAGAACCAACAGGTCAACGAATTTGAGCTTGTTTCTAGGATTTTGTTCGAGAGCAGATCATGGAGAGAGTTAGCCGATTTATCGGAGCTGGGCGGCAATATGGGCGAATCACTTGAATTCGAAGCGGATCGCGAACGGATCACTCGGAATGATGATGGCTGGGCGCTGCTCCGGGGTGCTGTGGCACGTTCAGCGGTGGGACCTGATGCAACGTCGCCGCGTTCGAACATTGAATTCGAGCAGTTTTCCGCCAGCCAAACCGAAATCCTGGCCGCACTCGATAATAATCGTCCAGAAGAGCTATCAAGAAGAGAACTCATTCAAGAGATGGATCGTCATCACGGGCGAGTTTCGTCGCTGATTGAGACAACAATTCAATAGTAAGTGCACGTTAACGATTGTTTTCGTCGCCCATCGTGTCTCTACGGTCAAAGCCTAGCGCTCAATGGAATAAAGATCGACAGGCGTTACAATAAGATCAAAGGCGAGTTTGGAACATACCGCCAAGACAATAAGCGCCAAGAGAATGCGGATCTGTTCCCCGCGAAGTCTCGATCCTGCCCGGGTTCCGATTTGTGCTCCGATGACTCCACCGGCGATTAGCAGTAAAGCCAGGACGATATCGACGGTGTGGTTGTTGTAGGCATGCAGGAATGTAGTCAGAGCTGTGACAAAACATATCTGAAAGAGTGACGTTCCCACCACGACTGAGGTCGGCATCCCGATGAGATAGATCATTGCCGGGACCATGATAAAGCCGCCGCCAACGCCCATAATGGCCGCGAGCACACCGACAAATGCGCCAACGATAAGCGGCAAAAGGGCGCTGATGTAAAGTCTCGAGCGATGAAATCGCATCTTGAAGGGAAGTCCGTGAGCCCAGTTGTGCTGGTGGAGCTTGCCTGTGCTTTGACCTGCCGCGTGGCGACGTTTGAGAATGGCCCGAGAGCTTTCAACAAACATGAGAAAGCCGATGATACCCAAGAATACGACGTAGCAGATCGATATGACGATATCGATTTGTCCGAGCGATCTCAAATAGGCGAAAATGAAGATACCAATTGATGATCCGACAAATCCGCCGGCGACGAGAACAAGACCAATACGAAAATCGACCGTCCCGCGTCGCATGTGCGCCAAAACGCCGGAAAATGACGAGGCGAGGATTTGACTAGCTTCCGAGCCGACGGCAATCGCCGGCGGAATACCGATAAAGATCAACAAGGGCGTCATCAGAAAGCCACCGCCGACGCCAAACAGTCCTGAAAGGAAACCGATCGTCCCCCCTAGACCCAACAAGAGAAATACGTTCACCGAAATTTCGGCGACAGGGAGATAAACATCCATCTTAATGGTCCGGGCAGAACTGATGCGTCATCCATCACGACGCCTCAATGCGAGTCAAGTCCCACCCAACGCCTTGCCTACATCAGAACTCGGTGGTTCAGCATCGTGATCAGTCAGGGCGTTTCTTCGGCTTCCTGATCCATGAACCCTTCAATTGGCGGGCAGGTGCAGAAGAGGTTGCGATCGCCATAAGCGTTGTCGATGCGGGCTACAGGCGGCCAATACTTGTCGCCATGGTTGTTGAGGGGAAAATAGGCCTTCGATCGCGAATAGGGCCGATCCCAGCTGTCGAACAACAATTCATGGACATGGGGAGCGTTCTTGAGAAGGTTATTGCTGCGATCGGCGCCACCTGTTTCAATGTCTCGGATTTCCCGCCTTATCGTTATCATTGCATCGCAAAAACGATCGAGTTCGTCTTTGCTCTCGCTCTCGGTGGGCTCGATCATCATGGTTTCCGGCACGGGCCAAGACATTGTCGGTGCATGGAAACCGAAATCGACCAGGCGCTTGGCAACATCCTCGGCTGTAATACCGGTCTCTTCCTTGATGTGTCGAAAATCGATGATGCACTCATGGGCAACGAAACCAGCCTCGCTCTTGAACACAATCGGGAAATGAGGCTGCAACCGATTCGCGACATAATTGGCATTCAAGATGGCGATCTTTGAGCATTGTTTGAGACCATCTGCCCCCATCATCGCCACGTAAGCCCAAGAGACGGGAAGGATTAAAGGCGATCCCCAAGGTCCGGCTGACACAGTTCCCATCGATTTGTCGCTCGTACCCGCGACGTCGATAACTGGATGGCCCGGAAGATAGGGCGTCAGGTGCGCCTTGACTCCTATCGGTCCCATGCCGGGTCCCCCACCGCCATGAGGGATACAAAAAGTCTTGTGGAGATTGATGTGACTGACATCGGCGCCGATATCGCCAGGCCGACACAGTCCCAGCATTGCATTAAGATTGGCACCGTCGAGATAGACTTGGCCCCCATGATCGTGAACGACGGTGCACACCTCTTCAATGCGGTCTTCGAAGACGCCATGCGTGGAGGGATAGGTGATCATGAGTGCGGCGAGGCGATCGCTGTGCGCGGCGGCCTTGGTTTTGAGATCCTCGTGATCGATGTTGCCTGCACGGTCACAGGCGACAACGAGGACACGCATTCCAGCCATCACTGCGCTCGCCGGATTGGTGCCGTGCGCTGAAGCAGGAATAAGGCATACGTCTCGTTGCGATTGGCCTCTGTCGCGATGAAAGGAACGGATCGCAAGGAGACCCGTATACTCACCTTGACTTCCAGCATTGGGCTGCATCGAGACAGCGTCAAATCCAGTGATTTCAGCGAGCCATCTCTCCAGATCGCCGATCATTGTCTGGAAACCGCTAGCTCGCTCCGTTGGAACGAACGGGTGCACATTGGCAAATTCGGGCCACGTAACAGCCATCATCTCGGTGGCGGCATTGAGCTTCATGGTGCAGGAGCCGAGCGGGATCATCGACCGATCGAGCGCGATGTCCTTGGCCTGAAGTCGCCGCAGATATCGCATCATTTGGGTTT
>CAYPOV010000229.1:0-7841 GCA_964412385.1 uncultured Geminicoccaceae bacterium
GATCCGGGCGAGCAGATCGCTCGCCTCGCCCTCAAGCCCTGCTCGATCCGACGTGGCTTGCGCGATTTGGCCTGCAAGCGAACGGCAACGTTGGACGCCGGTTTCCTTTCGCTTGCGCTGCGTCTCAACTGCGCTCTCGATCTCGGCGAGGCGGGAGAACGGGACATCAAGCGTCTGCAATTGGCGCGCTTGCTCGCGTTGGTTGAGGTTGGCTTGATGATGCGGACGCTGGCTCTCGAGCTTGGCGAGCGCGGTTTGCGCCCGGTTCAGAATCTCGAGCTTGTGGTTACGCTCTTTGGCGTCCTGCAGTCGTTGCCGTGCCTCCTGGTCAAAGGCCTTGGCTTTGGTCACGACCTCGCTCAGCCTTATGCCTTCAGCCCGCACCTCAGTGAGTGCCTGGTCGATCTCTCTTTCATGCTCGAGTTGCAGTCCTTGAAGCATTGTCTGCCGACGCTCGCGCTGGGCTCTGATCTCCACCTGCACTGCAGTGGAGCGTTCCTTTAAGAACCGCTGCAAGCGCTCTAGGCGGTCGGTTCGGAAGAGTGCGGCCATCATGCGTTCACGCTCAGCGGAATTGGCGGTCAGGATCTCGCGAAACCGTCCTTGAGGGATGATCACCAATTGACGGAACTGCACGCCGTCGATGCCGAGTAGATCGACGATGCGTTCATCGACCTCTTTCTTGCGCTGGCCGAGGACATCCTCGGTCGGGGAGCCTTCTTGCTCGTCGGCCAACTGGTAGAATGCCACCCGCGCCGCTTGATTGACGAGCTTGTCGCCGCGTTGGGCCGGGCGCTGAAAGGCAGGCGATCGCTCGATGCGATAGGCCTTCTCCCGCAAGGCGAAATCCAGGACGACGCGAGTCTCGCGGGTCGGTGCTGCATGATCGCTACGGAGACGGTCCGCCTTGCGCTCGCTGGTTGCCGTCTCGTCGAAGAGCGCGAAACATATGGCATCCAGGAGCATGGACTTGCCGCCGCCTGTCGGACCGTGGATCAGGTAGAGGGCGTTCTGGGGAAGCGCGGTGAAGTCGAGAAAAAGCGGGTCGTCGTAAACACCGAAGCCTTCGAGTGAAAGGCGCAACAGCCTCAATCGACGGTCTCCTGTTCCTTGGCAGAAAACGCCCGGTATGCGGCTTCAAAGGATCGCCGCTCCGGATCGGGTAGCGGATCGCCTGTCATCGCCTCGAAAAAATCGGCGAAGAGTTCACCGGTCTGCCGTTCGGGCCGTGGCACCGACAATGACGTGATATTCCCATCCCGTGTGATGTGGGGCCGGGTCACCTCACAGAGTTGCGGGAAAACGTCACGAAGCTGGCCTGCAGCATCAAGGACTGCCCCTTGGTCCAAGAGCTCCACGCTGGTGAAATCCTGTGTTGGCTCCGCACTCAGCAGATCTTTGAGAAAGCCTTTGACCCGGACGACTTGGCGTAAAGGCGTAAGCGTGACGGTTTCCGTCGTAATTTCGCCCTTCTCATCCAACTCGACGAGCGTCACCGATTTATCATGGTCCACCTCATCGAAACTCATGCGCATGAGCGATCCGCAATAACGGATTTTCCCATTGTTCCATGATTGAGGCCGATGGAGATGACCCAAGGCTGTATAGCAAAAAGACGTGAACAATTCGGGTGACACACCTTCCAGTGTGCCGACCGTGAGTGGACGTTCCGATTCCGTTTCCGCTCCGCCCTGTAAGAAAAGGTGCCCCATGAGAAGCGATCGCACGCCGTCAGCAAACCGGAGATTGTCAAGGACCGATGCCATCGCGGAATGATGACTGTGCACCGAAACGCCAAGGGCATGACTTACGACCGGCGGCTCTGCGTAGGGGATGGCATAAACATGAACCGGGCCGTGTTCGTCTTGAAGCTCAAGAGGCTTGAGCGATGTTTCAACATTGGCGTGAATACTCAACCCTTGTGGCTGAAGCATTCTTGCACCGAAGCCGAGCCGGCGCGGGCTATCGTGGTTGCCGGCGATCATAACCACCGGAATGCGAAGGTCGATGACCAAGCGATAGAGAACGTCGTCCAAGAGCGTGACAGCTTCAGGTGGCGGTACGGCGCGATCGAAGATATCGCCGGCGATCAGCACCGCATCAACCTGGCCTTCGTCGGCGACTGCGATCACTTGGTCCAATAGAAGAGATTGGTCCTCGAGCAGAGAGAACCCATGCAATGTTCGCCCTAAGTGCCAGTCTGCTGTATGTAAGAAACGCATAAGGCGTGGTGATCGTCTTCGTCTGACTGATGGAAAGGCCGGCAGCGGAAATCACTGCCATCGCCTGAGTTAGGCATCTCAGTGAACGGAGTATGTAGCCAACTTGTCAGTGGAACTTAAGGAGTTTGAACAGACTGCCGCAGCATCGGCATCCCCTGGACAGAAGATCATACTGGTCCAGTTCCCGTTCGCTTGGGGTCGCAATGTTAGCCCCTTCTGTCTCAAGCTCGAAGCTTGGCTGAGACTAGCCGACATACCCTATATGTGGCGGGGCTCGCTCAATCTGCGTTCCGCACCGAATCGCAAATTTCCCTATATCATCGATGGCAAGAACAAGATTGCCGATAGCGCTGCGGTGATCCGGCACCTCAAGCAAACACGGAACATCGACCCGGATGCTGGCCTCGATGATTATTCACGGTGCCAGGCTAGGCTTCTGCAACGCATGTTCGAACAGCACCTCTATTTCGTGATGCTCTATAGCCGCTGGATCGATCCTCCGGGTTGGAGCGAGTTTCGCCGCGAGTTTTTCCGCGCGGTTCCCGCTATGGTTCGGCCTATGATAGGCACTGTCGCGCGCAGGGAGGTCAGGTCTGCACTGCATCATCAAGGATTGGGCCGTCTCTCCTCCCAAGAAATCTATAGGCAGGGTCGTGAAGACCTCGAAGCGATCGCATGTCATCTGGACGATCGCTCATTCTTCCTTGGCGATCGCCTGACAACCATCGATGCTATTGCTTACGGCTTTCTTGCCAACATTCTTCATGTGCCGATCGAAACGCCACTCAAGCGAGATGCCCAACGCTTCGACAATCTCTCGGCTTGGTGCGACGCCATGGAAAATGGACTTGCCGCCGAATCGTGATGGCAATTAGGTGTTCATCCACCAGACAAAGGAGCTCGGTCTTTGGCGAGCAAAACCATACTCATTACCGGTGCCACTGGGAATCTCGGCACCAAACTTGCCAACCATCTCAGAGAAACCGGCAATTACGAGTTACGACTACTTTGCCTCAATCCGGATAATCGAGACGGCGTCATCACAGCCGATCTTTCCACCTATGACGATGCTTGGGCCCGGCATTTCGCCGATGTTGATGCCGTCATCCATCTGGCTGCCCATCCCAGCCCGCGGATCGATTGGCAAACCGCCCAGAAACTCAATCTTGACTTGACATTCAACGTCTATGACGCAGCCGCGAAATACGGGTCGAAGCGGGTCGTGTTTGCGAGCTCCAACTGGGTGATGGCGGGGTATCGCTTCAAAAACATCAAGCTTACGACCGATCTCGAGCCGTGGCCGCTCAACCCTTATGGCATTTCCAAGCTCATCGGCGAGCGGGCCGGAAAAAGCTTGGCGGAACAGCGCGGCGTTTCTTTCATATCTTTGCGCATCGGCTATGCCCAAAGAGACGACAACCTTCCGGGACCGCATATGGGTCAGGGCCTTTGGGGCCAGCACATGTGGCTCAGCAATCGCGACTACTGTCACGGCTTCGAACGCGCCGCAATTGCCGAGAATGTTGAGTTTGCGGTGCTCAATCTCATGTCGGACAATCCCGGAATGCCCTGGGATATCGAAGAGACGCGGCGGGTCATCGGCTATCAGCCACAAGACGGCCAAGAGCCGGAAGTTTCAGAAGAGAAACAGCTTCGCTCCGACACGCTTCACGATATGTACGAACTTGTCGACAAGCTCGAAAAAATGTTCCCCGCAGGCGCCTACTAAATCGGACCGATCCAATGAAGATTCTCGAAATCAATGCCTTTCCGGTTTGGCTCGGCAGGCGCAATCAGCTTCTGATTCAAGTCAAGACTGATGATGGTTTGGTCGGCTGGGGTGAATCGGGCCTCTCCGGACGCGAGCGCGCCGTGATGGGTGCCGTGGAACATTTTGGCAAGTTTCTGGTTGGCCAAGACGCGATGCGGATCGGTCGAATCTGGCAGGAATGCTATCGCAGTCAGTACTTCGAAGGGGGACGCGTGCTGACGGCGGCGATGTCCGCCATCGACGTGGCTCTCCACGATATCAAGGGTAAAGAGCTCGGGGTTCCGGTCTTTGATCTGCTCGGCGGAAAACAACGCGACTGGGTGCCGGGCTTCGCGACATTGCGCAAGACCACGCCTGACGAGATGATCGCCGAGGGCAAGGCGTTGATCCAAGAGGGCTGGAATTGCTTGCGTTTGCCGCGGGCGCGTCATCAGCCTGAGAATGATGTCTATGACCCACGCCAGTCGCTTGCGGAAACGGCGGTTTGGATGAGGGCGTGCCGTGAGGCGTTCGGTAGTGCCGTGGTCTTGGGAATCGATTATCACCATCGATTGAGCGTGGCGGAAACGGCGTCATTCTGCCAGCGCATGCCTCAAGGCACACTCGATTTCATCGAAGAGCCGATCCGCGATGAATGCCCGGAAGCCTACGCCACGCTGCGCTCAATGACCGATGTGCCTTTCGCCATCGGCGAAGAATTCGCCTCGAAATGGCAGTTCCTTCCCTATATCGAGCAGGGCCTCACCCAATATGCTCGCGTCGACATCGCCAATGTCGGCGGTTTCACGGAGGCCATGAAAGTCGCTGGCTGGAGTGAAGCCCACTACATCGATTTGATGCCGCACAATCCTCTGGGCCCGATTACAACCGCCGCAAGCGTTCATTTGGGTGCCGCCGTCGCCAATTTTGCCTGGCTTGAAGTTGCAGCCGATGACGGCCGCAATGACCCCGCAATGTTCCTCAAGCAAATCGAGCTTGTCGGTGCGAACTACAAGGTTCCGACGACACCCGGTCTCGGCGTTGAGGTAGACGAAGCCGCTGTCATCGCCGCGTCAAAGGAGTTCCGCTTTTGGGAAGCACCGCATCTCAGGCGGGTCGACGGATCGGTGACAAATTGGTGACAGTTCAGTGACGACGAAGCCATTCATCGGCGTCACCCTCGATAGTGAGGAGCCGGGCGGTTATGCCAGGTTGCCATGGTATGCTGCCCGGCAAAACTACTTTGCTGCGATCGTCGAGGCAGGCGGATTGCCCATTGCCTTGCCGCATGAGGTCGAACTGGTGCCGGATTACCTTGATCGGCTCGACGGCCTGGTGGTTACAGGTGGGGCATTCGATCTCGATCCCAAGCTCTATGGCGCGGGCGAGCGCCACGATACGGTTACGACCAAAGACCGGCGCACGGAGTTTGAATGGTCCATTACGCAACGGGCTCTAGAACGCAATCTTCCTGTCTTTGGGATTTGCGGCGGCCAGCAATTGCTCAACGTCGTGCTCGGTGGCACCTTAGTCCAGCATATTCCTGACGAAGTCGTCGAACCGCTCGCGCATGAGCAGACTAATCCACGCAACGAACCGGGCCACGACGTTTCCATTGTGCCGAATACCCGGCTTGCCGCGATCGCTCGAAAAGACACCATCGCCGTGAATAGCGCGCATCATCAAGCCGCCAAAGACGTCGGCAATGGCGTGATCATCTCGGGCGAGGCCGCGGATGGTGTCATCGAAGCGATCGAAGCACCGCAATTCCGCTTTTGCATCGGCGTCCAATGGCACCCGGAGTATCACATAAGTCCAGCAGATCCGGCGCTATTCAAGGCCTTCGTCGACGCCTGCCATGGCGCTACAGGTTCGTGAGCAGCTTTGAAGGCGAGCGTATCGCCAAAGTCATCGCCAGAGCCGGTGTTTGCTCGAGGCGAGAAGCCGAAGCGCTGGTCGCTACAGGCCGCGTCGAGGTCGACAGCGAGACATTGACGTCTCCTGCTTTCAATGTGAGGCCGGGTCAGGTCATTCGGATCGACGGCGAGACTCTGCCGGAAGAACAACCAACGCGCCTGTTCCGTTTGCACAAGCCCAAGGGGGTGCTCACCAGCGCCCATGATCCCGAAGGCCGCCGCACAATCTATGATCTTTTGCCAGGGGATGTGCCGAGGCTCATGCCGATTGGCCGGCTCGATCTCAACTCCGAGGGTCTCCTGCTGCTTACCAATGACGGCGTGCTGAAGCGCCATTTGGAGCTTCCTTCAACGGGTTGGATACGCCGTTATCGCGTGCGCGCCTACGGTCGGGTCAACCAGGACCAACTCTCTTCCCTTAAAGAAGGGGTTCGCATCGATGACATCACCTACGGTTCGATCGATGCCAAAATCGATAGCGCTCAAGGAAGCAATGTCTGGCTCACCATGGGGCTTCGCGAGGGCAAGAACCGGGAAATTCGGCGCGTGCTCGAGCATTTCGATCTTCAGGTCAATCGCCTCATCAGAATTGCTTATGGACCCTTTCAGCTCGGCACCCTTGCAAGTAAGGAGCTGGAGGAAGTGAAGGGCAAGGTTCTCAAAGAACAACTCGGTGCCAAGGTTCATATCACAACCAAAAAGCCGACAATCCATCGCCGACCGTCCTAACCGATCAAGGATGCGTGTCGTTGGAGGCGTGCTCCGCGGCCGTCCGATCATCGCACCTCCCGGCACCAACACGCGACCAACGAGCGATCGGGCACGAGAAGCGCTCTTCAATATTTTGGTGCACGGATCACCGACGATCGAAGGACATGACTTTCTCGACCTTTTCGCGGGATCCGGGGCTGTCGGGATTGAAGCCGCCTCACGAGGTGCCCGAAAGACCGTGCTGGTCGAGCGCGACCCCTCTGCGATCCAAGCGATCCAGCAGAACATTGACAGCTTGCATATCGGCCATGCCGTCGAACTCAAACGCTTCGACGCGACGGCACTGTCCCATTGCGATCGACCATTCGATCATGTCTTCTTGGACCCTCCCTATAGTGAAGGCTTGGTGGAAAACTGTCTTCGCCGCCTGATTTCCGGAAACTGGGTCGCTCACGGAGGACGAATTGTCTGTGAAACGGCTGCCGGCGAAGAGCTTCAAATCCCGGAAGGCATCGTCGCCGAAGTCACCAAGCGCTATGGAGCTGCGCGCATGCATTTTCTGAGGCGGGCTGTCTGATGGATTCGATCAGCGATGAAGCGGAAGTTGCGTCGCCTTGTGTTCGACAATGCGCGCTCGACCAACATGCGCGCTACTGCACGGGCTGCTACCGCACGGCCCGAGAAATTGCGAGATGGTCCCGCGCGAGCAATGCTGAACGGCGCGCGATCCTGCAATCGCTGGCCAGACGGCGGGAGCAGAACGAACAGAGGATGACATGGCACAAGAGCCGATGAACCGCGGAATTCTATAGCGCGTAGACCAAATTACCGTCGCTCATTAAGGGAACCAGATTATGGCCCATATCCTCCGGAACGCTGTTCGCACTTTGGCGCTCGCAGCACTGTTGATGCTCCCTGTTGCCGGGGCGCAGGCACAGCACTCCAACGACTCCACCGCCATTGTGAACGTCATCAAACAGCAGCTCGATGCCTTTCAACGTGATGATGGCGCAAGCGCGTTTGATTTGGCGGCACCCGGCATTAAACGGCAGTTCCGTACGGCCGAGAACTTCATGAGGATGGTGCGCGGCGGGTACGCTACGGTCTACCGCCCGCAGGCGGTCGAGTTCTTGGACCTCATTACCTATCGTGGAGCACCCGCGCAGCGCGTCCTTTTTACCGGACCCGCCGGTGAACCGGTCATGGCGATTTATCCCATGGAACAGCAACCGGCCGGCTCAT
>CAYPOV010000230.1:0-7834 GCA_964412385.1 uncultured Geminicoccaceae bacterium
CAGTTCGACACAGACGAATGTGAAGCGAGGACATCCCGCCGTCACATCGATCCCCACAGTAGCGATGAGAAGACCGATGAAGAGCGAGACCAGTCCTTTGACGGTCGATCCGGTCGAGACGACGACGGCCGATGACAGCCCCAAAACGGCGAGCCAGAAATACTCGAAAGAGCTGAATTTGAGCGCCACCTCGGCAAGTGCCGGTGCCGAAGTCGTCAGCACGATCGTGCCGAACAACCCGCCGATCACGGCACACACCAAGCTCGCGCCGAGGGCACGTTCCGCCTCGCCTTTTTGGGTCATGGCGAAAGCTTCGTCGACATAAGCCGCCGAGGCCGGTGTGCCTGGAATGCGGAGGAGCGCTCCCGGGATGTCGCCCGCAAAGATGGCCATGGCCACGGCGGTGGCGATCGCCGCGATTGCCGGAACCGGCTCCATGAAAAAGGTCATCGGCACCAAGAGTGCGGTTGCCATGGTGGCTGTCAGACCCGGCACTGAGCCCACAAACAACCCAAAAACGGCAGCGCCCAGCATGACCAAAAGGACATATGGATCGAACGCAAGCCGTGCTGCTTCGAGCAGAACATCCATGAGCTTACCAGGCGATCGGCAAGAGAATGCCCCAGGGCAGCGGAACCAGGAGGATCTTGGCGAAGAGGGTATGGATGACCAAGGTCGCAACGGGTGCAACGACTGCGGTGAGTGCCCATGACGTTCCGAATCGCAGCAGAAGAACACTCATAATGATCAGGCTCACGATGACAAAGCCGAGCGCGTCGGAGGCCAGGACATAGAAGACCAGTGCGGCCGGGACGAGGACAAGATTGATCACGCGGTTTCGATCTTGCGCCCAAGGTCCAAGCTCGAACAGCGCTTGACCGGAGCGCATGCCGCGCACCACCAAGACGAGGCCGCAGCCACACATTCCGGTGCCGATCAAGAGCGGGAAAAGGTCCGGGCCATAATTCTGCCCGGGCATCGAGGGGAATGTTCGCGTGTAGAGCATCATCGCCGCGGCGACGATGATGATCAGAACACCCGAAACGGCATCATTGGCGCGCATCGAAAAACCGCATCGAGCATGTTCCGGCTCAAAGCGAACCGAAACTTGCTCAATGCTCCGTTGGACTACTGTGCGAGGCCGACGGATTTCATGACGCTGCCCAAGGACTCATCGCTCTGCGTCATCCACTCGGCGAATTCCTCTCCCGGCTTCCAGACGAGACCGAACCCACGCCCGTTCATGAAGTCCTGAAACTCGGCCGATTCGTAGACTTTCTGGAAAGCGGGGATCAGCGTATCGACGACATCCTGGGGAAGTCCCTTGGGGCCGCCAAGACCACGCCAGGCGGCAATGGTCCAATCGACGCCGGTTGCTTCCTTAAGCGTCGGGACATCGGGGAAGGCAGGAAGCCGCTCGTCCGCCATCACCGCAAGAGAGCGCACTCTGCCGGCACTCATCAGAGATTCCGCCTCGACGACCGAACAGGTCACGAAGGTCACGCCCTCGGCCACGAGATCCTGCAGTGCAGGGGCTGCACCCTGCGAGGGAACCCATGGCACGGTCGAGGGATCGATGCCGGCTTTGTCGAGCATGCCGGCCATGGCGAGATGCCAGATACCGCCCTGCCCCGTGCCGGAAGCTGTGTACTTTTCGGGTTTGTCGCGGATACCCTGAAGTGCTTGCTCTGCCGTTTCATAGGGCGATTCCGCTGCCACCTGAAAACCCGCAGGATCGGCGTTGTAAAGTGCGATCGGCGTGTAGTCGGCACCTGTAAGGTCAGTAAGGCCTGCCCAGTGCATCATGCCGATCTCGACGGTGATAATGCCGAGTGTGTAGCCATCAGGATCCGCATTGGCGATCGCCGAATGGCCGACGACACCGCCGCCACCGGTACGATTGACGACGTTGACAGGTTGTCCGAGCTCGCCTTCTAGGAGGCTCGCGATCATCCGTCCTGTGGCGTCCGTGCCGCCGCCCGCACTCCATGGAACAATGATGGTAATCGGCCGCTCAGGATAGGCCGCGTTTGCTGTTTGAGACCAGGCAATCGCAACAATGGCGCACGCGATCATGAATGTTTTTCTCATGTTTCAGCCTCCTTCCAATCTTCGGCGGGCGAAGATTTTGTGCGTTGTCGAACACCGCGAGGTCTAGCGGAACTATTTTCATGTTGCCAAGCCTCTTGCGCGTTCCATCTTCCCTCATGAAACGGTCAGGAGTTTGCATGGTTCGCCGTACTAAGTGTTTGAGAACCTATGGTAGAGACATTTTTTCAGCACAACTGGCAGGCCTGCGCACAAGATCACGCTGCCATTGCCACGGGGCCTACGGGTTTCGGCGCGTACCCAATATCAACGATGGCTGTTTAATGGGCAGTCAAGGTCTAGAAGTTAGCACTCAATTTCTGCTCAGCGGCAGTCGACAACAATTTTTGGCGTCATGATTCTTCAACGAGATTTGTTTCAGTGGGACCGTTTTTCTTTTTGTGACCGAGATTTACCATTTCAGTTTCAGCCATGGGTGGTGTAGTGTGCAACCAGAGAAGGGGCGGAGATCCGCAAGGAAATCATGCCCTCCTCCTGCTCTCTGGTTGATGCACCGATCATGATTTGTTGGGTGATGTTCACGAACTGAACAGCGAGGTTCTATATGCAGCAAGCCAAATCCGAAGACTTTCAAGCCTTGATCGAAAAAGATCGAAGCGAACGTCAGAAAACGGAATGGCGTGGCACTCTTCTCGACTATCTCGAACTCGTCAAAGCCAACCCCAAGCTTGCCTACAGCGCCCATCGCCGGTTGCACGACATGATCGTGGGTGCGGGGGTCAGCGAACTCGATCTTGAAGCGGACCCGCGGGCCAAACGAGTTTTTGGAGATCAAACCGTCAAGGTTTTCGGTTTCTTCAAGGATGAATTCTTCGGCATGGAGCGGACGCTCGAAAAAATCGAGCGCTACTTTCACGCAGCGGCCTTGGGTGGCGAGGAAGCCAGACAGGTTTTCTATCTCATGTGACCTGTTGGCTCCGGCAAGAGTTCTCTCGTCGAGCGCCTCAAGAGAGGGCTTGAAGAGATCGATCCGATTTACGTGATCGAAGGCTCGCCAACACTCGGCAATCCGCTATGTCTCATTCCGCGCCATCTACGCCCGGCGTTTGAAGATATGTTGGGCGTGAAGATCGAAGGCGACATTGATCCCGTCGTACGCCAAAGGCTTCTCGAAGAGTTCGGCGGTGAATATGAGAGGATGCCGGTTCACACCGTGCATTTTTCAGCGCGCGCACGGCGCGGTATCGGCGTCGTTCCTCCGGTCGATCCGAACAATCAAGACACATCCGTCCTGATCGGCTCCGAAGACATTTCCAAACTCGATCGCTATTCCGAAGGCGATCCCCGCATTCTTGAGCTCAACGGTGCTTTCAATGCCGGTAATCGCGGCATGGTGGAGTTCATCGAGGTCTTCAAGAACGAGACCGAATATCTCCACACCATGATCACGGCGACGCAAGAAAAGTTCGTCCCGGCACCCGGCCGTCACGGCACGATTTACGTCGACACCTGCATTGTCGCGCACTCCAACGAGGCCGAATGGCAGAAATTCAAGGCCGATCATACCAACGAGGCCATTCTCGACCGTATCGTCGCCGTCAAAGTCCCTTACAATCTTCGTCTCAGCGAAGAGGTGAAGATCTATCAGAAGTTCCTTGGTCGTTCGAGCTTCAACGCACAGATCACGCCGCACACCCTCGAAATCGCTTCGATGTTCGCGATTCTCTCGAGGCTCGAGCCCTCGCCCAAGTGTGATCTTCTGACCAAGCTCAAAATCTACAATGGCGAAGAGGTTCTGGAAAAGGGGCGACCCAAAAAGATCACCGCGCAAGAACTTCGTGAGGACATCAAGCGCGAGGGGCTGTTCGGCATCTCCACGCGATTCACAATGAAGGCGCTGGACACCGCCCTTACCCGCTATGACGGCGACATCAATCCGATCAATGTCCGGGAAGCCTTGATCAATATGGTCAAGGAATCGGACCTCGGTGATGATGTCAAAAAACAGTATTTGGAGTTTCTCCAGGACACGCTGCACAAGGTGTATCTGGAGATGCTTGAGAAAGACATCACCAAGGCCTTCGTCTTCTCCTTCCGCGGCCAGGCCGACACGCTGTTCCAAAACTATCTCGACCATGCCGAGGCCTACGTCACCAAAAGCAAGGTCAAAGACGAGATCACCAACGACGAGATGCAGCCCGATGAGGGATTCCTTAAATCGATCGAGGAACAAATCGCGGTCATTGGCCCTGCTGCTGACGGTTTCCGTCAGGAGGTGATCGCCTATCTTTGGTCGGCGACCCGTCGTGGCGAAAAAATCGATTACGAATCCTATGAGCCGCTCAAAGAGGCTATTGAGAAAAAACTGATGAATTCGGTGCGTGATATCAGCCGCATCATCACCAAGGCGCGCACTCGCGACGAAGAGCAGCGGCAAAAATACGATGCAATGGTCGAGAACCTGATCGAACAGGGCTATAATGAGGGCAGCATCGATACTATTCTTAAGTATGCTGCCAATCATTTGTGGAAGGATTGAGCCTCTCTTGAAGGCCCTTGCCCCTAATCGATGACGGTTTTTCGACCCTACTCAGAATCCGATTCGCTCAGATCTGATCGGAGCGCGGGTGATCGCAAAAGACATCGCGAGAAGCTTCGGCGCTCCATCAGAGACAATATCGCCGATATCATCGCCGAAGAAAGCATCATCGGGCGCGATCGCGATCGGGTGATCAAGGTCCCGATACGAGGGATCAAGGAGTATCGCTTCGTCTTCGGCGAGAACGAAGGCGGTGTCGGTACTGGCGACGGCGAGACGGTTCCGGGCCAGATCATCGGCCAAACCGGCAAACAGCAGGGTAAAGCTGCGGGTCAGGCCAGCAACGAGCCCGGCGCCGATTACTACGAGACCGAGATTACCCTCGAGGAGCTTGTCGATATCATGTTCGAGGATCTGGAACTCCCCGAACTCGAACTCAAAATTCTCAAAGAGGCGCTCTCAGAACGCTTTGCCAAACGCATGGGGTACCGCAAGCAGGTTTTGCGCGTTCATTTGGACCGCAAGAGAACGGCCAAATCCAGAATTCGCCGCAAAGTTGCGACGGGTAATGTGGGAGAACCGGAGCCGCCAGAAAGCGCGGAGGACGAGGAGCGCTTCCCGTTTCGGCGTGACGACCTTACCTACAAACGACTGGTTCTCGATACTCGAGAAGAGAGCAACGCGGTTGTCGTCTGCATCATGGACACCTCTGGATCCATGGACCGCTTGAAGAAGTATCTGGCACGGAGCTTCTTCTTCCTGCTCTACCAGTTCGTTTGCACCAAATATCAAAACGTCCACCTCGTCTTTATCGGTCATCACACCAAGGCCAAGGAAGTGACCGAGGACGAATTCTTTCATAAAGGCGAGTCGGGCGGCACGCTGATTTCCTCGGGCTATGCCAAGGCCCTCGAAATCATCAAGGCGCGCTTCCATCCGGCCCATTGGAACATTTATGCCTTTCACTGTTCCGATGGCGACAATTTCGACAGCGACAATCAAGAAGCCATGAAGACGGCGCGTGAGCTTTGCGAAATTTGCAACCTCTTCGGCTACGGTGAGATCAAGCCGATGGGCTCGCACTACTATGAGGGCTCGATGCTGGATCGCTTCCGCAAGCTCTCCGCCGACAACTTTCAGTCGGTGTTGATCGAACGCCGCGAGGATATTTGGCCATCCTTCAAGGCCTTCATGTCAAGAGACCCTGTGCCGACTGACTGAACGCCGAGCCAATTTCTTGTCACGGCGCCGAACTCGTGGCATGGGGCATGAAGAACAAAACGGAGGCACTCAACAATGGCCGCGAAATATCTCGACCATGTGAATATCCAAACATCCAATGTCGACGAAACCGTAGCCTTCTTCACGGACGTCATCGGCCTGACCACAGGGCCACGTCCCAATTTCGACTTTCCGGGTGCCTGGCTCTACTGTGGCGACCGCGCGGTGATCCACCTGGTGGGTCAGAATGATCAGCCCGAGCGTGCCACAGGTTGTGTCGATCATGTCGCCTTCGAGGCCGAAGACTTCGATGGGACGTGCAAGATGCTCGATGACCGAAATTACGACTATTACACACGCGACGTGCCGGGTACCGATCTCAAGCAGATTTTCGTCCACGAACCCAACGGTCTCAAGATCGAGCTGAACATACGCGGGTCGTAGATCGGCTGCGAAGACTCCTCGGCAGACTTCCATGTCGCTTCTGGTGCTTGACCGGATCACCAAACATTTTGGCGCGATCGAAGCCTTGCGGGGCATCGACTTGTCACTTGAGCCGGGCGAAGTCCTCGGTCTCTTGGGAGACAATGGCGCCGGTAAATCGACCCTAGTTAAAATCATCGCCGGCAATTTTCCGCCTTCGACCGGCGAGCTCCTTCTCGAAGGCCAGGCGCATCACTTCCACAAACCTGTCGAAGCGCGTGAGCAAGGCATTGAGGTCGTCTACCAGGACCTCGCCCTCTGCGACAACCTCACGGCGGCGGCGAACGTCTTTTTGGGACGCGAGTTGAAGCGCAAGCTCGGCCCCTTTCGCTTTCTCAACTACCGCGCCATGTACAGCCGCGCAGGCGAGCTTTTCGGTGAGCTCAAATCCGAGACCCGGCCGCGCGATCTCGTCAAGCAGATGTCGGGGGGACAACGGCAGGCGGTGGCGATTGCCAGAACCCGGCTGACGCAAGCGAAGATTGTTTTGATGGATGAGCCGACGGCAGCCATCAGCGTGCGCCAGGTCGCCGAGGTTCTGGAATTGATCAGAAGGCTCCGGGACCAGGGCATCGCCGTGATCCTGATCAGCCATCGCATGCCGGACGTGTTTGCCGTTTGCAGCCGTGTTGCCGTATTGCGTCGCGGCCTTAAGGTGGCAGACAAGTCCATCGCATCGTCGAGTCCTGAGGAAGTCACCGGGCTCATCACCGGTGCCATCGAGAGCGCTTGAGGAAGCCCATGGCCACAGCGCAACAACCACACTCCTCTGTATCGATCAGCGATGTCACGGACATTCGCGAGCAATCCTGGATCAGTGCGGTCCTCGCCAATCAAGCGCTTTGGGTCACGATTGCGGTTTTCTTGATCTGTGCGGCCACCGCCTACGAGCAGCCCGATACCTTCATGACGAAGGGCAATTTCTTCAATGTGACCCGCAATTTCGCAGCGATCGGCATCATCGCCATGGGCATGACCTGCGTGATTATCACAGGCGGCATCGATCTTTCGGTCGGCTCGGTCATGGCGTTTTGCGCAATCGTTGCGGCACGACTGCTCGAAGCCGACATGCCCTGGTACGTTGCCTATATCGCCGGGCTTGCGGCCGGCGCTGCGATCGGTGCCGTGAATGGCTGCCTGGTGGCGCTGGTCAAACTGCCACCATTCGTGGTCACGCTCGGCATGCTCTCGATCGCAAGGTCCTTGGCCATCGTGGCCTCCGAACTGCGCGTTATCTACGAGTTTGGAGCCGGTGGCGATACGTTCAAAGCCATTGGCGGTGGCAAGATCGCCATTCCCTGGGTCGATGGCGGTGTGCTCGAACTCTCCAATCTGTTCGTCGTGCTCGTTATCCTTGCCATCGGTACGGCGATCGTTCTTAAGACGACATCGTGGGGCCGGTACATTTTTGCCATCGGCGGCAATGAGAATGCAGCACTCCTCACCGGTATTCCGGTCGATCGCGTCAAAATCCAAGCCTACATTTTCTGCAGTATGTGCGCTGCCCTTGCAGCTTTGATGATCACTGGATGGCAAGGCTCG
>CAYPOV010000231.1:0-7831 GCA_964412385.1 uncultured Geminicoccaceae bacterium
GACGCCGAAGAACATGAGACCGATGCCCATGCCCGCCGCGAACAGCATGGCAAACCAGCCGGCATAACCGTAATCGGGCGTGGCGTCTTTGCCGCCGAGGCGAACATTGCCAAGCGGTGTCACGATCAGAAAAATGCACAACAAGACGAAGATGTTGGCGGCTGTAAGGAAGAACCAGTCGAAGGTCGAGGTAAGCCAGTTGCGCAGCCCGTTGAAAACGGGCTCCATGCTCGCCTGAAAAACCAGTGTGAGGACCACGAAGGCAACAATCGTCAATCCTGAGATGAGGAACACCGGATTGTGGATATCGAGACCGAACGGACCGATCCGTGGCTGAATATTATCTTGCCCGAGCTGGTAGTCGGTCTCGATTTGATTGACCTCGCCGTCGGGTTTTAGATCTACTTGACTACTCATCTTCCCATCCTCGCGGTTGGACCGAGGTTTTTGGTTGTTCGTGGTGCTAACATGATAGGCTAACGAACTACCATAACCGTTACCTTGGCGTGCGATGCCACATAGCCGGCATTCGATGTAATAAAGTGCTCGGCAAGGCCCGGCATGTGCGACGCCATGACGACGAGATCGGCACCCACTTCGTTGATAGCCCGCATCAAGACCCTGTCCAAATCGGTCGATAAATCGTGGCTAACAACCGCCTTGGACGAGACCGCAATGCCACGATCACCCGCTTGCGTCTTCGCGAATGCATCCAGCTTCTGTGCGTACCCTTCGGGATTGTGGGCCACGCTACTCGGTGTTGCTGTCGTAACACCGACATAAACAACCGGGATTCCGTAGTGGCTGGACAAGTCGGACGCTGTTTTCAGCGCCTTCGCGAGCCGGTCGATATGAGCCAAATCCACCGGCACCATGATCTTTTGGTACATGGCGAAGTTTCCTTCGTTGCGTACGAGCGATGCCCCTTGGTCACCGCCACCTAATCCCCTCAGTCTGACATATGATCCACGCCCTTGTACAGCTCGGATCAACGAAATTCATCTGAGCCGTTCAAAATCACCTGCAAATTCGATGCCGCAGAAGCCACCGCCCTGGAAGCGGTCGCCGAGTGGATCGTCGCCAATCTTGACTTGTTCGGCCATGGCGAAATCGACATGGTCTTCGGCTTTGTGTTTGGGGCGGTATCCAAGGGCAAAGGCAGCCTTGTTATCCCACCACGAACGCTCGCAATACGAGTTTCCGAAAACCACTTCGTTGTGCATCTCGGGATGGGTCATGGCGATCTGGCAGAGCTGCGCCAGATCCTCGGGATGGATCCAAATCGACAGCCGCCGCTTGTCTGCCGGCCGATCTGCGACATTGCCGATGCGGATGCTCATGACACCCATGCCGTATTTATCGGCATAGAGCGATCCAAGGGCCTCGCCGAACGCCTTGCTGACGCCGTAGCGCGTATCGGGCCGGACCCGATTGTCGTCGCTGATCGGTTTGATGCGCGGATAAAACCCGATCGCATGGTTGGAGCTTGCAAACACGATGCGTTTGACGCCCTGCAGCCGCGCTGCTTCGAACAGATTGTAGCAGCCGACAATGTTGCGCTCGTGCATGACCTCCCAGCTCGCCTCGTTGGGCTGGCCACCGAGATGGATGACACCGTGAACCCCGTCGCAGGCCTTCTTGAGAGCCTCAAAGTCGGCAAGATCAGCTTGCACAAAGCTTTCCTTCGAACCCAAATCGGCAATCTCACGAATGTCGCTCAGGACGATTTGGTCAAACGTGTCGCTGAGATAGGGGCGCATTTGAGTGGCGACGCCGCCTGCAGCGCCGGTCATGAGAATGGTCGTCACGTCAGCTGTCCTCCTGCCGAATGATGAATGCCCGAAGTTCTGGCGCGTTTTCGCGAAGCTTGGCAAGCTTGCGTCGCGAATTGAAGTTTTGACAGGCGGAGAGGCAACGTCGTGCCAATGGACCAACTCGGTGTCGGCATTATCGGCACAGGCTTTATGGGGTCGTGTCATGCGCAGGCCTATCTCGCGGCCGGGCACATGTTCGAGACGGGTTTGCGCGCAAAGCTGGTCTGCGTTGCCGACAATGCGCCGGGAGCCGCTCAAGCCGCAGCCGAGAGGTTTGGATTCGAGCGGGCGACAACCGAATGGAAGGAACTTGTCGCGGCTGCCGATGTAAATGTCGTATCGATCACCACACCCAATTTCATGCATAAAGAGATGGCACTGGCGGCGATCGAGGCCGGCAAGCATGTCTGGTGCGAGAAGCCGCTGGCACTCAATGCGCGAGACGCCAAGGAGCTGGCAGACGCGGCTCGCAGCACAGGAGCCATTTGCCTCGGCGGCTACAATTATCTGCGCTCGCCCGCCGTGCTCTACGCCAAGCGGCTAATTGAGGAGGGCGAACTTGGCGCCATCGCCTCGATCCGCGCGATTTTCGATGAAGACTATATGGCAAGCCCCGCCGTCCCCTATTCATGGCGTTGCCGCAACAAACTCGCCGGCAGCGGTGCCGTCGGAGACATGGCAAGCCATGTCGTGAGCCTGGTGCAGTTTCTGGCCGGCCCCATCACCGAGGTTTCTGCCGTCACCCGCACTTTCATCGAGAAGCGCCCTCGACCGGTCGCCGGCGAAGGCCGGGAAGATCGATCCGGCAAAGCGGCGGTCGATTGGGACCATTTGGAGCCGGTCGAAAATGAAGACGTAATCGAGGTGCTCTTGAAGCTCGAGAGTGGCGCCATCGGTCATCTCGGATCATCGAGGATCGCATGGGGACGAAAGAACGGGCTCGATTTCGAGCTGACGGGAAGCTCGGGCGCGCTCCGCTTCACGCAAGAGCGGTTCAATGAAATTCAACTTTTCCGCCCGTCCGATCACCAAGACGACAATGGTTTTCGAACGATCTTTATGGGCCCTGCACATCCGCCTTACGCTAAGTTCAATCCGGCGGTTGGCCATGGTATGGGATTCAACGAGCTCAAAGTGGCCGAAGCCGCTCATTTGCTTGATGCCATTTCGGGCCGCACATCTCCTTATCCGGACTTCGAAGAGAGCTATGCGATCGAACTAGTGTGCGATGTGATGTTCGAAAGCTCCGATTCTGGGCAATGGATTGCCATCGTCCGAAACGGCTAACATGCGATATCGATTTCTAGCTCTTTTTTTTAACGGCACGCTGATGGATGAAGAGGTGCTGTCAGCCGTTATCCAGAGGACTGTCGATCATTGCGAGCTGCGCGCTGGCTGGCTCGAGGGTTACAAGCGTGTCTATGCCAAAGACCGGGATTACCCGATCATCGTGACAGCCGATGCCGGCGCGCGACTTCCAGGTTTCGTATTTGAACCAGCCGATCATCACGAGCGACTCTTGAATCATGAATTTGAAGGCGACGAGTACCGAATTGTTGAAATGAATGTCTGTCTCAAACGCGCGGCAAGGGAAACTGTTCAACTTTACTGGCCCACGGCAGCATTAATGCCCACCTCCGCAACCTGGATATGCGAGGATTGGCAAAAAAAGCACAAAGCCGCCTATCTTCGCCAGTTCACCGATAACGATGGTTAATTTCGCGTTGCAGAATGATATTCAGTCGTTGTGTAAGTAACCTGCGTCACTTTCTTCGCGTAGTTTAGGCTTATGCTTTGTGTTAGTGAACCTTTGCGAGCGCCGGGTCCTCCTCGGTGCGAATGCAATTCGTCCATAGCGTGATAGGCGAGATGGCAGGCACCCACGAAAGCTATCAAGAACATGTCGAGGTCAAGACAGCCTCGAACCGCAGTTTTGGTCTGACGGTCGGCGGGATCCTCGCGGCCATCGGGTTGTTTCGTCTGATTTTTGGCAGTGCCGGTCTCAATTGGCTTACCTCGCTATTCCTGATCGTCGGTGCTGTTCTTTTCCTGCTGGGTCTCGTGCGGGCCGATTGGCTTGCGCCTTTGAACAAGCTCTGGACCAAGCTCGGATTCCTCTTGTTCCGCATCGTCAACCCGATCGTCATGTTCTTGATCTATGCCCTGACGGTTGTTCCAATCGGCTTGATCATGCAGGCACGAGGCAAGGATTTGCTTCGGCTTAAGAAGGACCCTTCGGCAAAGAGCTATTGGATCGAACGTGATCCGCCGGGGCCTGATCCGAAAACTATGATCGAGCAATTCTGATCTTGCTTGGAGCCAATTGATGGAAATATTTGCCGAGCTTTGGCGCTTTTTGAGAGTTCGAAAGAAATTCTGGTTGCTGCCGATTTTGGTGATGACCGTCCTGTTCGGCGGTCTGATCGTGCTGACCCAGGGTTCGGCTGTGGCACCCTTCATCTATACGGTATTTTAGGCACCTAACTGACGAGGCCTGGATCTATCCATGCGAATTCTCGGCATTTCCGCCTTCTATCACGATAGTGCTGCGGCAATGGTTCAGGATGGCGATATCCTGGCGGCAGCTCAGGAAGAGCGCTTCACGCGGAAGAAGCACGACCCTGGCTTTCCGGAACATGCAGCTGGCTATTGTCTCGATCGGGCGGGCATCAGCATGGCGGACGTCGATCATGTGGTGTTCTACGACAAGCCGTTCTTGAAGTTCGAGCGCCTGCTCGAGACTTACATTGCGACCGCACCCAGGGGCTTTGCATCATTCCGCATGGCCCTTCCGGTCTGGATCAAGGAGAAGCTGTTTCAGAAAAAGCACCTTCGCGATGCCCTGAAGGGGCTCAAAGGAGGCGAGGACTGGAACAAGAGCCTGCTCTTCACCGAGCACCATCTGAGCCACGCGGCCAGCGCCTTCTTTCCCTCGCCCTTCCATGACGCTGCCGTCTTGACCATGGATGGCGTCGGCGAGTGGTGCACGACGAGCTTGGGCGTGGGTTCCGGCAACAAGCTCGAGATCACCAAAGAGCTGCATTTTCCGCACTCCCTGGGTCTGCTCTACTCGGCGTTCACCTACTACACGGGCTTCAAGGTCAATTCCGGCGAATACAAGGTGATGGGCCTGGCCCCCTATGGCGAGCCGAAATATGCCCAGAAGATCCTCGATCATCTGGTCGATCTCAAGGAAGACGGCTCGTTCAAGCTCGATCAGAAATATTTCAGCTACGCCACCGGTCTCACCATGACCAATAAGGCGTTTGACGAGTTGTTCGGCGGGCCGCCACGTGCGCCTGAGAAGCTGCTGACGCAACGCGAGATGGATCTTGCGGCATCGGTGCAAGAGGTCACCGAAGAGGTGATGCTTCGCCTCGCGCGATCGACGGCCAAAGAGACCGGACAAAAGAATTTGTGCCTCGCCGGTGGTGTGGCCCTCAATTGTGTTGCCAACGGCAAGCTGCTGCGCGAGGGCATCTATTCGGATATCTGGATCCAGCCAGCTGCGGGCGATGCGGGTGGAGCGCTGGGTGCTGCTCTGGCTGCCTACTATCAATATGAGGACAAGCCGCGCACCAACGGCACTAGCAACCTCTTGGACCACATGAAGGGCGCTTATCTCGGTCCCGAGTTCGATCAGGCGGATACCGAGCAGCAGCTTGCCGAAGCGGGTGGCAAGTACGAGGTGCTCTCGGATGAGGAAATCATCGAGCGCACGGCTTCGGCACTTGCCAGTGAGAAAGCGATTGGCTGGATGCAGGGCCGGATGGAATTCGGACCACGCGCCTTGGGCGGCCGCTCGATCCTTGGCGATGCGCGCTCACCGACCATGCAGAAAATCCTCAATCTCAAGGTTAAGTACCGCGAGAGCTTCCGGCCCTTCGCACCGTCGGTCCTGCGCGACGATGTCGCCGACTGGTTCGAGCTCGACTATAACAGCCCCTATATGCTGCTCGTCGCCGACGTCAAAGAAAGCCGCAAACGCGAAATGACGGCGGAAGAGCGGGAACTCTTCGGCATCGACAAGCTCAATACCGTGCGCTCGGAAATTCCGGCCGTGACGCATGTCGACTATTCGGCACGCGTGCAGACGGTTCATGAGCAAACCAATCCGAAGTACCACGCGCTCCTGTCATCCTTCAAAGCGAAGACCGGCTGTCCCGTCATCGTCAATACCAGCTTCAATGTGCGCGGCGAGCCGATCGTCTGCACGCCGAACGATGCCTGGCGCTGCTTCATGGGCTCGGAAATCGACTGCCTCGTCATCGGCAATTGCTGGCTCGAAAAAGAGTGGCAAGACCCGAACCTCAAGCTCGACTACAAGGACGCCTTCGAGCTCGATTAGGCCACAATCATGCTGCAGGCGTGCCTCAACGGCAGGCGTTCCAAGGCCGAACATCCGAAAATCCCCTATTCGCCCGCTGAGCTGGCCGCAGACGCTCTCACCGTTCGCATTGCCGGTGCCGAGACGTTGCATCTGCATCCCCGAGCTTCGGATGGTCGGGAGACACTCGAACCGGACGCTGTTGCCCAAGCCGTGGACGCCATCCGAGCAGCGGTGCCCGGCATGCCGCTCGGTGTCAGCTCGGGCGAATGGATCGCGCCTGGCGGTGCAGCACGGCTAGATCTGATCCGCGCTTGGCAGGTCCCGCCCGACTATGTGTCGGTAAACATCATCGAGGCGGATAGTGCCGAGACGGTTCGGATCCTTATGGAAAAAGGCATCGGGATCGAAGCCGGGCTGTGGACTCATGCCGATGCCCGGAAGTTTGCCGGCATGGCGAATGCAAAGAATTGCTTGAGGGTCCTATTGGAGATCAACCATCCCGAAACCGATGCCGCCCTTCAAGAAACCCATCTGATCCTCGAAGCCCTGAAGGCTTCAGCGATCGATCTTCCCATCCTGCTGCACGGCTTGGACGCCACCGTCTGGCCTCTGGTCGACGAAGCCAGGCGCCTCGATTTTTCGACCCGCGTCGGCTTCGAGGACGGCTTGACACTCCCCGATGGTTCGATCGCCGACGACAACGCCGCAATCGTGGCTGCTGCGCGTCGGATCGTTGACGGTTAGTCTGTCTGCTCGAAACCTTTGAGCACATTGACGACGTTCACGCCGATGGCGTCGATGGCGTAGCCGCCTTCGAGGACGAAGAGTGTTGCAAGCCCGAGTTGGGCGAGAGTTTGGCCGTAGGTCAAAAAATCATCGCTCGACAATAGGAAAAAGCTGATGGGGTCATGCTCATAAGTATCGACGCCGAGCGAGACTATCAGCGCATCAGCGCCGAATGCCTTGATGGCGGTCAGCGCTTCCCGCAAAGCGGCATGCCAGACCGTGAAGTCCGTGTTTTTCGGCAGAGGTAGGTTGAGCGTGAAGCCCCTGCCGTTGCCGGCACCGTGTTCATCGGCATGGCCGCTGAAATGGGGAAACGCGTCCATCGGATCGCCGTGGATTGAGGCAATGAAAACATCGGATCGCTCGTAGAAAATGTCTTGCGTGCCGTTGCCGTGATGAAAGTCGGTGTCGAGCACGGCAACGCGCGTAGCACCCTTGTGTCTCAAATACTGGGCAGCGATGGCGGCATTGTTCAAAAAGCAATAACCGCCGAACTGATCTTTGGACGCGTGATGGCCTGGGG
This sequence comes from uncultured Geminicoccaceae bacterium, assembly GCA_964412385.1. Classification (GTDB taxonomy): domain Bacteria; phylum Pseudomonadota; class Alphaproteobacteria; order Geminicoccales; family Geminicoccaceae; genus JBGSYN01. The sequence continues at coordinate 7,454 of CAYPOV010000231.1, forward strand.
GCCGGCACAGGGCGAAAGCGGCGCGCTCGCCCTGGTGGATGCGTTCGGCGGCCGTCAGGGCGACGTCTTTCGCAATCAGTGACGCCTCATAGGTGGTGGCTGTGATTGAGGTCTCGCCGGCGAAGGCATAATAGCCGAGACGGCCCTCAATATCGCGCGGGATTTTCGAAGACGTGCGCCGGCCCGGAAAAATCACAGGGATCGCTTCGCCAGGAAAACCCGCTCGTTGCCAATCGCGCCAGCACAGCCCAAGGAATCTAATATAGCCCTTGTCATGGACTGCATGGACCGTTTCCATGCCGAAGCGTTGAGGTTCGACAACCGGTCCAAGCTCAGAGGACTGAATGTCGGAGAGTATTATCTCGGCACGCTTCGGTC
>CAYPOV010000232.1:0-7767 GCA_964412385.1 uncultured Geminicoccaceae bacterium
AAAATGCAAACATTATATTTTAACCACTTGCATTATTTCATGGGTCCTTCAGATAATCGAGATCATTTGAACTTTTACGATCACTTTGGGACTAACCAAGATAGGTACAGCTATTGGCGCGTGGATTTTGGAAATTCTTGGTCCGAGGTAAGGTTAAGATTCTTCGACGGCCCACTTCAACTATTAGCTCAAACATGTCGAATTTCCAGAGATTTGGAGAACGGGTAGGCACATGAGAAGCACGGAGTATCGAAATCTGATACTCAACCCGTACTTGCCGGATGACGTCGCATTTTGCTGAAACTCAGGATCTATTTCTCTAGGTCGTGTTAACAGGATACGTTGTTTAGTCAGCGCGTTAATGTGTTGGCATGATGAGCTTGAGCGAAAACCAGTATCAAGTGATCCGGCCTTTGCTTCCGGTTCAACGGGGCAATGTCCGGATCTCCAATCTCGATGTCCTGAACGCGGTGCTTTATGTGGCGGAGAATGGCTGCAAATGGCGCGCCTTGCCGCCGCGCTTCGGCAATTGGCACACGATTTACACACGGTTGCGGCGCTGGACAGAAGCCGGGGTGCTTGACCGGGTGTTCCAGGCGTTACAGGAACATCGTCGTATTCAGATCCGCATTGAGTGCCTGAGTCTAGATAGCACCAGCGTCAAGGTTCACCCCGACGGCACCGGTGCGTTAAAACAAACGGCCCCCAGGCGATCGGCAAATCCCGCGGCGGTTGGACCACCAAGATTCATCTGGTTGCCGCGGATGAGCGAACGGCCCTGACCTTTCGGCTGTCGCCGGGCCAGGCGCTGTTAACGGGATGGCGCCAGCGGCCGCGCGATCGGCCCTTGGTGATGGATCGCGCCTACGAGGGCGACGCGACCCGGCAATTGGTGCTGGAATTGGGTTTCGAGCCGGTGGTCCCGCCCCAATCAAACCGCCTCGAGCCCTGGGGATACGATCGCACCCCCTATCGGCGGCGCAATGAAATCGAACGGCTGTTTCGAAGGCTCAAAGGCTTCCGCCGGATCTTCTCCCGCTTCGAAAAACTCGACACCATGTTCAAAGCCTTGATACACTTTGCTCTCATCATCGACACTATTTGTGTTAACACCCGCTAGGTGGAATCGCACGAACGAAAACGATCGGGCGCCAAGAATGTACGAACGAAATGCCCCAGAGCAAAAATTACAAAGACGAACCCGGATCGCGAAGGTTTGGCTGTCATATATCCGCCAGGGCGGGAGAGCTGATCCCTGGGGTCTGGGATGTCGTGTGTCCTCGGAAGATGGTTTGCCTCTTCTCGATGCATGAGCCAAGAAGTCAAATGATTTGAGAGTTTGCTGCTGATTTGTCACAAAGGAACCGGAGGGGCACGGCGGGTGCTTTCCTCCGCTAATTTTCTTGGTTTCGTCCTGCAAACGGGGGCAAGATTTGACGATCGGTTCTCTCATGTTGATCCCATTGGGATTGGATAATCAATCAGATAAAGGCAAAATTACCGGCAATTGAATACTAAATTCGCATTAGCGGAAGATAAACCTTGATCAGCATGCTTGGCTGTGATAGGTTCCGGTAAAATCAATGTCAGGTTGGGTGAATGCGATGGATACTGAAAGGACGGAAAATCAGAAAGAGGCGTCGCGGTTGAATGGCGCCAAGTCGAGAGGGCCTGTGACGGATGAAGGGAAAGCTAGGAGCAGCCAGAATGCCGTGCGGCATGGGGTGATGAGCGCGAGACTTGTGCTGGACGACGATGAGCAGGCACTTGCGGATGGTCTTCGAGATGATTTCATCCGCCGCTTTGATCTGAAAACCAGCTCGGATCACGAGGAGCTGGACAGATTGGTGGGGGTGATGATCAAGCTCCGCCGATTGGATGTGTTGGAGTTTGAAGCACTTGAGCGTGCGCAAGAGGGGGCGGTTCTAGGTATCAGTCAACAACAATCTGAGGTGGGGCGGGAATTGCCGAGCTTGTCGACCTTGTCGCGCTATCGCGGACGGCTCAACCTCGAGCGTCGTCGCTTGGAGGAACGCTTGTCGGGATCGCGCACCGCTAAGCTCCAAAAGCGCGCAAAGCCTGATCCCAAGAAACGCCGCAAGCTCGCGAATTCGGCGCAGCCGCCTGCGTCCAAGCCAGCCAATGACGATGGTGGCATCAAAGACCCTACACCTCCCCAAGCAAATTCAATTCGTCAGACCAAGATTCGAGCCAACGCAATTGAGGGCTCTAAGGAGATACCGCCTTCCCAAGACAAGCCTGCCCCATCACCCAAGGATGCGTCCCCCACGGATGCTGCAGCTAGCAATACAAAGCAAACCAGATTTTCGCGGCGGCGGCGCTTCGGCCGGCGCCAAGACCGCAGAAGTGCCCGCCGGGTCCGTCTGCGCTTAGTTTGAGACGAAAAGAGATCAGGAACTGGGGAGGTGTTGGGCCATCAGGTGCGGTCTGAGGTCGTTGAGGATGGCAGTGAGCTCGGCGTGGGAATACCGGTCGAGTGTTGAGTATCCGGTTTGGCGGCAGATTGGGTTCTTAATAATGCCCCGGCGGTAAGCGACCTCTTTATAAAGTTTAGCGCCATAGCCGATGCTGAAGGCTACTTCTTGTAGAAGAAGTGCAAATAGTGCTCGGGCGTCCTCGGTTTGGCCGGCATCGAGCAAGGGCCAGAGTTTGGTATAGACGTCGGCGAGCTGGCAGGCGGGCATCGTGCCACATGAGCCGCGGCGATACTCGTCGAGCATGGCTTTGCCGCCTTTGCCGCCCATCACGCCGAAGATGGCATCACCACCGAGGGCTAGTGTCTCGCTGGTGGCGACGGCCGGAAAGTCGGTTTCTTCCTTGACGTAGTGAGCGTTAGGAAGCGTGCGGGCAAGTTCGGCAACGAGGCGCGGAGCCATAGGTGTTCCGCCGGGCCCCGAGAAGTTTTGAAGGATAAGTGGCAAGTTTGTTGTCCTGGAAAGCTCCTCATAAAATGCCTTGATTTGCGCTTCGGTAGGCTTTTGGAAGGTGGGCGGCATCGCCATCACGGCATCGGCTCCGATCTCCTCGGCATGCTTAGCCAGCGGCAACGAGGTGGCAGGGCCCGGTGCGGAGACGGTGACGACCGTTTGCGCCTTGCCCTTGGCATGCTTGATGGTGAGCTCGGCGAGCCTGCGGCGCTCGGCTTCAGTGAGATAGGCCCCTTCGCTGGCATTAGCATTGGCGACGACACCTTGGACGCCCGCTTCAAGGCAGAAGTCCAACATGGTCTCATAGCTTCGCTCATCGAGGGTGAGATCGTCGTTGAACGGCGTCAAGAGAATGACGAACACGCCTTTGTAGGTGTCCTTGGTCAGCATTGTCAGGTCCCTTCGATGGAAGTCTTACAAACAGGCAGAGAAACGTCGCTTACCATTTTGGTTCGATGCGCTCGGCTGCGCCACCTAGAATATCGAGGCCGGCGCCTTCGCTCGCCTGGCGGACGTGATCGATATAGAGACGCGGCCAGCCCCTGGTATGAGCTTGTTCCGGCGGTCTCCAGGCAGCTCTCCGCCGATCCATCTCCGCTTCCTCGACATGAAGCTGAAGACGGCGCGTCGTGACGTCGAGCTCGATTTCGTCGCCGTCTTCGACAAGGGCCAAGGGGCCCCCGACAGCGGATTCCGGCGAGACATGAAGGACGACGGTGCCATAGTGTGTGCCGCTCATCCGTCCGTCAGAGATGCGGACCATGTCGCGTACGCCTTGCTGAAGGAGTTTCTTGGGGATAGGCAGCATGCCCCATTCGGGCATGCCCGGCACGCCGATCGGGCCAGAGTTCTGCAAGACCAGGACACTGTTTGGATCGACAGCAAGATCGGGGTCATCGATACGGGCTTTGAGATCCTGACGGTCCTTGAAGACGAGCGCTTTGCCTTTGTGGTTCAAAAGTTTGGGATCGGCGGCGGAGCGTTTTAGGACAGCGCCCCCAGGTGCGAGATTGCCCTTTAGGACGACAATACCACCGGCCTCGATGATTGGACGATCGAGGGGGCGGATGACGTCGTCATTGAAGACCTCTGCTCGCTCGATGGCCTCACCGAGTGTATGACCTTCAACAATGCGGGCGGAAAGGATAAGGTTGTCTTTAATCCTGTTGAGAAGTGCAGGCAGGCCACCGGCATGGTAGAAGTCTTCCATCAAGTATTGGCCGGAGGGCTTGATGTCTGCGAGTACCGGAACGGTTTCTGACGCGGCGTCGAAGTCCTCGAGTTTGAGCGGAACCCCGGCACGGTCGGCAAGTGCGAGGAGATGAATGACGGCGTTGGTGGAGCCGCCAAGGGCCATTAGCACCGTCAGTGCGTTGGTAAAGGAGTTGATTGAGAGAATATCGCGAGGCTTCAAATCTTCCCAAACCATATCGACAATCCGCCGACCTGCATCGACAGCCATGTGACGGTGACGGCTGTCGGGTGCCGGGATAGAGGCCGCACCGGAAAGGGTCATGCCGAGGGTTTCAGCCATCGATGTCATTGTGGAGGCCGTACCCATGGTCATGCAGTGTCCCGCCGAACGGGCCCCCGCCGACTCCATCTCGGTGTATTGCTCTTGGGTAATCGTTCCTGCTTGAAGCTCGTCATACCAGCGGCTCGCATCGGTACCAGATCCTAGTGTGTGGCCGCGCCAGCGTCCAGTAAGCATGGGGCCCGCAGGAACGTAGATTGCAGGCAAATTCGCGGCGATTGCACCCATCAACATGCCAGGCGTTGTTTTGTCACATCCACCCATGAGAACGACCCCGTCGAGGGGGTGGCAGCGCAATAGCTCCTCCACCTCCATGGCGAGTGTGTCCCTGTAGAGCATCGTCGTTGGCTTCATGAACGGCTCACCTAAAGCCATACAGGGTACTTCGAGAGGAAATCCGCCGTTTTGCCAGATGCCACGTTTCACGTCTTCGGCGCGCTCGCGAAAGTGAATATGGCACGGGTTGAGTTCGCTCCATGTGGAGAAGACGCCAATGGCAGGTTTGCCTTTGAAGTCCTTGTCTGTGAAACCCGCCTGCTTGATGCGTTCGCGATGCGTGTAACCGTATTTATCGGCCGCTAAAAACCAGCCGGCGCTTCGCAATTGTTCGTACGATTTCGCCACAAATAGCCTCCAAGGATTATCAGTTCTGACCTTTGGATGTAACGCCCGAAGAGCGGGTCTCTTACACGACGAGCGAAGCTGTTATATCAAGCTAGGGCACATCGTCTATAGCAATCGGAACTGCAAGCTTGGGTGCGTTGGCGGAGTAACGATCGATGTTGTAGGAGCAGTTCGGTCCTGCCATGCATATCGTTGTCGATTGAGTGGGGCGTCTCGCAAACTTGTGCCAAATCTGCGAGACGCTCTAGCGTTAGCTCAGGTCAGCCAACGGGCCTACATCGGACGGTTTAAGCTTGATAGGATTTATCTCCGGCAAATCAATCGTCACATTGGCAGCTAGAGAAGTTCCTTCATGTAAGTCGTAATTTATGTTTCCGTTGTGACCCTGAATCTTGGTGTTCAATGCCGGATAGGTCCATTGACTTGCGGGTGAAAACCGACGTCCAACATAAAGTGGACCTTCATTGCGAACAACAGTGGCATTATAACAACGAGGTTGGGCGTTCGAAAATTCGGTGTGGCTAGTCTTTCCTGCCATGATATAAAATTGACCACCACCTGTCATATAGTTGTCATGAATGATGTTGCCTTCACGGTACATGTTGAAGCCGTCGGTATTCTCGAACCAACAACCACGCATGATGCATCCACCACCCTGCCGAAACTTGAAACGTCCGTCACTATCAAGGATAGTGCAAGCCTCAAATGTCATACCAGCGGTTTTGCTTTCGACTAGCACGTCACCAGTGTTACATCTATGAATAAGGCAGCCCTTAAGCTTCCAATTAACATCGGTGCGCGTTTTGATGATCTGGTGAGTGGCAGTAATTCCAGTATTTCCGACTTTCAGGTAGGGTGTCTGGTAGTTCACACCTCGTGGAAGATCATGGAAATAACAATGGTCAAAGGTCACATTAGTTATCTTGTCCGAAGTTGTTCTGTGATCTCCTAGGAAATAATGGACGGTATTTCCAGCAAACTCGCTGCTGAATGACGTTGTATGTGTGTCGAAATCACAATAGCTTATATTTATGTTCTCCCCTTCTCTCAACTTCAAGGTGATTGTGTTTTGGCCGGGTTCGAAGATCGTTTTGAAGTAACAGCGAAGAATCTTATGGCCCTCTCCCCGAACTACAGACTCGCCAGGATCAATACGAAGCCCAAATAAGTAGACGTTGCGGCTGTTAGCGCGGAAGTCGAATCCTTTCTGAACTGTAGCGCCACCGATCGAGTTGGCTTTGATGACGATTGGGTCCTGCTCAGTGGCGACGAGATTAATAGCGCGTCGTGCACCACCGTAGGTCCCATCATTCAGGATTATGTGATCGCCTGCTCGAGCATCATCGATTGCTGCGTCGAACTGGGTCTCGTTGCTGACTTGAATGGTCCGGATCGGTGACGGCAAGAGGTCGTCTGCGGGAGGTGGTGGTGGCGGTGGTGATGGTGGACCCTGAACAAGACCAAAATCGATGGGATCGGCGAAGTCGAGGTTGTTGTCGCCAATAGACGGTCTAACCGTCCAATCGTAGTCGCCGGCACCAAGTTCGCCAACATCAAAAGAACACGTACCGCTTTCACAGTTGTAACGGATGGCGGCCCGTTTTGTGGCATAAGCAATTTCTTGTGTGTCGCGATGACGGATGCGGAGAAGATAGTCAGTCGCACTCTCAGTAGGGGACCACCGGAACGTAACCGGAGGATTCAGGACGGATCCATCGGGACTAAGAAGTGGGTTGGGAGGTGGGGGAGGAAGAAGGACGACGCCTGATTCGACATTGACACGCACGCGTGCATTGACAATTCTACCTTCGATATCAGAGACAGAATATTCAAAGAAGTCTTCGCCGACAAATTCGCTGTTTGGTGTATATCGAATGGGTCCCAAGCCCGACCCCAAATCCTGAACCGTGCCATAGAGCGGGTCAGATATCGCGGAGATCGTTAGATTGGAGCCTGTGTCGTTTGCCAAGACATTAATGTCGACTGCCTCAGTGTTGATTGTCGAGGCAATTTCAGGAACGGCCACAGGCGTGGTTGTGATATCGATCGTCTCTTCAACGCCCATACCATAAAAAGATCTCGGATCTCTTTGGTTCTGATATTCAGTATCGAGCCATTCACGATTAAGTTCTTGGGCGCAGAAACGAACTTCGTCAATAACACCGAACCAGTGACCATTGCCACTGCCAATTTTTAATGGAACAGTGCCGTTCGTGTCCGCTTGAGGCATGGCGGTCATTGCGCCAAGCGATGATGGCGTATTTGCCAATTGCATAAGCGCACCTTGACCGAATAACTTAACTGAATTCCCTGAAGACCAGGTTAATGCCGCCCAGTATTTATCAGTAGTTGCTTGATTTGCGATCGACTGCGCGGTCGAAATGCCTTCATCGGTCTTAACCGCACCACAGATACTCTTGTCCAGCGTTGCGTCAAAATATAGGCCAATGCCGAGGTTGGCTTTGTCATCATTTGCGCCCAGCCAAACAACGGCCTTATTATCATTAGCATTGTTCGCTTTAAATACCGCCTGGACCGAAATCGCGTTTAGATCATCTAGCCAATTTCGATTTGTGGTGTGGATCTCGCTACTGGTGCCGTCAAATTGACCAGCCGTACCAAGGAGGGTCGCTGTAGTCACGTCTTGCGAGCTCATATCGC
>CAYPOV010000233.1:0-7728 GCA_964412385.1 uncultured Geminicoccaceae bacterium
GCGATTGGTGGAAGGCCATTAAGATCACCGCCAAAGCATAAGAATTTCAGACCTACCCTAGCACCGCTTCGATCTGGCTCGATCATAATGGCCTGCCGCCAATGCCCAATCGGGACGGTACGCCGCGCCGTCTGTCACTTGACGCCCTTGCGACCACTTTGCAGTCGCTGGTCGATGAGGGAATTGAGAGCTTTTATCGGGGTGACATCGCTAAGAAAGTGATCGCTGATATCGAGTCTTTGGGCGGAACGCTCACCGCCGAAGACTTGGAGGCCTACGAGGCGCGCTACAGTGATGCGCTGGAAATTCGTTATCGCGACGCCTTGTTGTATGCCATGCCAGGGCTTTTCGCGGGCCACAGCATCGACCGCGTGTTCGAACTCTTGAGCACGCAGCTGCTGGCTGGACCGGCACCTAATGCGCAATCCTTTGTCGCTTATGCGAAGGCACTCGATCAGGCTTATCGCGAACGTCTTGAACAACAGGGCGATGGATGGACACCGGAGCCCACCTCGACCTCCCATCTCTCGGTGAGAGATCGTCAGGGTAATATGGTGGCCTACACCCAAACGCTGCTCTCGCTCTTTGGCAGCCGCGTGGTGCTACCTGAAACCGGCATTTTGATGAACAACGGCGTTATGTGGTTCGATCCGCGTTCAGGACGCCACAATTCGATCGCACCAGGCAAGCGGCCGCTATCCAACATGTGCCCCTTGATCGGTCGCTCGCCGACAGCCGAGTTCGCGCTTGGCGCGTCGGGAGGACGTAAGATCATGCCGGCAGTAGCCCAAATCGCGAGTTTTCTTGTCGATTTCGGTATGGAATTCGAGGAGGCCTTTCGTCAGCCACGCATCGACGTCAGTGCCATGAAGACGATCGGCGTCAGCGACGAGTTGCCGGACGAGGTTTTTTCCGCCCTAACCACAGAGTTTTCTTCGTCGCATGTCCCCAATCAGCCCTATCCCTTAGGCTTCTCCTGCCCATCAGGTGTCATGCATGATCCCTTGACCGGAGAGAACTTTGGCACGGCCGAACCGCAGCATCCTTGGGCAGACGCCGTCAGCGAATAGTCACCGATCTGTCACGAAGGCCGTCTAGGCCACGCGCAACGCAGGCAATGGCGCAACATGGGTGACGCAATGATCAAAGGTATCGCTTTTTCCACCGATCAAGAGCGGGATCTCTCCAATCTCGATGCCAGGCTAGGCATGATTGCCGATGCCGGCGCTGATTATGCCGAACTCTCACTATGCCGAAGCGATCTTATCAGCGGCGGCCGCATCATTGCGGACAGACTCGGTACTCTCAAAAGAATCTGTGCGCGCCACAAGCTCGGCTACACCGTCCATGGAACACTCGGTGCCAATTTCATGGATGCAGGCACGCTTGCCTATAGCGAGGCGGCGGTTGCAGCCATGCTCGAGATCTGCGCCGAGATCGGTGCCACGGTATTGGTTCACCACACCGGTATCGTTCCCTACACGACGATGGTGGCGATGGAGCAATTGCACGCCATGGAGCGCGATGCTTTGAAACGTTCAGGCGACGTTGGGGCCAAGCATGGTGTGCGGATCGCGGTTGAGACACTCTTCGTCGACGGCCGAGACCAATACACTGCCGACCCGCGTCGCCTGAAGGCCGAGATCAAAGCAATCGATCATGAGCATGTCGTCGGTACGCTCGATTTCAGCCACTGCTATCTGCATACCACACTACTCGGGCAGGATTTTCGCGAGGCCCTGCGGGAATTCGCACCGGTTACGGGTCATCTCCATGTCCACGATTCCTTCGGCAGGCCAAAGTACTTGAAGACCTATAGCGGTGCCGAGGCGGTGGCACTCGGTCTCGGCGATCTTCATTTGCCGATCGGCTGGGGCGACATCGCCTGGGATGAAATTTTTTCTGAGCTGAGGTTTCTCGAAGGTACAATCATGACAATCGAGCTCCCTTTTCATTTTGCTTACGAGATGCAGCGGAACGTGGAGCTTGCGCGCGGATTGGCGGCAAAACTCGGCCGCTAGAGAAATTCGGGTAGCTTCGTGCCGATTAAGCACCTACATACGAACTGGAAGATGAGGGAAGTATCGTCATCTTTCTGTCATGAGCGGCGGACGGAGCCTCTCAAATCCGGTGACAGACAGGACTAATCGATGACGAATCACATCGTCGGGGACGGGCAGCAGCAGGCGTCATCTGTACCGCATTCGGTGTCAGAGGATTATGAAGATCTTTACTTTTCCTATGCTCATCCAACAGATCCTTGGCTGCGCCGCATGTCTATCCGTGCGGTCGAGTATTTTAGCGGTGCCCCGTTGCTCGAGGCCAAGTATCGCGAGAACCGGCTCCATCCAAGGCCCGGGGAGTCGTTTTTCGAGGCTTGCGTCCGGCTACTCGAGCTGAATGTACGCTACGATCACGAACAACTTGAGGCCGTACCCAGAGATCGGGCTCTCTTGGTTATTTCCAACCATCCCTACGGCGTTCTCGACGGTATCATCATTTCGTATCTGGTTGAGAAAGTTCGCCCCGATTTCAAGGTAATGGCGAACAGCTTGCTGTTCCGGGCCGAAGAACCCAGGCCCTTCATCCTGCCGGTCGATCTGACGCGAGATTCGACGGCGACCGAGACGAACCTGCACTCCAGGGCCCTCGCCTCGGATCATTTGCGCGCAGGAAAAACGCTCGTGATTTTTCCAGGTGCGGGTATTTCGACAGCACCCAAAACATTCGGGCCGGCACACGATCTGCCCTGGAAACCGTTCACGGGCAAGCTGATTCAAGTGCACCGGCTCGACGTGTTACCGATCTTTTTCGAGGGCCAGAACAGCCCGCTTTTTCAGTTTGTCAGCAAGTTTAGCATGACGGTTCGTCAAGCATTGCTTTTTCGCGAAGTTGTCCAGCGCATCGGCACGGATATTGTCGTCCGCGTCGGCGACGTCATTCCATACGACGAACTCGAGCGATTCCGCGACCGACCCGAGTTGTTGCGCTTCCTCAGGAGGAAGACATACGCCCTGGGTGGACGATTTTCACCCAACGATCCTGACGATCGCCAACTGGAAGACGCATACTGGCGGGGCCCCAAGAAAACCCCGCGCACAATTCGCAAAATGGCAGCAACGTTACGCTGATCAAACGCCCATGTCTTGCTGCGGCGACCGTATGCCCGAGAGCGCAACCGACCGGAAATCGGCTCCGCCCTCGGGCACACGGCCCGCCCTGAGATCGCGTTTCGCTTGCGATCTGTCATTCTTCTGACGCTGCTTCATGTTAACTATCCGCTGACGTAGGCTTGGACATGCCAAAAGGCGCGCCTCCGGGTTGCGCGGTTTGGGAATTTTCGGTTGTCTTTTCGCCATCGTAATACTCCTTAAGGGTTTCGGCCCAAAGTCTGCATGGACGCAGCAGATATGGTTAGTGCGGTTATGCCATCAAGCGAGAGTACCGTCAGTCATGGTTTCTGAACCCCAACTCAAGGCTCTTCGTGGCAGCGTTCTGTCGTTCAAGGACGATCCTCGGATAACAGGTGACGACGCATCCTATGATTTTTTCGAAGATGGCTGTGTCGTAATCGACAATGAGCGTATTGCCATCGTCGGAGATGCCGAAGCCATTCTGCCTGCTCTAGGCGACAGCACCGAGATCGTCACCTTCGGCAATAGCCTGCTTATGCCGGGATTTATCGACCCGCATATCCACTATCCGCAGACTCGCGTGATCGCCAGTCACGGTGCCCAACTCATGGATTGGCTCAACCGATACACGTTCGTCGAAGAACAGAGGTTTGCCGACCCGGCTTATGCCCATCAGACCGCGGTGTTCTTTTTCGATGAAATTCTTCGCAACGGAACCACAACGGCTGCCGCTTATTGCACTGTCCATCCGACATCCGCAGAGCTCTTTTTCGCCGAAGCGTCGGAGCGCAATCTTCGAATGATCGCCGGCAAATCGATGATGGATCGCAACGCACCCGCGAGCCTCCAGGACACGGCGGAGACCAGCTATATGGAATGCAGCGACTTGATCCAGCGGTGGCACAATCGCGGACGTCTGTCCTATGCGGTGACACCTCGCTTTGCCGTGACGTCTACGGAAGCGCAGATGGACGTGGCAGGAAGGCTCGCGATCGAACACGCCGATATCTATGTGCAAACCCACCTCTCGGAAAACAAGGCCGAGATCGAAGCGATCAAGGAACTCTATCCAAACGACAAGAACTATGCCTCAGTGTATCATCGCTTCGGCCTCTTGGGGCCCCGAACACTGCTTGGCCACTGCATTCATCTCGACCAAGACGAAGTTTCACTTCTGCGGGACACCGAATCCGTTGCCGTGTGGTGCCCTACATCGAATAGTTTTCTTGGAAGCGGGCTTTTTGAACTTGCCCGCATGGAAGAGGCCCCGGTGCGCGTGGCTTTGGCAACCGATGTCGGTGGTGGGACCAGCTTCTCGATGCTGCGCACCGCCGCCCATGCCTATAAGGTGGCGCAACTTTGCGGTCGGAGCCTCAGTCCGTTTGAAGCCTTTTATTTGATCACACTAGGCAATGCACGGTCATTACGGCTCGAGGAGGAGATCGGCACGCTCGCACCCGGTTCGATGGCGGATCTGGTCGTGTTGGATCTTGCAGCCATGCCCGCCCTTGAGCACCGGGTCGAGGCGGCCGATGGCAATCTCGAGGAAATCCTGTTTGCGCTGCAGATTTTGGGCGACGACAGATGTGTGCGCGCGACCTATGTTGCGGGCCGCGAAGCTCACAGCCGAGATACCTAGTTCCAAGCGTCTTGGTGGATGACGGCGGCTTCCTCTTCAAGCATAGGACCAACGACCTCGATTGTGCGCTGGCCGGCGCAAAATATCGTCTCGCAAGGTATTTCGAGCGTCAGATTTTCAGGATGAGGCCCGAGGAGCGCTTTGAGATCTCGCTCTCTCTCATGCCGGAGATGACCCTGCCGATGCCCGGGTCATCAGCACCCGTTCCGCATGGCCGGTCGAATCGCCCGACGCATCAACGTTTCATAGTGTAGATCAGAGTTCGGTGTCATGGATCTTGTCCTCGTGAGGCGCTAGGGAGGCTTAAAGAAAACATGAGCCGTTGTAGAAGCGTGACAGGTCGAAAGAGGACGCGACTTATGGTTACTCCCTATTGAGATCCACAGCGTAGGACTCGACCGGTGGGGGATTGTCGATCAGGCCGCGATCGTTGAGGAACTGAGCGAAGCGCGCGTAACGACCGGTATCAAGGGCAGCCGGGCTCAATGAGAAACGTGGCACGGTGTCGAGCCATGCGTGGGCATTGAGTTCGTCATCCAGATCCGGGCCCGAGGCGCGGAATATCTCCCAAGCTTCCTCCGGGTGATTGACGATCCAGTGCGTTGCATTCTCGACGACCCTTAGAAACCGCTTCAGCTCATCGCGGTCGAGGTCGTCATTATTGGCGACGTAGATGAGTTCGTCATAGGCCGGAACACCCTCCTCTTCGGGATAAAACGCCCTTCCTGGTTCACCCACGATATCCATTTGATTGAGCTCGAAATTGCGGAAGGCACCGATGACGGCATCCGTTTGTCCCGCAATCAGCGACGGCGAAAGCGAGAAATTGACGTTGATCAGCTCGATCGCATCCATCGTGAGACCGTGTTTTTCGAGCATGGCGCCCAGCAGTGCATCTTCGAAGCCGCCAACGGAAAAACCGACCTTCTTGCCGTCCAAATCGGCAATCGACTTGATGGGTCCGTCTTGCAGCACGACCAAGGTATTGAGTGGTGTGCCGACCAACGTACCGATGCGCGTCAGAGGAAGACCCTCCTGGATTTGAAGATGAAGCTGCGGTTGATACGATACCGCGATGTCGGCTTGCCCTGCTGCGACAAGCTTCGGCGGATCATTGGGATCGGCGGGTGCAATGAGTTCGACGTCGAGATCTTCCGCTTCGAACATGCCTCTTTCCTGGGCGACGATGAGAGGTCCGTGGTCGGGATTGACGAACCAATCGAGCAGCACGGTAAGCTCATCCGCGGCCTTGGCCGGGCTGGAGAGTAGAACTGCCGTCAGTGAGAGGGATAGGAAAAGTCTCATTGTCGATCCAAGGTTTCGGGTTGCCACAAGGTGAAACGCTTCACACCAAAATCGATCGCGAAATAGAGCGCGAGCCCCATGCTCGCGAGGATCAGCAAGGCCGCAAACATGAGATCAATCTGCATGCGGGCGTTGGCGTGAAGCATTAGGTATCCGAGACCCCCACTCGAGCCGACCCATTCGCCAACCACGGCACCGATGGGCGCTACCGAGGCGGCTACGCGCAAGCCGGAACCGAAGGCCGGGAGTGCTGCCGGAATGCGGATCTGTCTCAACACGGCGTAGGGCCGGGCATTCATGACATGGGCCAGCTCCACCCAACCGGGCTCCGTCCGCCTCAGCCCATCAAAGAACGCGGCAGTCACAGGAAAATAGATGATGAGAACCGCCATCGCGATTTTTGAGGGCATGCCGTAACCGAGCCAAAGGACGAGCAGTGGCGCCAATGCAAAAACCGGAAGCGCCTGGCTGATAACCAAGACCGGCAAGAGCCAGCGCCGTGCGGTGCCGAACGACGCAAGCAGGAGCGCGCTCACGGCACCAATACAGCTGCCGATCACAATACCTGCGAGGATTTCTGTCGCCGTGATCGCCGTATGATACGCCAGTGTCGGCGCTCGCTCGACGAGAACCGCCAATACGGCGGTGGGGCTCGGCAGCATGAAGGGCGGTGCCGATGTCGCCCAAACGACGCCCTGCCATAGGATGAGAAGCCCCAAGACCGTCGTCATGGGACGCGCCATCGAGGTCACGCGACCCTCCCCATAACGCTAGCAGCAAGTTGCTCAAGAAGTTCTCCCTGACGGGCAAGCAACGTCGGATCGCTTGCCGATCGCGGTACTTGACCAGGGGGCGGTGTCACAGCACGAAGCGTGGCAGGATCACCGCCAAGGACAAGAATCTCATGGCCGAGCCGTAGCGCTTCAAGCGGCTGGTGGGTCACAAGAAGGACTGTGTGGTCGCTAAGGAGTTCGGCCGCAAGCTCTTGAAGCCGGTGGCGTGTTATCGCATCCAATGAGGAAAAAGGCTCGTCCATTAGAACGACCGGACGGTCCTCCAAAAGCGTTCTTGCTAGGGCCGCGCGCTGACGCATCCCGCCTGAAAGATGACGCGGAAAACTATCCGAGCGGTCGCCCAGCCCGACCTGTTCGAGAACGTGGCGGGCTCTTTCGTGATGTTCGGCCTTCTCTTCGCCGCGCAGCCGGTAGCCCAAAAGGACATTGTCGAGCACGCTCAGCCACGGCATCAGCAAGTCCTGTTGGGCCATGAAAGCGATCCTATAGTCGAGCGCTTCTCCATCACCGGTAGTAAGCAGCGCCCCTTGCTCGAGACCGGCGATGAGACGCAAAACACTCGTCTTGCCGACACCAGAGGGCCCCAAAAGACATGTCCAGGCCCCTCGCGACAAATGCAGGGTGAGATTTTCAAGGACGACATGATCCCCAAAGGCGAACCTTCGAATACCGACGCTGACGGCAGGCGCTCGGGACACCATTGACGAACTAGCCGAGATCGCGCGCATCGAGGAAAGCGCGGAGCGAGATATTGGACCAGCTCCGCTCGCGCTCCAGCATGGCTGTGTATGAATCGTAGATCCGGGCATCAAGACCGCCGCGGCTCTTGAACTGTGCCAGGACATCTCGGGCTGCA
>CAYPOV010000234.1:0-7696 GCA_964412385.1 uncultured Geminicoccaceae bacterium
CGAACCCTCGGTGAGGTTGCCCCCACAACGGTTTTCGAGACCGCCCCGTTCGACCACTCCGGCATCCCTCCGCGGGATCGGGGCATGAAAGAGCGGCTTGTTTAGCGACGACGCCCGATCAGCGCAAGCATCAGGTTCAAGCTGGCTCGCCTGTGGCATCCAGATAATTCGCCAATGTCGCGGCGACGCCTTTTGACCATAGGCTTGACAAGGAATTGGCAAAAGCTGCTCGAAAGATAGGATGGTCGGCGAGGTCGCCGTAGACGTCTCGCAGGCTCAAAAACGCTTCCGGGTTGGTACGCGCTTGCCGTGCCGCGTCACGCAAACGGTCGGCATTGACGTCTTCGATCGCAATCGCCACCCCGTTCTCGGTTTCGCCAAAGCAATAGCGGCACCATAGTGCACTCTCGAGTGCAAGGCCCTTGATGCCCTGATCTTGAGCCAGCCGGTCCCGAATAGTGGGCAAGATGAATTTTGGTTGGCGATTGGAGCCATCTTGGCAAAGGCGGGATATAGCGTCCTTGATCTCTGGATTGGCAAAGCGCCGCTTGAGAAGGTCGAGATAGTCGGTGAGATCGACTCCTGGGACGGCTGGAACCACCGGGATGATTTCTTCGCGTTCAAGCTTGTCGAAAAATCCAGCCACGAGCGGGTTGGCCATGGCCTCAGGCGCAGTCCGAAGGCCCATCAATGCAGATGGATAGGCAATCGCCGCATGGCCGCCATTAAGCATGCGGATTTTCATCAGCTCGTATGACGCGACATCGTCGGTAAGTGTCACGCCGACCTCGTCGAAAGCCGGACGTCCTGCCGGAAAGCGATCCTCCATGACCCACTGACGAAACGGCTCGCAGAACACTGGCCACCGATCCTCGACGCCGAAACTTTCTTTAAGTTTGTTGCGTTCCACATCGGTCGTCGCCGGCGTAATCCGGTCGACCATGCTGTTGGGAAACGCAACTTCGCCTTCAATCCAGGAGGCGAGATCGGCATCGATCAGGTCGGCGAGCCCTACAACGGCGGCTTGGGCTACATGGCCATTGCCCGGAAGATTGTCGCAAGACATGATTGTGAACGGGCGCAAACCCGCCGCCCGCCTTGCCTTCAATGCCGCCACCAATACGCCGAAAACACTCAAAGGCGCATCGGCATGGGCCGCATCATGGCAGATTTCCGGATGATTCGGATCAAACATCCCCGATGCCGGATCGATGCAATAGCCCCCCTCGGTAACGGTCAAGGATACGATGCGAATGGCCGGATCGGCCAAGGCCGACAAGATTGCGCGGCGATCTTCCTGCACAGGAAGGAATTCCACCATAACGCCTGTGATCCGCGCATGGTTGGCGCCGGGTTCGAGCTCGACCACGCTGGTCAGCCAATCTTGCGCCTCGAGGGCTTCACGCATCGCCGCGTCGGGCAGCCTAAATCCGGCACCAATGATTGCCCAATCATGATCCCGCCCGAGATTGAAGAGATCGTCCAAGTAAACAGCCTGGTGGGCTCGATGAAAATTGCCCACGCCGATATGCATGATGCCCGGGCTGATATCCTCGCGGCGATAGAGAGGACGTCGGATCGTATCCGGAAGATTTTCGATGGTTTCAAGAGAAAGTCGTAATGTCATCAACTCGATGTCGCATCGTCAACTAGCCTTTACGATCGAAAAGGGTTGTCAAGCGTCGGCAAATCTCCATGCATTGATTCGATTGATCCTTATCGCATCTAGTGTTGGCTAGTCCTCTGTTCATCATTCGCCAGTGGAAGAGACCCGCCGAGGGGCGGGCCTTAGGTCCAACCATAAGGTCCGGTTCTGACTAGTTTTGACTAAGGCCGAGGACACTCAAGAGCTCGGCATTGTCACTATACTGGTCGCGAAAGAATTCAGTAAACTCGGCCGAATTCATGTAGCGAGGCGTACGTTTGGCTTCGACAACTGCCGTTTGATAGCTCTCCGTGCTGGTTGCTTCCTCGCAGGCATTCGAAAGGGCCTCGACGATTTCCGGCGGTGTTCCGGCAACGGCGAATAGACCGAACCAGATCGAGTAGCGCAGCGGGTCGCCACCTTCCTCGTCGATCGTCGGGACGTCAGGGAAAAGCGGGTGGCGCTCAGCGTCTAGAACAACCAGCGGCTTCAAACCATAGTTATAGGTCGAACCAATGGGATCGGAGAACACATCGACCTGCCCACCTAGCACGGCCTTACCGGTCGATGCCCCTCCATCGAACGGCACATACTTAAACTCAACATCATAAGCGTTGGCGAGCGCCGCGTGCGCGATATGGGGCAGCGAGCCGGGGGCCGGCCCTCCGGTCGTGACAGTCTCGCCTGATGTCGCTGCATTGATGATGTCGTCGAGACGCTCAAAACGCGAATCAGGGGCAACGGCGACCGCCATCGGGTCCTGAATGGTCAAACAGACAGGCGCCCAACTATCAGCGTCATAGGCGACCTTGCGGAGATGCGGTTGTGTCGTCGTGGTACCCACAGGAAGGTAGCCGAGTGTGTAGCCGTCAGGATTCTTCCGAGCAAGTTCCGTCGCACCGACCGTTCCGCCGGCACCCGGAATGTTCTGAACGACGAAACTTTGACCCAAAACTTTTTCGAGTTCGGGAACGAGCAAACGTGCGCCCGTGTCGGTCCCGCCTCCTGCTGCGTATGGTACAATTACCGTAACGCTGTCCGAAGGATAATCTTGCGCGCCAGCGCTTCCAGACCCAATTGCGGCGAATACAGTGATAGCAGAAACCCAGTTCGACCTCATAAAAGCCTCCTTATCGTAAAGTCGAATTTACCAGACGTTAGCTGGCATCATCAGGGCGATCAACCAGCCACATCACCTCGTCACTTATTCGGACGCGGTTTTTCTTGCGCGAATGCTCGCAACAAGCGGCCATGCCAGCATAATCACGGTCAGCGCAAAAAAGATGTCTGCAATGGGACTCTGGAAGAACAAGAGCATATTCTGATCGGTCAGAATAAGCCCCTGGCGAAGTGCCATTTCGAACGGTGTACCCAGAATAAAGCCGATAATGATGGGTGCGATCGGAAAAGAAGCCATCCGCAGAAAGAAACCGACGAATCCCGCAGCGATAGCGATGATCATGTCGAGCGGGTTCACACGTACCGCATAGGCACCGACAATTGACATCATGACGACCAACGGCATCAAGATCGAGATGGGAGTCTTGAGCAGACGGGCAAAAAGCCCTGCGCCAATAGCACCAACAATCAACATCAAGACGTTGGCGTAGAGAAGCAAGACGAAGATGCTGGTGACAACATCCGGCTTCTCGGTAAAGAGCCGGACCCCTGGGATGACCCCATGCACGGTCAGCGCGCCGAGCATCACGGCTGTCCCGCCATCACCGGGAACACCAAGCGCCAGTGTCGGAACCAATGCTCCGCCACTTACAGCATTGTTGGCGGACTCAGAGGCGATCAGTCCCTCAGGTTCGCCCTTGCCGAAATTTTCCGAACGCGGTGAGCGACGTTTGGCGTCGGCGTAGCTGATGAAAGTGGCACCGGTTGCCCCTGTACCCGGGAGTACACCGATGAAGCTTCCAATCGCACAACTTCGAACCAACGTCTGCAGACGGGGCCGCCAGGCGGACCAGGAAGGCAGTTTGAACCCGCCTGCCTTGACCGTCGGCATTGATGCATCGGTGAGCGTTGCCGCCTGATAAAGAACCTCCGAAATGGCGAACAGACCGATAAGAAGCGGAATGACGCCAAAACCCGCTGAAAGAAAGAGAAAATCAAAATCGAAGCGGATCTGGCCGGTCATGTCATCGGGACCGACGGTCGCCAGAAAGAGACCGATGATTCCCGCCAGAAGACCCTTGAGAATGCTCTCTCTTGCGACCCATGCTACCGTGGTGAGCGCGAATAAGATGAGCGCGAACATTTCGATCGGCCCGAACTCGAGCGCTATACGTGCGAGTTGTGGCGCCACAAGGATGAGAACAATAAGTGAAAATATTCCACCGACAAACGATGCCACAGTTGCCCAACCCAGCGCCAATGATGCTTCTCCGCGCTGCGCCATAGGATAGCCGTCAAGCACGGTGGCTGCCGACTGTGGTGTTCCGGGGACATTGATCAATATTGCGGAAATCGATCCGCCGTAGATCGAGGTGACATAGACAGCGACCAAGAGAGCGATTGCCGACGTGCTATCCATGGCAAATGTTACCGGCAAGAAAATCACCAAACCGAGCACGGTGCCGAGCCCGGGAAGTGCGCCGATGATCGTTCCAAGCACAGCACCGATCAGCAGCACCAGCAGAATCTCGAGGCTGGCCGTGGCAGCTAGTGCTGCGGGGACGTGCTCGATCACGCTAAAACATTCCGCCGATACGTGCTTCAGGTAAGGAAACGGCTGCGAGTTTGTCGAGGATGAGCCAAACGGCGAGCGGACCGACAATGCTCACCATGGCAAGAATGAGCCAACGCCGATAGCCAAAGGCCCAACCCAACAAGAACAAGCCGACTGGCATGACGGCCAAAAAGCCAAAAAGCCAAAGGGCGACCGTCGTGGCAACGCTCAGGACACTGACTAAGGCCAGTCGCGGCCAGTTAACGCCTCCAAAAACGGCCAGACTCATGCGGTCTTTCACCACCAAGAGCAGAGACAGCGCCATCCACGAAATCAACAGAACACGTGGAACCAGAACCGTCGAGACATCACCGAATAGGTGATTGAATTCGTACCGTTCGGAGAAGGTATGAAAGAACAGGGCGAGGGCGATGGCAAAGGAAACAATGCCATAGATCGTGTCCGTGCCGCGACCTGCGGCCTTGCTCGCCATCGTCATCACTGTGCGACGAATCTCGTTGATTGCCTACCCAAGACCACTCACTTTTTCTGAAATGTCTAATCGGATATTACTTTTGCGTACTTACAAGACATGGGTCGAAGCGAGTCAACCCGGATCTCGAAGACGCTCATGTTCGCAGCACCGAATTCGTCCGGCTGTTTCGGCTCAACATTGGTACGATATACGGCTATTGTGATACGCTTGGGCTTGACGAACAGCTCGTCATTCTTCAGGCCCTGTCCCGACACGACGCCCCGAAAGCCCTAAGTTCATTGACCGAGCACCCGGACAACGGGCGGGCACGCGCTCACAGTCAATAAAACGATCCTAGGGCAGATCGACGATCTCGAGCCAGGTTGGCCCCTCTCCGACCGGAATACGCGACACAGGTGAAAGCTGGCCTGTCTTTTGATCGATTGCATAGCTGGTCGCATGGTGCGAATCCTGCCCCGCCACCACCAAAAACTTTCCAGCAGGATCAACATCGAACCCCCGAGGCCGGCTTTCCGTTTCGACCTTTTCGATAAGATCGAGATGACCGGTGACCGGATCGACAACAAAACTGGCCAGCGTGCTCGCGCGTCTTTCGCTCGCATAGAGGAATCGGCCATTAGGGGTCACATGGATCTGCGCAGCCCAAGGTTGGCCATGGAGATTGTCGATCAGCACACTCGAGCGCTGAAATTCGTCCAGCGTTCCTGATGAGGGATCAAAGGTAAACGAGAAGAGAGAGCCGTCCAACTCGTTTATGAGATAGACGAAACGGCCGCTGGGATGGAACGCGACATGTCTTGGACCGGCATCACGAGGTATATGAATTGCAGGCGGCCGGTTGGGCACGATTTGCCCGAGATCCGCATCAAAAATGCATTGCATGATCAAGTCGGCACCAAGATTAGGCACGAATAGGAACCGATTGCTCGGATCCGGCATGATCTGATGGGCTTTGCTCGGCGCCTGCAAAAGCTGTACGGGTTCGGTGACAACGAAACCGCGCGACCCGATAGGGTGGATTGCGATTAGGCTCCCTTGATAGGAAGCCCCGAGCAAGAACCGACCGCTATTGTCTACGCGAATATGCGCCATGCGAGCTGGAGCCGTAACCGTATCGAGATGCCTCAACCGGCCGCCCAACGGATCAATGCGAAAACTGGCATAGCGGGGAGGCTCACTTGCACCTTCGCCCTCTTTGATCGATGCATAGAGATGCCGCCGGTCCGGACTGACCGCCAATGGAAGACCGCCACCTGGCAACGGCGCGCGATCAACGAGTGCCAATTCTCCGGTCTCGGCATCGCCTTTGAGAATGGTAACCTCCCTCCCCTCGCCGGCGGAGAGATAAACAGTGAATTCAAAGGCCATGAAACCAGGATCTCCCTGTCTCGGAAAACGCTAGGCGACCGGAACAGCGATCATGAAGCAGCACCCAACTAGCGCACTCGTGAACAGGTTTGCCAATAGTTTTAGAGCAATTCGACGAAGGTAGCGTTATCGAAAGCGAATGATAGTTGCCAACCAAACGTAACAACTGTGCTTTCGCAGAAAACTAGGCACACAACGGAAAGGAGGGCTGTTATGCAAACTAAGTCTTTGATCTCTGCACTAGCCGCAGGGCTGCTTGGATCAGTCGCCACAAGCGCCGTCGCGCAGGATCGAGCGGATTGGCCGGAGAGCTTTACCGTGGGTGCTGCCAGCCAAGGCGGTACATACTTCGTCTATGGTTCGGGCTGGGCTTCGCTCGTTTCGGAAGAACTGGGTCTGCCCGGAGGTGCCGAGGTCACGCAGGGTCCGGTTCAAAACGCAGCACTCATTCAGTCGGGTGATCTTGAGCTTGGCATGGTGACGATGGGCCCCGCGGCGGAAGCGTTGGCCGGGGAAAGCCCGATCGCGCCGGGTCTGGTGCATGACAAGCTCCGGGCGATCTTCCCGATGTACCAGACGACATTCCATGTGATGACCCTTGCAGACTCGGGTATCGCGGATATCGAGTCCATCCCCGAGGGCGCGAATGTTGGCGTCGGCCCACAAGGCGGGACGCCAGGTACCTACTGGCCGCGCTTTTTCGAGACCCTTGGCAAACCCATCAATCCACAACACAGCGGTGCCGCCGACCTAGGGGGCCAACTTCAGGACGGCCTTATTGAAGTCTATACCTGGGCAGCGGGCATTCCCTTCCCGGTATTCAGCCAGCTCGAAGCCCAGCACGACGTGAACTTCTTCGGCTTCACCGAAGAGCAAGTCGAGCAGATCGTTGCTGAGCATCCGGTCAGCCCATTCACGATCCCAGCCGGCACCTATCAAGGTATGGAAGAAGACCAGCCTTCGGTTTCGATGTGGAATTTCGCGGTGGCGAGTGCCGATCTCTCCGAGGACTTCGTCTATAATGTGGTGGACACAGTGATGAGCAATCATGACCGTATGATGGAGATCCACAAGGCATCCGCAGAGACACTTCCAGAGAACTTCGACAAGAACACGATTGTTCCATGGCACCCCGGTGCGGTGCGCTGGTTCGAGGAAAATGGCTACGATATCCCGGATGACCTTGAGGGCTAGCCAAATTTCGCGCTAACCTCTCTAAACCGTACAAGAGGCGGCGTCAGGGAGATTGACACCAACGAATGACAACAGTCCCCGAAGCGCCCGAGACCGACGGTCTTGCCAACAAGCGAGATCCGGGCGGGCCGCTCGGGGCTATTTTTGTAGTCTTGTGCGTCGCGTATGCTGCTTGGCATCTGGCGACACTCAATCTCTACCCGCTTGAGACTTGGACCTTTCGCCTCTTGCACATTGCAGGGGCGCTCGTACTCGGGTCCGCGCGCGTTCGCGCCACACAATCGGGCATCGGCGCTCCGAGCAGCCTCATCGGGGGTGC
>CAYPOV010000235.1:0-7547 GCA_964412385.1 uncultured Geminicoccaceae bacterium
AGAGCCTTGTCAGCACCGAGAAAATTCAACTATAAGTCGAAAAGAAGATCATTGCCGGGTTGAAGGCACGGTATCTGAGCAAAGCGGTGAGGGCATGGATAGAGCGGATACGGCGGAGGGGTCAGACCACGGTCTGCCGGGATTAGCGTTTGTCGCTACGATGAGCCATGAGTTGCGCGAGCCGCTCAATGGTGTGTTGGGGATGGCCCGTCTGCTTCGCGATACGCCGCTTGATGACGAGCAGAGTGACTATTTGCAGAGCGTGCTTCAGGCAGGTGAAGCGCTGCTGACGCTGATCAATGACCTTTTGGACTTGTCGAAGGTCGAGGCCGGTGATGTCGAGTTGGTGGAGGTGAATTTTCGGATTGCGCCGTTTCTCGAGCGTCTTCAGGCGTTATTGGAGCCGCGCGCGCGTCAGAAGAGTATTGCCTTCACCTTCGATGTTGCTCCGGATTGTCCAGACGAGGTTCGAGGCGATCCCGGACGATGCCGGCGGATTCTTTTGAATTTGTTGAGCAATGCGGTGAAATTTACCGATGGCGGATCGGTTTCGCTCAAGCTCGATGCGGATCATGGTGAAGACGGTACGGCGCAGCTTCATTTCGTGATCGAGGATACCGGGATCGGAATTCCGGCTGATGCCAAAGGACGGCTGTTTCAGGCTTTTGTGCAGGCCGATCACAAAATCGAGCGGCTTTATGGCGGCAGCGGTCTGGGGCTCGCGATCTCGCAAAGGCTCGTTGAGCTGATGGGAGGAAGGCTCGATCTCGATGCCGATCGGGCGGTGGGAACACGATTCGACCTCTACTTGCCGTTTGCCCCAAAAGGCAGTGAGGCGGGCGGCGGCGGTGAAGTAGGTGGCTTGGAAGGGCGCTCGCTCTTGGTTGTCGATGCGCAGGAGCGAAGCCGCGAGATGATACGCGATATGGCGAAGCTTTGGCGGATGTCTGCGCGTGCCGTGAAGTCCGGCCGCGAGGCGCTGAATGTCTTGGAGGAAGCGGCCGATCGTGGTGAGTTTTTCGACATTATCGTGATGGAGCGGGACCTCCGCGATCAATCGGCGTTCGAGCTTGCTTCCAGCGTCAACAATTCGGCCAGGTTTGGAAAACCGGCCTTGGTGATGCTGGTGAGCTCGGGGTTCCGCGGCGATGCCTCAAAGGCGAGGGAGGGGGGATTTGTCGGCTATCTGCCGAAGCCTTTGTCCTCGACCACTCTGTTGGAGACACTTCAGCAGATTGTCGGAAGACGCGAGGAGATGTCCGGGATCATCACGGTTCACTCGCTCAAGGAGAGCCGGCCGACGCCGAAGAAGGTGTTGGTTGCGGACGACAATGTAATGAATCTACGCATCGCTCAACTCATGCTCGAGAAGGGAGGGCATGAGGTTTGGACCGTTGTGAATGGCGAAGAGGCGCTCAATCTGGTCCAGGAGTTCGACTTCGATATTGTTCTCATGGATGTGCAGATGCCGGTGGTGGATGGTATCGAGGCGACCCGGCGAATCCGCTCGATGACGGCACCTGAAAAGGCACGGACACCGATTTTGGCGGTCACGGCCAATGCACTCGAAGGCGACGAGAAATCCTGTCTTGATGTCGGCATGACCGGCTACCTCAGCAAGCCGATCGATAGTGCCAGTTTGTTAGCGGCCGTCAGTCAGCATGGCCGATAAGCCCGAGATTAATCCGTCAATTTTCAACTAAAAATTATAAGAATTTTAGTCAATTCTCCCTTGCAAGTAGAATAAGATCGCGCGATAAAACTAGAAGTTGAATTTTATCCAGCACAGCCTGTCTCATGAAAGGTAGGCGTATCATGCGACGCAAGGGAATGATGGAGCTGGTGTGGCCGGGATTTGGTCTCGGTGCGCTTCTCCTTCTGCCGTTTGTCGGACCGGCTAAGGCTGCGACCGACACCGGGCAGCTGGCGGTTTCGGCTACGGTCTTGAGCGGCTGCTCCTTGGTCAGCGGAACGCTCAACTTCGGCGACTATATTGCAGGCCAGACGGGCGATCTCGATGTCGAGGGTGAAATCCAGTTTGCCAATTGCAGCGGCACCATCGTGTTCGAGCTGGACGGGGGCGGATCGGGCAACGTCAATGCCAGGCAGATGGCATCAGGCAGCGATCGCCTGGACTATCAGATCTTTCGCACCCCGACCCGCAACGCCAATTGGGGGCAGGGCGGCGACGCGCTTTCGGTCGAGCTGTTTACGCCGCAAAGCGGTTCGGTCTCGGTCTATGGTCGAATTCCGGGTGGGCAGTCGGTGCCTGCCGGCAATTATACGGACACCGTCAACATCACGCTGACTTTTTGACGATGGCCATCGTCACAGATTGGTTGCGAGCCCTGACGGGGTTGGCGTGTGTCTCGGCAATGTTTGCGAGTCCGATACCGGCTCAGGCGGCGACACTTGGTGTGGCCCCAACGAGGCTGGTCATGGATGCCGGCCATCGCACGGGGGCCGTGACGCTCACCAACGAGGGTGACGCATCGACCATGGTTCAAGTCCAGACCTTTGCCTGGAACGGCTCGCTCTCGAGCGAAGATCTTGAGCCCACGCGCGATCTTCTCGCCGTACCTGCGGTCTTCGAGCTTGAGCCAGACGCTCGGCAAATTATCAGGGTCGCCCTACGCGATCCGGGTCCGTTCACGCTTGAGAAGAGCTTTCGCTTGATGATCACGGAAGTGCCGAGCAACGAGACGCCGAGCGATGACGGCGTACGCTTGACGATCCGATTGAGCCTTCCGGTGTTCGTGCCGCCAGATGATGCAGAACCCGTGGCGCAATGGGCGTTGGCGGCGCGCGAGGACGGGCCGGATCTGGTGCTCTCGAACATCGGCACATCGCATTTCCGCGTTCAACGCGTTGACCTGCTCGAGGAACCCGAGGCCGAACGCGCGACACTTTCCATTGAAGCACCGGCCTACGTGCTGGCCGGCCAATCCCACGCCTGGGACCTTCCCCAAACCGTAGTCAACGGACTTCTTTACCTCAGGGCTGAGACCAATATCGGTGTGCTGGAAGCGGAAGTCACGAACCAGCGCAACTAGTCTCGTCCTTGGCGGCACGGGTCTGGTGTCACTGGCATTCATTCCCGGGTTCGTCAAAAGCGATTACCGCGTCGTCGAAGTGGTTCAGCCTCTCTCGATCAAGGATGACGATGCCTGGGTAGCGCGCCAACGCCGGGTCTTTGCCGGGCCCGAAAGTTTGATTTGGCGTGCGGCAGACGAGCGAGGCAGGCTCGACAGCAACCTTCCGAGGCCGCCACCTACGCTCTTGTCGGTGCCCTCGAGCCCTGACGACGAACCCCTCTTGGTACTCGCTCCGAGCGTTGGCAATGCAGACATCAGTGCTGAGTCTTCGGATGCCCATCTGGCGGCATCGGTGGCATCGCCTGAAATACCTGTTCCCTGGGGTACGGGAGAGGTCACCACACCGACGACGCGACGTGATCCGATCGAGCCTCCGCTCCTGGAGGAAGAGATTTGGCAGGAATGGTTGCTTGCCGTCACGCTGAACGGAGAGCCTTTCTCTGATGCCACCTTGTTCGTGCAAAATCCCGAGGACCAGAGCTTCGCCATCTCGGCCGATGCGCTCGATCAATGGCGCGTGCGCTATGATCTTGCTGATGTGCTCACCTTCCAGGGCAATCCCTACCTGCCGCTCGACAAGCTCAGAGATGCTCAAGCCGAAGTCGATTTGGCGACACTTACGCTCGATTTGACGGTTGCTCCGGGCGGCTTTTATGGGACGGTCGTCGATCTTGACGAGCAAGATCGCGTGGTCGCCCAATCAGGACTGGGTGGCTTTTTCGACTACGACTTACTGTTCAGTGCGGGAAGCGAGCTTGATACCGAGCTTTCGGGGCTGTTCGAGCTCGGTGGCTTCGGCAGCCTCGGTCACGGCATCACCAATTTCCGTGTTGAGGCAATGGACGAAGATCCGGAGCTGATCCGGCTCGAGAGCTTTCTCCGGCACGATTTCCTGGACAAACGCGCAACCCTGCGCATCGGTGATACGATCAGCGAGGGCGGATCCTTCGCCTCGGGCACGCGGTTTGGCGGTATCCAGTACGGCACGAATTTCGCGACTGACCCGAGCTTTGTGACATTTCCCCGCCCGAGCATCGGCGGGCTCGCCGAGCAGAGCTCGGTGGTCGACGTGATTATCGATGATGCCACGCGTGCCACCGAGAATGTTCCGCCCGGGCCTTTCTCCATCGGCAATCTTCCGGTCGTCACCGGAGCTGGTGAAGTCCAACTTCGTGTCACCGATCTTCTCGGCCGCGAGCAGATCGTCACGCAGCCCTATTATGTGAGCTCGCGCCTGTTGCGGGACGGTCTCCACGAGTACGCCTACGGTGTCGGTTTCGAGCGCAAAGACTTCGGCTCGGAGAGCTTCGATTATGGCGATCCGATCGCCAACGTGACCCACCGCTACGGGTTCAGCGATTGGATCACCGGCGAAGCGCACATCGAGAGCAAGATCGACCGCCAAAGCTTGGTTGTCGGAGGTTCGGCCCTAATTGGCGCTTATGGTGTGGTTAGTGGTGCCGTTGGCGCCAGCCAGGACGAAGGCGAGCCGGGGGCACTCGGGGAACTAGCCTATGAATATCTCGCAGGTGACTGGAACCTGAGCCTGCGCACACGATACACGAGCGACGATTTTCGCCAGTTCGGCGATACCGGCCAGGTGAGACGCACCGATCAGGCTAATCTCGGCTTTCAGCTTGGCGATTGGGGCCGCATCGGCTTGCTCCTCGTCAATCGTGACCGGGTTAATGCCGATAATGATCGCCTCTTCACCGCAACCTATAGTGTGCCGGTCGGACCTGGCAGTCTACTCCTCAATGGCGTGCAGACCTTCGAGCCCGATAATGAGTTGGCGTTTACGGCAACCTACTCAATTCCTTTGGGGCCGAGGCGCAGCATGTCAGCAAGCTTTGCCCGCCGCGATCGAGACAATATTGCCAGCGCACAATACCGGCGAACCCGTGGTGCCTCGGATCTTGGTTTGGATTACCGACTGGCGGCCGAAGTCGGTGACGACGATGCCCGTGGCAATGGTCGTGCGAGCTATCAATCACGGTACGGCACGGGCAATGTCGAGTTCGAGCGGTTCCAGGGCGAGAACAATTTCCGCGCAGGCATTAGCGGCTCGCTGGCTCTTGTGGACGGTGTGGTACGGCCATCACGCCGGATCGGCCAAGCCTTCGGGATCGTGTCGATGGCCGGGTTTTCGGATGTCAAGGTACTGGTCGACAATCGCGAAGTAGGGCGAACCGATAGCAAGGGCGCGCTCGTGCTGCCACGGCTTCGCGCCTATGAAGCCAATCGCATCTCGTTCGATGTCGAGGATCTGCCGCTCGACGCCCGGGTCGGCTACAATGAAGTAACAGCAGCGCCCATGGACCGATCGGGCATCATGGTGGATTTCAATATCGAGCGGTCCTGGCAGGCGACAGCGACTCTTGTCGATCAGGAGGGCGCATTCCTGCCATCGGGCCTTCATCTGGTCAATGAAAGCGGCACGGTCGAAGCGATGGTCGCGCGCGACGGCTTCACCCAGATTACCGGCACGATATTCGGTGCCTTCGAACTCATCTCATCTGGCGAAAGCTTGGCTTACCGTTGTGAGATTATGGTGGCGGAGGATGAGAGCTTCGCTGATTTGGGGGGCGTCACTTGCGCCAGCCATTGATGCTCGTTCTGCTGGTAGCATCGATGGCGGCGCCAGCCCATAGTGCTTGCCTCTTTTCTCTGGACCCTGTCGAGTTCGGTGTTATCGACACGCGCCGGCTGGCGCTGAGCAATGGCCGCGTCCGCGTCGACTGCGATACGCCGTCGTCATTCTCCGTTGCCATCTCCGGCAACAGTAACGGCCGCGCCATGACCGGGCCGGACAACGCGAAGTTGATTTACCAACTCTATCCGGATGCCACCTATTCGCGACCGTGGGGAGACGTGGGCACGGGTGGCGACATCGTAAGCGCCCAGAGCGACGGGACATCCCCGGTCGACCTTACGATTTATGGCTTGATCCCGCCTCAGAATTTTATCCTGCCGGGCATGTACACCGACAATCTGACGGTCACGCTGGCCTTCTAGAGCGAGCCGGTCCGATCCGACTTTTTGACCAATTACATAGCCAAGTATGTTGATTCACGACGGGAACGCGTTCCGGCAAAATCATTGTTCACAGCTTGAAAAGCGGCCATCCGATAATGTAGCGCCATAAAATTCTATGGAGTAACGCCCATGTCGGAAAACACCATAAGGTCCAGAAGCCATCTCCTAAAAGCGGGTACGGTTCTTGTCGCGGGCTTGCTGGTGATGGCCTCCGGTCAAGCGATCGCAGGTAAGTCCACGGCCAGCCTTTCGGTTCGCGTCAAGGTGGTGAGCCCTTGCGGGCAATCGGCTACCGTCTCTCAATACGGAATTGCCTGTGGTGACGAGACCGTTGGAGGCAGCTCGGCGACGCAGGGTGTGACGCTCAATGCCCCGCCACCGGCACTTGTTCACACGGATCGTGAACAAGGTGTTCAAACTGTCGTGTTTTAAACGATTTTCGCCGTTTTCCTTGGCGAGTTCCGTGCAACAGTGATAAGGCGTTTTTGATCGCAAATTCACGCATGAGGCGAAAATGTGATTTCACACGGCTGCCTCAATTGTATCGGAACTCGAGAGATGCTTTGGCGAAGGTTTCGGTTGGTATTGGCTGCCGTGTTGGCATTGGTGATCCATGAAGCAAGTGCGGCCGAGCAGTCGTTTTCGGCGTGGCTCGAAAATGTCAAACAAGAGGCAGTTGCACAGGGAATATCACCCAATACGGCTGGTGCCGCATTGAATTCGGTGGTCTTCGAGCCCAAGGTCGTCGAACTGGATCGCAAGCAGCCTGAGGGGCGCTTGACCTTCAGCGAGTATCGAAGGCGTGTCTTGAGCAATCAGCGGATCGCACAAGGCAAGCGACTTCTTCAGGAACACGCCGAAATTCTCGATGAGATTGAGCGCGCCTACGGAGTGCCGGCCCAGGTCATTGTCGCTCTTTGGGGAATCGAATCGAGTTATGGCCAATATAGGGGCCAATTCCCCGTCATTCAGTCGCTCGCAAGCCTCGCCTATGACGGCCGTCGTGCCGAATTCTTCAAGCAACAATTGTTCGCAGCTATGCGCATTATCGATCGTGGAGACATCACTATTGATGCGATGCAAGGCTCCTGGGCCGGAGCTATGGGGCAGTCGCAATTCATGCCGACGACATTCCTCGATTACGCCATCGACCATGACCGCGATGGGCGCCGCGATATTTGGGGCAATCATGCCGATATCTTTGCCTCGATGGCGAACTATTTGAGGCAGGCGGGTTGGCAATCCGGATATCGCTGGGGCAGACCGGTCGATCTTGCCCAAACAATCGACTTCGGCTCGACGGGTTTGGACACGCGCCGTCCGTTGCAAGATTGGCACGAATTGGGCATTCGGCGGCAAGGTGGGGGTCATCTACCCGAAGTCGATATTGACGCGTCGCTGCTGCTCATGGACGAC
>CAYPOV010000236.1:0-7511 GCA_964412385.1 uncultured Geminicoccaceae bacterium
GAGTTGAGCATGGAGAGACTATATACGGATAAAATGGCAATTGCAAGGAAAAAATACAGTCACAAGGAAGTTTTCTTATTGGAAGGAGATCTCGTTGCGTTACTCCCGCGTTATAGATGCCTGGTCGCGTCCTGCCATAGGCCCTAGCTCTCAATTACATCCGACAATACCGCCGGAAAGGCAGCCGCTCGAGGGCGGAGTTCTACGGTCGAACATTCATCTTGACGATGCAGGATCGATGCGGCCCAAGGCGGTCAGGTCCGGCGTATCGGCCTAGGGACAGACGGGTAGCCAGAAATGGCGATTGAACGAATTGTTGTTGAGGACCAATTCACCTTCCAAGTTCGACACGATGACCTTGCTCTCGAGTTGGTCCGAATTGCTGTCCGCAACGATGGTTCGAACGATGCTCGCGGTTTGTCCGGCCGGAAGCCGTGGGATGGTTACGTCGACCCCGAGCCGCTCGAAAATCTGGGTCCATTGCCCTCCGTGGGTGACGCTATACATAACAATCCCGTCGCTCACCAGAAGATCGGGACCGCCGTCCAAGTTGATCGATGAGAACCGGTCTGCAACTTCGAGGTTTTCTGCATCCGTGCGGCCGTAATTGATGACATCACTTTCGATTGTGAATATACAGGTGCCACCACTGCTGCGCCGCATGATCAGTTCTTTAGTGTAGACACCGATATCAACGAATCTGCGGCGATCTCGGCTTTCATAGTGCTCGACGTCGATGCTGATTGTTTCCTCATCCGGGACGTCTTCGTCATCAGTTGAGTCGTCCGGCAAGCGCGCAGTGTAAACGCCGATAACATCAAGCCGTTCTTCGCTGTCAATGTGCAGATAACCCTCGAACAAGGCCGTGCATGCCGGACATTCCTGCGCAAATCGCGATTCAAAACGACTACAGCTTACCTGCCACGACTCGCTCGGATCTAGTAGCGCTGTACCAGCGTCGATAGAGGGCGGATAGTCCTCAAAAACGTTCGGCGCCGATCCAAACTCTGGCCAACTCACCGAAAGCCTGGTCTCGACCAGCACAGGCTCGTCTTGGGGGTTTGTGATATTGATCGATGTTGCATAGTGCCCCTCATCAATAACCGGCAATTCATCGAAGAGAAAGGCACCGACTTCGCTTGTGTCTCCACAAACAATTTTCGCTGATGATTGAAAGGGAAACTCAAAGCCAATAGGTAGCTCCGGCAATTCAAGTTTGAATACTGCCGGAGCCGAATCTGGTTCGCCCAGAAGTCGAACACCGCCGACCACGTACATCGTACCATCGACTGTTAGGGCGCTTGCCAACCCAAAGTCGTCGGTACCTGTACCAAGATAAACTAATTCCCCTGCAGCACGGCCATCATCAATGATCTCCGCCACAAAGATGTCGTCGTCGTGTGGGACCTCAGGTTCTGGCCCTACACTGGTCCATTCATCAGGAAATCGAAGCTTTGTATGGCCCGTAACAAAAATTCGTCGGTCAAAATCCACTTGAATGTCATTCGCCCTTGCCTGGTTACCGATGCGCGCAGCACGGAGCAGTTCCTGGAGATCTCTATCCAGCACTGCAAAGTAACTGCCGCGATGCACTGAAGAGGCCTCCGAGGGCTGCAAGTCGACGAGAAAGGGAATGTCTTGTGGTAGTCCTGTGTTTGTATAGATGATGTCGCTATGCCCGGCTACGTAGATCCTGTTCCCCAACACTTTCACGGCGGTCAAAGTGTCGTTTTTAGAACCACCGAAGTATGTTGATGACAGTATTTCTTTGTCATCCATATCGATATTGACAATAATACCATCAACACCAAGATTCTTTTGATCTTGAAAGCTCATATTATCTTCGAGGGTTTCTGGAAAGTTGTCCGAACTTGTAGATCCCACGATTGTTATTGTGGAACCATCCACATCTGCATCATTAACAGAGTCATACAATTCACCGCCTAAGAAGGTCGAAAACTCAAGCTGAGGGTTCGCCCAAGTATTGTTCTGCTCCACGAGATCAAAGGTAAATTCTGCAAGGTACATATCACCTTCGCCCTGAAACGCAGCGATCGGATCGAATACCGGGAAGTTTGCTGATTCAGTCGTTCCCGCGACCACGAGGCCATCAGACCCAAGGATTTCAACGAAGCTCACGTAATCTGTACCTGATCCTCCCAAATATGATGAAAAGGTTAGGGTAAGGTCGGCAGAAAAACGGGCGATGAACGCATCAGCGAAACCTCCAATGAACGAAGACTGGAATGGGTTGAGGAGCGGTAAATCTGGGCCGGTCGTGACACCTCCGATGACTACGTTTCCTTGAAGATCAGTGTCAATATTGTCACAAATATAAAACTGCGACGCTCCAAAAAGCGTGTAGTTTCCCCAGACGCCGTCCTCGTCGATTCGTGCGATAACACATTGGCTCTGTAATTGATCGTCAGCGGACAGACCATTGTCATCAATCCCTACGGCAACCACCCCTCCATCAAAGTGATCCACCACGTCCATGAACATATCGTTTCCGCCTGGAGCATTCTTGGTGAACTCTTTCTCCCAATCGACAACGAGGGGATCGATAACAAGGTCACGGCTGGTGTCATAGTCGCCGATGTGGAAGCCAATTTGGTGGTTGCCGAGATCGACAATCGCGCCATCAATGAGCTCGCGATCACCTTGATACTCTTGATAAATCGCCGGAACACTCAGTCGAAATTGTTCTCCGTCGACGACAAAAGCAATTTCCTGCTGGTTGACAAGGTACAAACTATCTGCGTCCGACATGTCCAGAACGATTTCCGAAGGATTGCCGCCGGGCGCAACGACAAAATCGAGTTTTATCCCGTCTTCATGAATATTGGCGATGGCATCGATATGCGGATATAAGTCTTGGTATCGAACAGTCGTATATTGGCGAATGTATTCGAGCCATTCGGCTGGATTGCTACTGGCATAGATATTGGTGACGCTGCTGCGAAGCCCCTCACCGATCAACGTCGGACTCGGATTTGCCCCCGCAAAGCCCAGGACAATGTTATCAGAATTGCGTCGCGGCGCATGACGAAACGCTTCAATCACCTCCGTGAACACGCTCGATTGGAGTTTGTCGATGAGTGGTCGTTCAGGGGGATAGGCCTCCGCATCCCCTGCACGTGTTTGCGCAAACGTCAGGACGATTTCTTGATCCGCCACTGAGATAGCATAAGGCCCACCTCGCGACACGAACGCAAAACGCCGATCGGCCTGGCCTACATTTTGTTCGAAAAAAGGTGCCGTGCGAAAATTCTCGGCCACTATGTGCGGACGTTCGTTCGAGAGTTCCAAGGCGTTCGAGGCATTTAGCGTGGCCGACAACGATAGCAAACATATCGCCAAGAAGCGTCCGAACAGTGCCATTCTTGTTCTCCCGGATTTTGCGCCGCGACTGCTACGCTACATTGAGTTCCTTGTGTTGCCTCGACATTGGATCGTGATGCACCTTAAGACAAGTGCCGTGTTCTGACTGCTATTGTCCCTCCCATCAGGCTCGATTACCTTTGCCTTCTGCTGGATCAAGCCGGCATGTGAGTGATTGCGCAGGAGGCGAACAATGTCGGCAATGGCCAAAATCACGCTTATGTTTGTGGTCTTCGTCGATATTATTGGCCAGGGGCTGGTTTTTCCGATCATCAACTCGCTCATCATGCAGCCCGACTCGGGATTCCTTCCCGAGAACACAAGCACAGGCTTGCGCCATTTCAATTATGGCCTTGTGATCGGGATGTTTTTCCTCGCATGGTTTTTGGGCGTGGTGTATGTTGCCAAAGTTTCGGATTCGATCGGCCGCAAGAACGCCTTGCTCATCTGTCTTTTTGGTGCCCTCACGGGCTACGCGATCACGATTGCAGCCTTGTCTCTAAACAGCCTATGGCTGTTAATCCTCGGTCGTGTGATCACCGGCTTTACCGCCGGAAACCAACCGATCGCTCAAGCCGCGATGATCGACGGCAGCATTAATGAGGCCGACCGTGACCGCAACATGGGCTTCATCGTAACGGGCATCAGCTTCGGTCTAGTTGGCGGACCGATTATTGGCGGTGTCTTGTCCGATCCCGAGCTCTCGGGCAGTATCGCGAGTTTCAAGCTTCCGTTTTATGCGGCCTTCGTGCTGGTGCTCATCGCGATTGCACTTGTGTTGGTTTACTTTCGAGATATTCGAACCGAGCGCGCGCCCTTCGTATTCAGGCCGCGCGATATTACTGATAGCCTCTGGCGGGTGACCCAGCATCCGGTGGTGCTGCTGATCATGCCGGTCTATTCATTCTTCATGATCGCCAATGTGACGTTCTACATCTTTGTCGACAATTATCTCACAAGTGCATTTGGCTATGGTGTCGTGGGTGGCAGCGTCGCCATGCTGGTGATTGGTGTGGCTCTGGCGACGAGCAGCACGTTTTTGGTGAAGCCGGTTCAGGCCCGCTTCGACAAGCGCCCGATCATAGGTTCAAGCCTCGGGACCATGGTGATTTGCGCGCTGGCGTTCGCGCTGCTGCCCGTGGCCGTGTTGACCTATCTTCCGGTGTTCTTCTTCTATTTCTTTTTTGGTGTTGCCTATCCTTCCCTTCTCGGCATCTTTTCCAGTGCCGTAAGCGCCGAGGATCAGGGATGGGTCATGGGCGTGACGACGGCCGTATTTTGCCTAGCCGGCGGGATTATGTCGCTTCTTGGCGGCTGGTTGATGAGCCTCGACATCCGCTTACCGTTCTACATCGTGGCGGTGGCTGCGAGCTTCGGCCTTGTGATCTTGGCTTTGACTTGGGGCACAACGGCAATGCGTAAGCTCACGGCAAAGCCCCACCTTTTGTAGTACCGAATTTGACTACGAGCACCTGCTCAAATTGAATGATTCGACCGGATTAGCGACCCCCTTGGAGTCGAGCGGGCCGATGGGTTCGAGGGAAAAGCTGTCGCCGAGCCGGCGGCGCCATAGGGAAAAATCGTGACTGATCTACCGGGCTCGGGCGTTGGCAGTAACGATCATTCCGCGCCATGGCGGTCAGCGAGAGAGGTTGGTCTATGGACGCTTGGGGCGCAGCGTGTAGGTTTCGGTCATGGGCATGAGTGAGGAGTGGTGTGATGGCTTGGAGTGTTTATTTGTCGGGGGAGATCCATAGCGATTGGCGGCGCGAGATCATGGAGGGGGCGCGGGCGCGCGATTTGGATGTGGTTTTCTCAGGGCCTGTGACGGATCATGGAGCATCTGATGATTGCGGCGTGCGGATCTTGGGGACCGAAACGAGCAGCTTTTGGCATGACCACAAAGGGGCCAATCTCAATGCCATCCGCACGCAGACCCTGATCCGCAAGGCCGATATTGTGGTGGTGCGGTTTGGTGACAAATACCGGCAATGGAATGCTGCCTTCGATGCCGGCTATGCCCACGCGCTCGACAAGCCTCTGATTACTCTCCACGGGCCCGATCACGCCCATGCACTCAAGGAAGTCGACGCCGCGGCCAAGGCTGTCGCCGAGCAACCTGCTCAGGTGGTCGAAATCTTGGATTATGTGATCAATGCCCGGCTGGCCTGATTGAAGGTCAGTCGGCACTTTTCTTGAGCTGCGCGAACAGGCGGTATGTCAGGGCGGCAACGCCGCCGCCTAGTAGGAAGCCGACACCGAGGCCCCACGGCACGCCGTTGATGCAGGCGATCAAATGCCCGATGAGGGCACCGAACAGGGCACGGACAAAGGGTGCGAGACAGCCCAATGCGGCCATGGTGTTTCCTCCGAGCTTGATCGCCTCCTAGGCTGCGATCTTGGTGTCGCCGCTGATCTCTTGGCGCATGAAGCGGGCGAGCTCCGTAGTCAACCGGTCAGCGCCGCTCCGCACATAGAGGTTGATGGCGAAATCCGGCAAGGTGGGTAGCTCGGCTTTTCCTGTGAGGATCTCTAGATGATCGGGAATGCTCGATGCCATCAGTGCCGTAACGCCGATATCGGCCTCGACACTGGCCAGGAGCGGCTGCATTTCGCTGGTCTCGCAGCATGAGCGCCAGTCGCGGCCGATTTCCGCAAGCGCATCGACGATGACGGGGCGAAACACGCAACGCTCATCACCCAGGGAGATCGGCAGCGGGTCGCGAAGATGGGCATTGCCGCCCGGCGCTCCGATCCAAAGCAATCGTTCGGTCGCAAGTTTCTCACCCCAGAAATCGCATGTGCGCTCGGTGGTCAGCGTGAGATCGAGGCCGCCATTGCGGACCTGCTCCTTGAGGCGCAGGCTGATGCCGGTGGTGAGCGAGACCTGCACCCTTGGCCAGGCTTGCACAAAGCGCCGCAGGACCGGCGGGATATAGGGTGTGACAATGTCATGGGGCACGCCGAGGCGCACCTCGCCTTCGAAATCGGGCGCCATCATCAGGTTGAGAATTTCGTCATTGATCTCGAGCAGCTTGAGCACACGGCCATGCAGACGTTCTCCGGCCATAGTGAGACGCATGCCGGTACGTTCGCGCTCGAAGAGCGAACGCTGGAGCTGATCCTCGAGCCGCTTGATGTGCTGACTGACGGCTGCCTGGGTAAGATTGAGACGCTGCGCTGCCGTCGTCATGCCGCCGGTCTCGGCAACCGTGACGAAGCTCCTCAGCAGGGCCGTATCGAGATTCTTGATCATGCCGTCGTGCCTATAACGTTCCATGATTGATGACATCATAATAATTCGTTTTCATTATGCCGTCAAACCCATCATGTGTTGACTGTCACAGACGGCTCGAAGCTTTCCCGCCAAAACCTTTGTGGCGTATCTATCGACTAAGATGAGGTGTCGCGATGCGATCCGACGTGCAATTTGGACAAGCCACCCATTCACAGCCATTCGGGCAGCGCTTCTGGACATTCTTCAAGAACGCCTATCTGATTTGGCACGAACGACAATCTCTGACCGTTCTCGACGAAGCTCAGCTCCGCGATATCGGAATCACCCGGCGCGAAGCCACTCACGAGGCTCAGCGCGCCCCGTGGGATCTGCCGAACCGCTTCATGTATTGATGGGCGGTCCCCGTTGATTATGGCGAAGGGGTGGCAGCACCACCCCTTCCGAAACCCCGGCAGGACTTAAGCGAGTTCGTCCAAGAGCTGTCGCGCCTCGACCAGGTCGGGCGTGTCGAAGCCCTCGGTGAACCAGCCATAGACCGGGTGCAAGAGATCCAATGCTTTTTGCCGCTCGCCATGCTCGGCCCAGAGACGGGCGAGGTCGGTGGCACTGCGCAATCCGAGACTCTTGGCGGACTGACGACGGGCTACTTCAATACCTGCTAGGAGTTTTTTCTCGGCACTTCTTCGATCGGCACAATCCGCAAGGAGTACAGCTGCCGACAGTCTATGTATGTCTGCATCCCAATGTCTTTGATGGTACCGATTTGATACTTCTCTCGCTTTATTCAAATGCAACGGAGAATATTTGCGTTTGGCCGAAAGAATATAGGTCTCAGCCGTTACACAGCGAAAATAGCAACCGAAAAACTCGGAGTTTCTGTCGTACCAACTCG
>CAYPOV010000237.1:0-7505 GCA_964412385.1 uncultured Geminicoccaceae bacterium
TCGGCATCGACGACAAAGGTTTCCGGCACGCCGTAAACACCCCAGTCGATGCCTGCGCGGCCTTCTGGGTCGGCGCCGATACGGGTGAAAGGATCGCCGAGAGCCACGAGCCATTTCTTGGCGTCTTCGGGCTCGTCTTTATAGTTGATGGCGTGAACCTTAATGCCGTCTTCGGCAAGGGCTGTGATCTGCGGATGCTCGACTTGGCAAGGCACGCACCAGCTTGCGAAGATATTGACGAGTGCCGGCTCGCCTTGAAGGTCCGCTTTGGCGAGACCGGGTTTGTCATAGCCCTCGATCGGGCCGAGGTCGAATTCGGGCGCGGGATCATCCAGCAGCGCCGAGGGTAGGACGCTCGGATCGCGGGTGAGACCGATGCCGAGAAACACACCGATGATCACGAAGACCAGGACGGGGACGAGGAAAAACAGCGTGCGGCGCATGGGTTTCATGCGGCTTCCGATTGAGGCTGCGCGCGTGGGCGTCGCGCCGGCTGGGGGGCACCCACGCGATGCCGGCGGTCGGCAAGCGAGATCAGACCGGCAAGACCCATGAGGCCGGCTCCGCCCCAGATCCAAAAGGCCAGCGGGTTGTAATAGAGCCGCACATTGAAGCGATCGGGCGCCACGCGCTCGCCGATGACGAGATAAATGTCCCGCATGATGCCGGTATCGATGCCGGCCTCGGTCGTGGTGTTGCGCTCGACGGGGAAGAAGCGTCGCTCGGAAAAGAGTGTCGCGACGGGATTGCCGTTGCGTGTCACCTCGAAGGTGGCGCGTTCGGCGATATAGTTGGGTCCCGGAACTTCGCCGATCGAGCCGAGGGTCACGTCATAGCCTGCGAGATCGACACTATCGCCGGGCGACATGGTCAAGATGCGCTCGACTTGGCCGGTCGAGGAAACGGTAATCCCCAAGATAATCACGCCGAGACCGATATGGGCGACCGTCATGGCGTAGGCTGCGCGGGGCAGACCTTTGGCGCGCTGCCAAACGCGGTCGAGCGCCATTTGCGGAAAACCGGCGCGCCCGAGAAGCTCGAGGATGGAGCCTGCAATCACCCAAATGCCGATGGTGATGCCAATCGCACCCATGAAGCTTCGATAATCGATGACCAGCAGCACGGCTGCAGCAACGATCAATGTCACGACCAAGGCGGGCATGATTTTGCGCAGCACAGTGGGAACATTGCCGCGTTTCCAGGCCATCAGCACACCCAGCGGTAATACCAGTGCCAACGGGATCATGAGGGGCAGGAAGGTCGCGTTAAAGAAAGGAGGGCCCACGGAGATCTTGGGGCCGCCGAGGGCATCGAGGAAGAGCGGGTAGAGCGTTCCCAAGAGCACCGTCGCCGTCGCCGTTGCGAGGAGAAGATTGTTCAAGAGTAGCGAGCCTTCGCGGCTGAAGGCTGAAAACACGCCGCCACTTTCCAATTGTGGCGCTCGCCAGGCGTAGAGGAGAAGAGAGCCGCCGACGGCGATCACCAAAAGGCCGAGAATGAAGACACCGCGGGAAGGATCGGTGGCGAATGCGTGGACCGAGGTGAGCACGCCTGAACGGACCAGGAAAGTGCCCAAAAGGCTAAGCGAGAATGTCAAAATGGCCAGGAGGATGGTCCAGCTTTTAAGCGTGTTGCGTTTTTCAACGACGATCGCTGAATGCAGAAGGGCGGTGCCTGCGAGCCAGGGCATGAATGAGGCGTTCTCCACGGGATCCCAAAACCAGTAGCCGCCCCAGCCGAGCTCATAATAGGCCCACCAGCTACCCAGGGCGATGCCGATGGTGAGGGCAGTCCAGGCCGCAAGAGTCCAGGGCCGCATCCAACGTGCCCAGGTCGGATCGATGCGGCCTTCCATGAGAGCGGCGATCGCGAAGGAGAAGGTGGTCGAGAAGCCGACATAGCCCAGATAGAGCATCGGCGGATGCATGGCGAGGCCGGGATCCTGCAGGATCGGATTGAGACCTTGACCGTCGGCTGGAGGCGGTATGAGACGCTCGAAGGGGTTCGATGTGAAGATGATGAACGCCAGAAACCCGACGCCGATCATGCCCTGCACCGAAATCACGCGGGCTTTGAAGCGTTGCGGCAAGTTGCTGCCGAAGACGGCGATGCCGGCACCAAAGAGGGCCAGGATCCACACCCAGAGCACCAGCGAGCCTTCGTGATTACCCCATGTGCCGCTGATCTTATAAATGAGTGGTTTGGTCGAATGTGAGTTGATGGCGACGTTGGCCACTGAGAAATCTGAGCTGATATAGGCCTGCATGAGAATGGCGAAGACCAGTGTCAGGCAAGCGAACTGACTGAGCGCTGAGGGTGCGCTGAGCTCCATATAGCCGGTATCGCCGCGCATGGCGCCGATCATCGGCACGACAGATTGGACGATGGCGATGCCGAGTGCCAGTACCAGCAGTAGGTGACCGAATTCGACGAGCCCGAATGACGGCATCATGACTCCTTAGGGTTCTGCGGTGTCTTGGTTATGGCGCCAGACGCCGGCTTCCTTGAGCGACTCGGCGACTTCTTTGGGCATATAGGTCTCGTCATGCTTGGCGAGGACCTCGCTCGCGATAAAAGTGCCAGTGCCATCGAGCGATCCTTGCGCGACGATCCCCTGTCCTTCGCGGAACAGATCAGGAAGATTGCCGTGAAAATGCACGTCGACATTGTGGGCTTCATCGGTAAGCGTGAAGATCACCAAACCACCTTCCTGATGACGCACGCTGCCTTCGCTTACTAGGCCGCCGAGACGGAGATTCTTGCCGGACTCCACCTCGCCCTGGGCGATTCGTGTCGGGGAGACAAAAAAGGCGATATTGTCGTCGAGGGCCGCCAAAACGAGTGCGGTTGCGCCACCAACCAGGATGACGACAACCGAAAGGAGCATTAGTCTCTGCCGCTTAATCGTCCTCATGCAGGCTCAACTCTCTCTTTTGTTTTCGGTAACCGATATGGTAACTGGTCGGCGAACGGATGATCTCGCACTCCGCTCAGAGCGACGTGCCGTCCGCATGGCGTCCGCTTCGGCGGTACGTTTTTGCGATTGTCGCCAGCTTTGGAAAAATAGAACAGCCAGCGAAATCACGGTAAAGCCGAACGCCGTCCAGACGTAGCCGCCATAGCCCCCCATTGAAAAGAACTCGTTCAACTTGCCAACCCAAGCAGTCAGAGAAGCACCACTTGAAAGAATAGTGCAACGTCCAACGCGCACAAGCGTTGAAGGCAATGCCGGCTCGCAGGGTGAGCTGATTGTGACGAGTGTGATTGATCGTCCCGGCGAAGACTTGCGGCGCGATATTGCGGGTCCCCCAGGTCGTTCGCAGGACCGATCGTCGCTGGTCGAACGTATGCGGGCGATGTTGAGTGCGGGAAGCAAGGAGATCCAGGCTCGATTCGACGTGACCGAGGACGCCGATTTCGTCCATCATGAACGTTCGCGCCAATTGGACGCTGTCTTGCAAGGGGGCCTCGATTTTGCCGATGATCATCTGTTCCAGCAAAGCAATCTGACCAAGGGCGAGGCGCTGGCTGTCGTGGCGCTCGGAGGTTATGGAAGAGGTGAGATTGCCCCGGGCTCCGATATCGATCTTCTTTTTCTCTATCCCTACAAGAGCACGCCGCGCACCGAGCAGACAGCAGAATTCCTTCTCTATCGTCTGTGGGATCTCAATCTCAAAGTCGGGCAGTCAGTGCGATCCATCAAGGACTGCATCAAGCTCGCGAGAACCGATCTGCAAATCGAAACGAGCTTGCTTGAAGCCAGGCTTATCTGGGGAAGCAACGAAGTCTTCGGGGAATTCCAAGAGCGGTTTCGCAAAGAGGTCATCGAGCAACGAGGCCCTGAATTCATCGAGCAGAAACTCGCCGAACGCGACGAGCGTCACCAGCGTGTCGGTGACACACGCTATGTTCTTGAGCCAAACATCAAGGAAGGCAAAGGCGGCCTTCGCGATCTCCACACGCTGGTCTGGATCGGCCGCTACCTCTATGACATCAAGAATTTTGACGATTTAGTCGAACACGACGTCCTCGCATCCCAGGCGGCTCACACCTTTGAACGTGCACGGCGCTTCTTGTGGACGGTTCGCTGTCACCTCCACTACATCACGGGCCGCGCCGAAGAGCGGCTGACCTTCGATCTTCAGCCGGAAATCGCGCGGAGAATGGGCTATCGTGACCGCGGTCGCGTCACTGGCGTCGAGCGCTTCATGAAGTATTATTATTTCGTGGCCAAAGAGGTCGGTGACCTCACGCGGATTGTCTGCGCGGCCTTGGAGGAGCGTCACCAACGACGGCCAACGATCACACTGCCAAGGTTCGGCTTCGGGTTGCGGCGGCATGGCGGGTTTCTGATCCAGCGCGGTCGGATCGGCGTTGAGGACGAGGATCTTTTCTCAAGGAGTCCGATCAAAGTTCTTGAGTTTTTTAGTCTTGCGCAATCCCGCAACCTCGATCTCCATCCCGAGGCTCTTCGGTTGATTTCGGAATGCCGAAGTACGGTGTTTCGCGACCTTTGGCGCGATCCCGAGGCCAACAGCCTCTTTCTCGCCATGCTGACGAGCCCCAATGATCCCGCAACAACACTCAAGAGAATGAACGAGGCGGGAGTTCTCGGTCGCTTCGTGCCTGACTTTGGCAGGATCGTCGCGCAGATGCAGTACAATCTCTATCATGTCTATACTGTCGATGAGCATACCATTCGCGCAATCGGCAACCTCTACCGCATCGAGACCGGCGATCTTGAGGAAACAATGCCGTTAGCTGTCGAGCTGATGCCGCAAATTTCCTCAAGGCAGGAACTCTATGTGGCAATCTTTCTCCACGACCTCGGCAAGGGCCGAAACCGAAATCATTCGATCGTCGGCGAAGAAATCGCCCTGTCAT
The DNA here is from genome assembly GCA_964412385.1 of uncultured Geminicoccaceae bacterium. Lineage (GTDB taxonomy): Bacteria > Pseudomonadota > Alphaproteobacteria > Geminicoccales > Geminicoccaceae > JBGSYN01. The sequence goes on from CAYPOV010000237.1 coordinate 4,885, forward strand.
TCTGCGAGCGGCTCGGCCTCAGCGAAAGCAAGACCGAAACCGTCGCCTGGCTGGTGCGCAATCATCTCGTGATGAGCAACTTCGCCTTCAAGCGCGATTCCGATGATCCCCAAGCCATTACCGATTTCGTCAAAATCGTCCAATCACCCGAGAGATTGCGGCTGCTCACCATCCTGACGATGGCCGACATTTATGCTGTGGGTCCCGGCGTCTGGAATGGTTGGAAGGGTCAGCTCTTGCGCTCGCTCTATCACGAGACCCGCCTTGCCATGTCTTCGGGCGATATGGGAGGGCCGCGCGCCCGACGCCTTGCCGGGACCAAGGAGCGACTGACCGAATTGCTCATCGAACACAAGATTTTCGCCGAAGACGACGCCGAACAATTTGTCGATCGGCACGATGAGCACTACCTCCTCGCATTCTCTCCTGACGACCTCATTCGTCATGCGAAGATGATGAGGCAAGCGGAACGCGAGGAGCTTCCTCTGGTCTTCGACTTCCGCGTTGACGAGGATCAAGACCGCACGGAACTTACGGTCTACACAGCCGATCATCCGGGTTTATTCATGAAGATCGCGGGCGCATTGGCCATCAGCGGCGTGACCGTGGTTGAAGCACGCATCTTCACGACGTCCGATTGGATGGCCCTTGATGTGTTCAGTTTCCAGGACCCTTCGGGTAATGCCGTCGAGCTTGAGAAACGCCGCACGGACCGCATTCAAGACAACCTTGAAAAAGCACTCCGTGGAGAAATCCGGCTCGAGCGGGCTTTCGACGGCAAAGGAGCCCTGCCGAGCCGGGCTGATGTCTTCCGGGTCGAGCCCAGAGTGATCATCGACAACAAAGCAAGCCGGACACATACATTGGTCGAGGTCAACGGGCGCGACCGTCCCGGTCTATTGTTTGCGCTTGCGGCCACCTTCAAGGATATGCGCTTGATCATCACGAGTGCCCACATCAACACCTTTGGCGAGCGTGTTGTCGACGTCTTCTACATTAAAGATGTATTCGGCTTGAAGATCACCCAACGCAGTCACCAGAACCGCATCGAAGCCGCCCTGCTCAAGGCCCTCGCCAGCGACTAACATCGGCGATGGCAAGTCTTTTCCGCGCTTTTCTGACGGTCGGCGGTTTAACCGGCCTCTCCCGCATAACCGGTTTTGTCCGCGATTTGATGATTGCCGCCGTGCTGGGCGCGGGTGGACTGGCTGACGCTTTTTTCGTCAGTTTCAAGCTTGCCAATTTTCTTAGGCGTCTGTTTGCGGAAGGGGCGTTCAACGCGGGATTTGTGCCGCTCTTCTCGCGAACACTGGAAGGCGAAGGCGAGAAGGAGGCGATACGCTTCGGCTCGCAAACATTCTCGTTAATGCTCAGCGTCTTGTTGTTCGTGGTGCTTCTCGCCGAGTTGACGATGCCCTGGCTGGTGCGCGGGCTTGCACCGGGGTTTGAGCCCGATGGCGAGCGCTATGCCGCAGCTGTCGCGCTGAGCCACATAACTTTTCCCTACCTGCTCTTCATTTCGATGGTCGCATTGATGGGTGGGGTGTTGAATTCGTTCGGCTTTTTTGCAGCACCGGCCTTCGCTCCGGTTCTCCTCAACCTCATCCTCATCGGTGCACTATTGCTCTCGGCATCGTCGTTTGGCGAGCCGGCCTATGCGTTGGCCTGGGGCGTCGCTCTCGCGGGAGCTGCGCAGCTCTTGTGGGTCATGGTGGCGGCCCATCGGGCAAACATTCACATCAGACTGGTTCGCCCTCGCGTGACACCTCGAATCAAGCGGCTCTTTCGGTTGGTCCTCCCGGGCGTGTTCGGATCGGGCGTGGCGCAAATCAACCTCCTGGTCGACACGTGGTTTGCATCGACTCTCGCCACAGGAGCTGTCTCCTATCTTTTTTACGCAGACCGACTCAATCAATTGCCGCTTGGCATGATTGGGATCGCAGTCGGCACCGCCTTGTTGCCGCTTTTGAGCAGACAACTCAGAAGCGGCGAATTGAGTGCCGCGATGGATACCCAGAATCGTGCAATCGAACTTGCACTATTTTTTACGCTGCCAGCAGCCTCTGCCTTCATCGTCATTGGTCACCCGATTATTGAAGTACTGTTTGAGCGCGGCGCGTTCGATAGTCGGGCGAGCACGGCGACAGCCAATGCACTCGCAGCATTTGCCTTGGGTTTGCCGGCCTATGTCTTGATCAAGGTTCTAGCCCCCGCCTGTTTTGCGCGTGAAGACACGGCGACGCCGGTGAAGATTGCTGCCGTTTGCCTCTTAACAAACGTTCTGTTCATTTTGCTGTTGATCGACAGCATGGGCCACGTTGGCATTGCACTTGCAACGGCACTTTCGAATTGGCTTAATGTTTCGCTGCTCTTGATTATTGTTAGCAAACGGGGACACATCACACCGGACAAGGCATTGTGGCGTCGATTGCGCGCGTTCTCCATCGGCTGCGTGATCATGGTGATCGTGCTCTTCACAATCATGCATGCCTCCCTTGAGGTTGCGTCATGGCTTGAGCTGATCCTGATGATCATCCTCGGGGGCGCAAGATACCTCGCGGCCACTTATCTTAGCGGTGGGATTGCTCTTGGTAATGTCCGGTCCCTCTTGCGCGCCAAGC
>CAYPOV010000238.1:0-7461 GCA_964412385.1 uncultured Geminicoccaceae bacterium
TTGGCTCTATCATCGAGGCGCGTGTGATTTCGCATCGATGACGACCCTGCCAAAGACATTTCGCGAAGTCCTTGCCGAACGCTTTGATGTTGCCCGCCCCACGATCGTGACGTCGCAAGTGGCCCAGGACGGTACCCACAAATGGCTGTTGCGGTTTGCCGACGGTCAGGAAGTCGAGACCGTTTTCATTCCGGAGCAGGATCGTGGTGCCTTGTGCGTCTCGACCCAAGTCGGATGCACCTTGAGCTGCTCGTTCTGCCATACAGGGACTATGCCACTTGTCAGAAACCTGAGGGCGGACGAGATCGTCGCACAGATCCTGGTTGCCCGCGATAGTTTGGGTGAATGGCCAACCGGCAGCGATGATCGCCTGTTTACCAACATTGTGCTGATGGGCATGGGCGAGCCACTCTTCAACTACGATAACGTGCGGCAAGCCATGCGCCTCGCGATGGATGAGGAGGGCCTCAATCTGTCGCGCCGCCGTATCACGATTTCCACATCCGGCGTTGTGCCGCGCATGGTCCAATGCGGCGAGGAGCTGGGTATCGGGCTTGCGGTATCGCTTCACGCCACGCGTGACGAGCTTAGGAACGAGCTCGTGCCGATCAATCGCAAATGGGACATCGCTGCCGTGCTAGAGGCTTGCCGAAACTATCCGGCGCGTCGGGCCACTACCTTCGAGTATGTCATGCTGGATGCTGTCAACGACAGTGATGCCGATGCCCGGGAGCTGGTGCGATTGCTCGACGGGATTCCAGCGAAGGTCAATCTCATCCCATTCAACCCCTGGCCCGGCTCGCCCTACCGCTGTTCGTCAAACAACCGTATTCGTAGCTTTGCCTCGATTGTTGAAGATGCGGGCTATGCGTCGCCTGTGCGTCGGCCCCGAGGACGTGATATTCTTGCGGCGTGTGGACAATTGAAGACGGCAAGCGAGCGTCAACGCAAGCATCGCGCCGCGGCTTGAGATTCTCCCGCTTCTACTTATTTCGGGCCTCAACTCATATGAACCGCGCACAGTAAGGCTTTCTGCATGCGTCGCTTTATTTTCGGTTTCTTCGCCGTCGTGGGCTTTTTGTCCATCCTTTCGATGGCGGCACTCGGTGGCCTTGCCTATTGGGGCTTCACCAAGTTTCGCGCTGAACAGCCCGTCTTTGACGAAAGCGTGATCCTCACTGCTGATTTAAGGGGCGCCATTGAGAATTCCTATGGCGCCGATCCGTTCGCATTTCTCGATTTCGATGGCAAACCCACGGTGATCGAGGTGGTTGAAGCCCTTGACGCTGCCAAAGACGATCCGCGGGTTTTGGGGTTCATGGCAATTATGGATGGGGGGCAGCATGGGCCCGCCGTGACCCAGGAGATCCGCCAAGCGGTCGAGAGGTTCAAATCATCGGGCAAGCCGACACTGGCATTTGCCGATAGTTTCGGCGAGCTAACGCCGGGCAATATGGGGTACTATCTCGCAAGCTCGTTCGACGAAATCCATCTTCAGCCCGTCGGCTTCGTAGGGCTGACGGGCCTCGCATTCGAGCTGCCCTTCGCGGCTGAAGCACTTGCCAAGATCGGCGTCGACATCGACGTCACCAAGCGTGCGGAGTACAAATCCGCTTTGGAATTCGTGAGCGAGGACCAGCCGAGCCAAGCGAACGCGGAAATGATGCAGGCGTTGCTCGATGACCTTCAGGACCAGATGGTTGTCGATATCGCCACAGGCCGCGGGCTCGATGCCGACGATCTCAGCCGATTGATCGGCGATGCCCCTTTCTCAGCCAATGAAGCGCAAAACAGTAACCTAATCGACGCTGTCAGCTACCACGACCAGGCTATGGACGCGATGGAAGACCAAGCCGGAGGTCACGATAGTTGGATGTCCATTGGTGACTATCATGAGGCAAGGGCCACCGATGAACGTGAAGACGGCGCGGTCATCGGTCTCGTCGTTGCCAGTGGCCCGATTGTCCGCGGAGAAAGCGAATTCGGCGAGGAGATCGCCGCTGACACGATTTCCCGGGCGATTGCAGAGGCAGCGGATGACCCGGAGGTCCAGGCCATTATCCTGCGCATCGACAGCCCTGGCGGTTCCGCCGTCGCATCCGAGACCATCGCCCGGGAAGTTTCCCGCGCCAGGGAAAGCGGCGTGCCTGTGATCATCTCCATGAGCAATACCGCAGCGTCGGGCGGCTACTGGGTGTCAATGCGCTCGGATCGAATCGTTGCAGAGCCTGCGACCCTAACGGGCTCGATCGGCGTGATCGCAGCCAAGCCTGTGCTTTCCGAGCTTTGGGAGAAGCTTGGTGTCAATTGGGCGATGTTCGCCGAAAGCGATCATGCCTCGATGTGGAGTGCCAACAGCGCGTTCACGGACAGCGAGAAGGCGCGCGTTGAGGCACTTGTCGACGGCATGTACCAGGAATTTGTTGCGGGCGTTGCCGCCGGTCGAAGCCTTTCGGAAGACGATGTGGAAGAGATTGCGCGCGGACGCGTTTGGACGGGCAAGCAGGCCCTCGATATCGGCCTTGTCGACGAGCTTGGTGGTCTCTTCGAGGCCAAGCAGGCAGCAAGGGATCTCAGTGGTTTGGAACCGAATGCCGCAATCGATCTCAAGCGCTTTCCGGAGCCGCTCGATCCGTTCTCGCGCGCGCTTGCGGTCCTTGAGGGCGAGTTCGGCAGACTGGGATTTGCCCGCGCGATCGCGCGCATTTGGAATGAGCTCCCAGTCGCCGCATTACCCGGAACCGTTAAGGCCGACGTCCCGAGGGTTCAGTAGGGCCTAGACGGCGGAGCCCAATTTGCGATGATCGAGCGAGTAGCCTTCCGCGCGAACGGTACGCAGTAGGTCGTCCTCGCCATTGCGATTGATCGCCCGGCGCAGACGGCGGATCGTGGCATCGACCGTGCGTAGCTCGATATCGAGATCGGCACCCCAAACGCGATCCAGGAGCAGTGAGCGGCTGAACACTCTTCCCGGATTTTCCATAAAGTGCCGCAGCAAGCGAAACTCGGTCGGGCTCAGATGGATTTCGCGATCAGCGCGGTGAACACGATGGGCACCGAGATCCATGCGCAAATCGTGATAAGCCAGCGTCTGCTCGGCAAAGGCCGGGCGCACTCGACGCAAGACGGCACGGATCCTCGCAAGTAATTCATCAGGCGAGAACGGCTTGGTGACGAAATCATCAGCGCCGGTTTCAAGTCCGCGCAGCCGGTCGGGCTCTTCGCCTCTCGCCGTGAGCATGATGATAGGCATATGCGCGGTATCGAGCCGACGTCGTAATCTACGGCAAAGCTCCAGTCCCGATAGCTGCGGCAACATCCAGTCCAGAAGGATGAGATCGGGCAGCCGTTCATTGATGAGATTGAGCGCTTCCTCGCCATCATAAGCTTGCGCGCAATCAAAATTGCCCGCGTCTAGGTTGTATGCGAGAAGCTTTTGTAGGGCCGGTTCATCCTCAACAACTAGGATTAGCGGCTTCACGTCGGGCGGTTCCTCATGCGATTGATTTGCGCGCCATGGATCATGTAGTGGATCTTTTCTGCGATGTTGGTCGCGTGATCGCCGATCCGCTCCAAATTCTTTGCAACAAATAAGAGCTCGATGCAGAGCGTAGTACGCGATGTGTCTTCGACAACATAGGTCAAAAGCTCGCGGACCATCAGTTTGTGTAGATCATCGACTTCGCGGTCGCGATGCCAAACATGCATCGCTTTTTCGGTGTTGCGTTCAAGTAAAGCGTCAAGGACATCTTTCACCATTGACTGGCAGATTTGTCCCATACTGATCAGCGTACCCAGCCGAACGAACTCGGGCTCTTCCGAGATTGTTCGCGCGCGCTTGGCGATACTTACCGCATAGTCGCTGATTCGCTCGAGATCGTTGGAGATCTTGAGCGCCATGGAAATAATGCGAAGGTCGATGCCGAGAGGCTGGCGTGTCGCCAAGAGGCGCACGGCATATTGATCGATTTCCTCTTCAAGGCCGTCAACCAGCTCGTCATCCCGAATGACACGATTGGCGGTATCGAAGCTGCGTCCGGAAATCGCCTCGACGGCCTGGGCCACTTGTTGCTCGGCAATCGCCCCCATATGAACGATGCGATCCGCAAGTTGCTTGAGATCGCCGTCGAAAGAGCGGACGATATGTCGGCGGTCTGCCAATTGTTCCTGCTCGAGTCCCATAGAGGGTCTCTACATCATCCGAAGCGTCCCGTGATATAGTCTTGGGTCATACTCTCGGACGGATTGGTGAAGAGTTGCTCGGTCGAGCCGAACTCGATCAGCTTGCCGAGATGGAAAAACGCCGTTTTCTGCGACACCCGCGCCGCTTGCTGCATGTTGTGGGTGACAATGACGATCGTGAAGGAGGCGCGGAGCTCGTCAATCAATTCTTCGATATGGGCCGTGGCGATGGGATCGAGCGCCGAACAGGGCTCGTCCATCAAAATGACTTCCGGGCTGACGGCGATAGCGCGCGCAATGCACAAGCGCTGCTGCTGGCCGCCAGAGAGACTGTTGCCTGGATGATCGAGGCGGTCGCTTACCTCATCCCAGAGCCCAGCACCGCGCAGGCTGGTTTCCACCAGCTCATCCATGTCCGCTTTGCCGCTCGCGAGACCATGGATTCGCGGTCCATAGGCGACGTTTTCGAAAATCGATTTGGGAAAGGGATTGGGCTTTTGAAACACCATGCCGACCCGGGCACGAAGCTGAACGACATCGATACTCGGATCATAGATATCGACGTCATCGAGCCGGATATCGCCTTCGACATGGCAGATATCGATGGTGTCGTTCATCCGATTGAGACAGCGCAGGAATGTCGACTTGACGCAACCCGAAGGTCCGATTAGCGCCGTTGCCTCATTCTCTCGAATGTCCATGTCGATGTCGAAGAGCGCTTGCTTCAGCCCGTACCAAAGATTGACGTTACGGGTCGCCATTTTGATGGATGGCTCGGAGCCGCCCCCACTATTGTCTTGAGCTTTATGGGAGCTCGAAGACACGTTCAATTCGTTCGTGGCTACCATCGCCGTTCGAATCTCTTTCTTAAAATAACTGCAATTGCGTTCATGATGATCAGGAACGCCAACAGCACAATGATCGCCGCTGCCGTGCGTTCACTAAAGGCGCGCTCGGGACTGTCGGACCAAAGGTAAACCTGTACCGGAAGGGCTGTAGCCGGCGACCAGGGTGAACTCGGTATGTCGACGATGAAGGCCACCATGCCGATCATCAAGAGTGGTGCGGTTTCACCAAGCGCTTGCGCCATGCCGATAATCGCCCCGGTAAGAATGCCCGGAATGGCAAGTGGCAAGACATGATGCACAATCGTCTGCACCTTGGATGCGCCGACACCGAGTGCCGCCTCACGGATCGAGGGGGGCACGGCCCTGAGGGCTGCGCGGGTTGCCACGACAATCGTCGGCAGCGTCATCAAGGTCAGCGTAAGGCCGCCGACAACCGGCGCGGATCGAGGCAAATGAAACACGTTCAAGAAGACGGCAAGCCCCAAAAGACCAAAGACGATCGAAGGCACCGCAGCGAGATTGTTGATGTTGACCTCGATGAAATCATTGAGGCGGCTCTTGGTGGCGAATTCCTCAAGGTAGATCGCCGACGCTACGCCGATCGGGACAGAAAGTGCAAAGGTCACCACCATCATGTAGAATGAACCGACCACAGCCCCCCAGATACCGGCAAGTTCCGGCTCCCGGCTGTCGCCATTGGTGAAGAGAATTCTATTGAAGCGAAGCTCGATATCGCCGCGTTCGTCCAAGCTGTCGATCCAGCGGATTTCTTCATCGGAAGTCCTGCGGTCTGAAGCAGCCGTGTCGCGGCTGATGTTCCCTTTCATGAATTGATCGACATCATCATCTGCGAGCAGCCAGAACGTACCGGACGTGCCGATGAGATCGGGATCGTTCTCCACCATACTGCGCAATTCGAGCGCCGCACCATTGCTCATGATGCCTCGAAGATCGCGTCTCGCATTGCGGCCCTCGACATCCGGAAAGAGCTCGTAGAGGGCATTGTTGACGAGTGTCGCATAATTGGCTCGGCGCAACGCCTCGGGATCGCGATTCCCTTGCGGATCAATCACGTCTTGCGAAAAGGTAATGTCGAGCTTGATGTAGGTCTGCCAGAATGCCTGAAATCCCTGCGCCGCGACGGTCCACAGCAGGAGACCGAGGAGCGCAATGGCGATGCTGATGGCACCAATGCCTATCGATTTGAGAGCCGTCTCGCTTCGATATCGACGCTTCGTGCGGCGTGCCGCCTGTTCGTCCTTGAGGCGCGTTCGATTGGCAAGTCTCGCCAAGCCTGAGCTTGAAACGTCAGTCATATTTCTCACGATATTTTTGCATGACCCAAAGAGCTACGACATTCAGCGCAAGGGTCACCACGAACAGGACGAGTCCCAAGGCGAAGGCCGATAGTGTTTTTGCACTATCGAATTCCTGGTCGCCCACGAGCAGTGTCACGATCTGAACCGTCACGGTTGTGACCGAATCGAGGGGATTGACGGTGAGATTGGCAGCGAGACCCGCTGCCATCACGACAATCATGGTCTCACCGATCGCTCTTGAGATAGCGAGAAGAAAGCCTGCGATAATTCCGGGAAGAGCTGCAGGCACGACGACTTTGGTAATCGTCTCGGCCTTGGTTGCACCCAGCCCCAAAGACGCATCGCGAAGAGATTGCGGTACCGAGGATATTGCGTCATCGGAGAGCGATGACACGAAGGGAATGATCATGATCCCCATCACGGCACCCGCTGCCAGCGCACTTTCCGAGGCCACATCGAGCCCTATCGATTCACCAAACCGGCGAATCGCGGGTGCCACCGTTAATGCCGCGAAAAAGCCGTAAACGACGGTTGGCACGCCAGCCAGCACTTCGAGAATGGGTTTGGCAAACGAGCGAACGCGCGGGTGGGCATATTCGGCAAGATACATGGCCGAAAAGATGCCGACGGGGCCCGCCACGAACATGGCGATAACGGTAATCAAACCAGTGCCGACAAAAAGTGGAACAGCACCGAATGAACCGGATGAACCAATCTGATCGGCGCGGATAGCCGTTTGCGGACTCCAATGGAGCCCAAACAAGAACTCTGTGATGGGAACGAGCTGGAAGAAACGAATGGACTCGACCAGCACCGAGAAAACGATGCCGGCAGTCGTAAGAATTGAAACGGTTGCTGCAAGGAAGAGTGCGGAGCGAACGGTGACTTCGACTTTGTTCCGTGCTCTGAACTTCGGACCTACACGTTGCAGGCCCAGCCAAAAGCAAAATACCGCGGTCAGAACCGCCAGTGTTGAGGAGATCCAATTCGCGGCCGCTTTGAGACTGCCATAGTATCGGCCGGCGTTTTCAAGCGCGGGTGTTAATTCGCCTCTGGCTTCACCCCCGGCAGCGATGGGGGCCACGAGTTCAGTGATGAAGCGGCGCATCACG
>CAYPOV010000239.1:0-7459 GCA_964412385.1 uncultured Geminicoccaceae bacterium
ATGGAACAGATTTCTACCTGTTTCGAAGCTATGAACCTGGACGTGAAAATTTTGTGACAATGATCGCGAATTATCAGCCGCTTCAGGTGCCTTACGGCGGGCCGAGCTATTTCACGCTCGATGAGGACGCCATCTACGAAATCCATATCGACAACGATGGCGACGCTGTTGAAGATCTGACATTTCAATTCAGCTTCAACAATGAGCTTGCGAACGACACCGGCATACAGTTGACGATCGGCGATGTGACGCTTCAGGACGGCAGCAGTGTCATAGGCTTTCTTGTCGAGCCTGCCGCCCTAGGGGCTTCGAAAGAGATAACGGAAACGGGCGGATGGCGCGCCTATTTGGCAAGTTTGTGAGCGTGGAATGAGCCATTTTTCAGACGACATGACATGGCACAACGAACCACCATTCTGGGAGGTTCGAGATGGTGTACTCATTTGTCAATCAGGAGAGAAAACCGACTATTGGCAGGGTACCTATTATGGTTTTCACCGTGACAACGGACATTTCCTAGCGACCACTCATGGTGGAGAGTTCACTGCGACTGCTGTCTTTGACGGCCGGTATCGGGAACTTTATGATCAGGCCGGCATGATGGTGCGGATCGATGATCGACACTGGATTAAATGTGGAATTGAATGGACGGATGGTGCGGCGCATTTGAGTGTAGTTGTGACACACAGCAACTCTGATTGGTCGGCGCAAAGGCTCGATGGGCTTGATGGCCCGGTCGCCCTTCGACTGACCCGGCTCAAGGATGCATTGTTCGTTCAATATCGGATCGCGGAAAGCGAGTGGCACATGGCGCGGCTCGCGCATTGGCCGTTAGACCCGAACGAAGTTCTGGTTGGGCTTGCTTTCTGTTCGCCAGAGCGCAGGGGGTTCGAAGCGAGATTCCACCAATTCGAAGTCGGGCCTGCCGCGGTTCGCGACATTCATTCCTGAAGGGCCAGACACCAAGCGCCGAGACAACAAATGCCGCTCGATCCCCAAGTCGAAGTTCTTATTGCCGAGATGATCGAAGCCGGTGCCAAGCCGATGGATCAAATGACCGTCCAGGAGGCCCGGCTCGGCGGTTGGGACACGATTGCACTTCAGGGTCAACCGGAAGAGGTTGCTCATATCGAGCACCGTTTCGTACCGACACCGACAGCCGATATCCCGGTCCGCATCTATTATCCGGATGGCCAAGGACCATTTCCGGCACTGGTCTATTTCCACGGCTCCGGCTGGGTGGTGCTCAATATCGAAATCTGCGATCCGACTTCACGGATTATGGCGAACCGAACCGGATGTGCAATTATTGCCGTGAATTATCAAAAGGCTCCGGAGCATAAGTTCCCAACCGCCGTGGAAGATGCGTGGGCATCGCTCAATTGGACCGTCGAGCACGCGGAGGATCTCAACGTCGATCCTCAACGTCTTGGTGTGATGGGTGATTCGGCGGGAGGAAACCTCGCCGCGGTCACCGCGATCCGGGCGCGTGATCAAGGTGGACCGGATCTTAATTGTCAGGTTTTAGTCTATCCTGTGACGGACGCCGATATCGACAAGCCCTCCTATCACGCGAACGCTGAGGGGTATTTGTTGCAGCGAAGTTCGATGAAGGCATTCTACGACTACTACCTCAACAATCCTGACGAGAGCAATGATCCGTGGGTTTCACCTCTCCATGCCAAGGATCTAAGCCATCTGCCACCCGCTCTCGTCATAACTGCAGAATACGATCCTTTGTTGGACGATGGCAGGCTCTATGCCGAAAAGCTCAAGGCAGCAGGTGTTGAAACTGTCTACAGTGAATATGCCGGCATGGTTCACGGATTTTTCTACAATGCGGACCGCATCGATGCCAGCCAGCGCTTGCATGATGAAATTGGCGTTTGGGTACGTTCCCACATGTGATTACTCAACTCTTGAGGCATTGTGAAAAAAGAGCTTCTCGCCATTCACTTCGAAGGATTCGATCGCGTGTTTTCCTTCAGTGGATAGCATCCAATCGATAAAGATTTGTCCCGATTTAGTGCGGGCATTCGGGCAGTGCTCGGGATTAACAAGGATGATCCCGTACTGATTGAAGAGTTGGGGGTCTCCTTCGAAAAGGATTTGATGATTTCCTGAGTTTTCGAAGGCAAGCCAGGTTGCGCGATCCGTTAATGCGTGGGCATTCATGCCGATGGTGATATTAAGCGTCGCTCCCATGCCGGAGCCGGTTTCTCGATACCAATCGCCGGTGTTCTTTGGATCAATGCCAGCCGCTTGCCAAAGACCGAGCTCCTTTTTGTGCGTGCCACTATCGTCACCGCGCGACACAAAAGGTACGCTCGCGTGGTACAGTTTGCGAAGTGCTGTCGCAAGGTCGTCGGTTTCGCGGATGCTTGCTGGGTCTGATGCGGGGCCGATGATGACGAAATCATTGTGCATGAGATCGGCCCTCGAAACGCCGTAGCCGTTGGCGACAAATGCGTCCTCATCGGCTTTGGCGTGAACCAACAGCACGTCACCATCGCAATTAGCCGCGTTCTTGATGGCTTGTCCTGTGCCGACGGCAACGACGCGAACCTCGATCCCCGTCTTGGTCTGAAACAAGGGAAGGATTGCATCGTAGAGGCCCGAGTTCTGAGTGGATGTAGTTGACTGCACAATAATGAAAGGATCTGCCGCAACGCCAGGGAGCGTGAAACCAAGAAGCCCAGCGGTGACGACAATGTGCCAAAAATGGAGATTTCTAGTCATGACGATCTATAAGATCAGATTGCCTTCGACAAAGCTCCTTGCCACCTCAGTGGAAGGTGTTTCAAAGAAATTTGTTACCTTGGCTTGCTCGATGACTGTACCATGGTGAAGAAGGATGACGTCGTCCGCAAGTCGCCGCGCCTGACCGTGGTCGTGGGTCACGAGCACGATTTTCACGCCATCATTGGCCGACGCCTTGATCAATGATTCGATCATCACCGTTGCCATGGGATCGAGGCTTGCCGTAGGCTCGTCCAGTAAGAGCAGCCGTGGTCGCATAGCCAAGGCCCGAACCAGAGCAAGCCGCTGCTGCTCGCCTCCCGAAAGCATTCGGGCAGGTTGATTGGCGAGAGCCGCAAGCCCACCCAGACGAAGAAGCTCGATCAGGCGCGGGCGTCGCGTTTTGCGGGGTTCTCCGTGGGTCAGAAGAGCATGCTCCAAGTTCTCCTGGACTGACCGTCTCAACAAAACCGGTCGCTGAAAGACCAACGCGCAGCGATCACCAATATCGGAATCAAATCGTATGCTGCCGGCATCCGGTTCAACCAGACCCATCATCACACGCAAGAGCAGCGATTTGCCTGCACCATTGGGTCCCACAACAGTTGTCGTCCCACTCTTGCTCAAGGTGAGCGTCACAGTGTCGAGGAGTTTTTTGTCGCCGCGTTCCAGGGTTACGCCAACGAGTTCAGCGCAGGTTTCTTGGGTTCTCGGTAGGCTGCGCGAGACTAGCTTGATGATGCTAGGTTTACTGTCAGCCATAAGCACGTCGTTCCATGTTGGTCCGCAGCGCCATCAGGCTTGCATTGATTGCCACGGTCAGTGCAATCAGGATCATGCCGAGTGCGAGGGCCAGTGCGAGAGCTCCTCGCGAGGTTTCGAGCGCAATGGCGGTGGTCATGACGCGTGTCACATGATTGATATTGCCGCCGACAATCATCACAGCTCCGACTTCGGCAAACGCTCGCCCAAGTCCTGCGAGTGCTGCCGTCAACAGCGAGTATCGGGCATCCCAGATCAGCGTCTGAACAATATTGAAAGGTGAAGCGCGGATTGAACGTAAATACTCATCATATTCATCGTGGAGGTCACCCACAACCTGATGTGTCAGGGCAGCAACGATGGGGGTCACGAGAATCGCCTGAGCAATAATCATGGCTGCTGGTGTGTAGAGCAGCTGCAACACGCCCAAAGGGCCCGAGGCCGACAGCAACAAATAGACGGTGAGGCCAACGACAACCGGCGGCAGGCCCATGAGAGCATTGACGACAACCACCAGGATGCTGCGGCCGGGAAACCGTGCCACGGCCAAAAAAGCCCCTAAGGGCACACCGATCAGACAAGCGACAATGACAGCGGTCAAGGTGACGCGGAGCGACAATAGGATGATCTCGAAGAGATCGCCATCCAATGTAACGATCAGCCGAAAAGCTTCGGCAATGGCGTCGGCAAAGGAGTGCACGGCTCTCGCTAGACAGAAACGCTGTTGGAAGTAATCAGATAGCCGAGATAACCTGCATAGAGGGCGAGAAGCAAGCCTCCTTCCCAGCGATTAACGCGCCAACCTGTGACTGTCGTGACGATGAGAACGGCGGTTGCGCCCAGCATCACCCAAATGTCGAAGCGGACGATCTCAACAGGCACGCTCAATGGTACGATCAACGCAGTCGTGCCGAGAATGCCTAGGAGGTTGTAGATACAGCTTCCGACGACGTTGCCGAACGCGACGTCGCTATGGCCGCGTACGGCGGCGATGACCGAAGTCACCACTTCAGGCAGTGATGTTCCAATGGCAACAACGGTGAGACCGATCACGGTCTCGGAAACGCCCATGATCATGGCAAGGTCAATGGCACCATCCACCATCAGCCTAGCGCCCAATATCGTGATGAGGAGTCCCCCGACGAGGATCAAGATAGCCAGCGGAAGACTGTAGTCCGCCTCCGGGATATCATCTTGGGACGGTGCCTCTCCCGATTGTTCAAGACGATGTTCGTGGATGTATGCGGCAATAATGTAGGCAATAAGGCCGATCAGGAATATCGCGCCCGCAAGCCGATCAATACTGCCAAAGAGCACCGCGCCAAGACAGACCAACGACGCGACCACCAAAACGGTGCCATCTCGACCGAAGGATTTCTTGGTCGCATGGACAGGTCTGATCACCGCCGCCAGTCCGAGAATGAGTAGAATATTGGCCGTGTTACTGCCGACGACATTGCCGACGGCAAGTCCGGGAGAGCCGGCAAGTGCTGCTTGAATGCAGGTTACCAATTCGGGTGCGGACGTGCCGAAACCCACCAATGTCAACCCAATAACCAAGGGCGAGACACCCAGACGCCGGGCAATCGCGACAGCCCCGCGGACCAGAAGCTCTCCACCAAGAACCAGGCCGACGAATCCGCCCGCAAGCATAAGAAACAACATTGCTGGAAATAAATCCTTCGAGGCTGTCTTTTTTCAGTGCTCAGGCAATGGCCTGCACATGCCGGATCGGCCGTCCCGGCACAATAGCCTCCGCAGCCCGTAGGATATTCTCGGTGTCGATGCCGCAGTGCCGGTAGAGGTCCTCGATCCGCCCGGTCTGACCAAAATGCTCGACGCCGAGCGAACGTGTCCGGTGACCATGGACCGCACCAATCCAGCCAAGCGTGGCGGGATGGCCATCGAGAACCGTGACAATCGCACAGTGCGGCGGAAGCGGTTCAAGAAGACGCTCAATATGGCTCTTGGCGAAAGTTAGGCCGCGTTCGCGTGCCCGTTGTGCGGCCGTCCAACCGGCATTAAGCCGGTCGGCCGAGGTAATGGCAAGAAGGCCCACATCGCGCCGATCCTCAGCCATGAGCCCTACCGCGCGTATCGCCTCCGGCGCCAAAGCACCAGAATAGGCAATGACGATTTCGGCATTGGCGCCAGCTTCCTTAAGCCAGTAGGCGCCATCGACGATATTGCGCTCGAGTTCGGGGCCGACTTCCCGTATAGGTTGTTCGAGCGGCCGGGTCGACAGCCGCAGATAGATAGAGCCGCCCGTCTGATCACGAAGCCAGGTCCGCTCGTCGGGATCGCCTTCTCCGTCGCGCTGCATATAGTCGAAGCCGAACCGCATGATCACCGCCAACTCGTCCAGAAATGCAGGCTCGAAGGCCGCAAGGCCATCTTGCGCCATGCCGACCAACGGCGTGCCGATCGACTGATGGGCCCCACCCTCGGGAGCCAGGCTCACGCCCGATGGTGTTGCTACAAGCATGAAGCGGGCGTCTTGATAACAGGCATAGTTGAGCTGATCGGCACCTCGATAAATGAACGGGTCGTAGACGGTGCCGATTGGCAGAAGGCGTTCCCCATTGATCGAATGCGACAGGCCCATCGCTGACAGCATCAGGAACAAGTTTGACTCGGCGATGCCGAGTTCGACATGCTGACCTTGGGGTGAGAATGACCAGCTAAAGGTCGAGGGGATACGTTCGGCCTTGAATGTGTCGGCGAGGCTTTCCTTCGCAAAGAGCCCTCGGCGATTGACCCAAGGTCCAAGATTTGTTGACACCGTGACATCAGGCGATGTTGTGACAATGCGGTTTGCCAAATCCGAGTCTTCTCGAGCGATCGTCTGGAGGATCTGGCCGAACGCAGTTTGTGTCGAGACGGGCTTGCTGCGATGAGCGGGAAGCGAAAGCTTTGAAGGGATGGGAACGGGCTTGGCTTCAAAGCGTCGAGCGCCTTGCGAGAAAAATGGTGCCTCAGTGATGAAGTCTTGGAGACTGGAGGCGGCGATTGATGTGCCTTCCCACGGCTCCCATTCATGCCCTTCGCGAACACCCGTGGCTTGCCGAAATTCGATCATTTGCTCCGGGGTCAAGAGGCCGGCGTGATTATCCTTGTGGCCGGCAAGCGGAAGACCTTGGCCCTTGATTGTGTAGCAAAGGAATAGAGTCGGCCGATCGCTCGTCGAAACACGCTCGAATGCGTCGAGAAGCGAAGGCAAATCGTGACCGCCCAGATTGCTCATCAACGCGGAAAGCTCTGCGTCCGAGCGGCTTTCAATCAGCTTGGTGACATCGCCCTGATCGCCAATTTCATCCATGAGACGCACGCGCCAGGCAGCGCCGCCTTGGAACGTGAGGGCGGAATAGAGCTGGTTGGGACAGCGATCGATCCAAGCTTTAAGCTTGTCGCCGCCCGGCTCGCTGAAGGCAGCGCGTTGCAAACTGCCATGTTTGACGACAACAACATCCCAGCCGAAGCTCTTGAAGATCTGCTCGAAACGCTCCCAAAGACCCTCACGGATGACAGCGTCTAGCGATTGGCGGTTATAGTCGACGATCCACCAGCAATTGCGCAGCCCATGTTTCCATCCTTCGAGCAGCGCTTCATAGATATTGCCCTCATCCATTTCGGCATCGCCGACCAGAGCCACCATGCGGCCCAAGGGGCGTTCGCGCATCCAACCATGGGCTTTGACATAGTCTTGAACGAGGGAGGCGAAGAGTGTTTGAGCGACCCCCAAACCGACCGAGCCCGTCGAAAAATCAACGTCATCCGTGTCTTTGGTGCGCGAAGGATAGCTTTGTGCTCCGCGAAAGCCGCGAAAATTCTGAAGCGCTTCGTGTGATTGGTTGCCGGCGAGGTATTGGATCGCATGGAAAATTGGCGAGGCGTGGGGCTTGACGGCGACCCGGTCTTCTGGACGCAGGATCGCGAAATAGAGCGCAGTCATGATGCT
>CAYPOV010000240.1:0-7402 GCA_964412385.1 uncultured Geminicoccaceae bacterium
CATGGAGGATTGGGACCGCCAGCAGGATCTGGCAGCCCGCCTGGAGGCGGCGCGCAAGGCCTTTGAGGCCCTCAATCGCAAAGGAATCCGCGATGCTATGGAAAATCATAGGATGGGTGAGCGGGTGATCGACGCAATGGACCCGTTGAGCCGAATAGTTTCCGCCCTGGAGGTGGCATTGCACCATCTCGAGAGCCTGGAAACCGCGACAGGCTTTGAGGCGGCGCTTGCCGCCGATCGACCGCGGTTTGCCAAGACCTTTGCGGAAATTCAGGACACGTGAAATGAAGACCCAGTTTAATGCCAGCGATACCGAGCTGCTCGATGAGGCAGCCGATCTCTATTCGACACGCCAGGAACGGCGGCGGCTGCGCGAGGCGCGCGGCGATGCCGGGCCCACAGCCTCGGCCGTCGAGATCCATGCCTATATCGAAAGACGCAGTGCCAAGATCATCGACAAGGTGCAGCGTGCCATTCGCTTCAATGGCCGGATTCGCGATCTCTACCACCGCATGCTGCGTGAACAATCAACCTTCGTCATGCCGATCCGTGCGGCGGCGGCAGGCGAAGGGGTGCAAAAACGCAGCACCGATCACGCTGAGATCGAGATCAAGAGTTCGGAAGTCAGGCGCAATCGCGTCTACATTCTGATTACCCTGACCGATCCGGCCATGAAGCCCAAGATCCTGAGCGTGATCGTGCCCGCCGACCATCCCCGCGCCGAGATGTTCGACGCCATCGCACCTGTGAGCCTTCCCGATCCGGTCGATGGCGGCTATCAGCTCGTGGTGCAGCCGGACGATCCTATTCTCGACGCCATCATGGACCATGATGTCGAGCTCTGTTTTGTCTGACGGCACGAATGTGGCGGTGGTCATCGCCACAACCACAGGGCCTGTTCGGGTGACGGATTGTTTTCTTGATCCCGATATGACGATTGCCTCCGAGATGCGCGTGCGTGATGGTTTGCCCACGCGCGTCAACCGCAGCGAGCACTACAATCAGTTCGTCAAAGATGTCTACGCGGCCCTTAGGCGCCATCTCGACCGTCCGCATGCGGACATCAATATGGAGCTGCAAGTCGACGCGGACATCGAAGCCGGTCAGAGCTGGCAGCTCGGTGCTCTTGTCTGTCAGGTTCTGTGCCTGGACGAAAAAACCATCACCGAGCCCGCCAATTCGCAACGGATCTATTGGTGTACGGGACGATTTGGCCATAGCAGTGGTACGATCAATGCTGTCGACTTCGTTCGCCAGAAACTCGAGAACTCGCTGGGATTGTTTGAAGCGTGTGAGCAACCGACGGAAATTTTGATACCTAAAAGTAACGGCGCCGACGCCGAAGGGCTGGTACTTCCGGCCCATGTTTCGGTCCGTGAGGTGGAAACAATTCAAGATGTCGTCCGAGTACTAGGAACACATAACGCGACGGTGGAAAAAACGAATCCGGTCACGCCCAATCCTGAGCCAACTCCGTCAACGCGGAACAAGAGTCGGTTGTGGCCCTGGGCCGCTGCCGCTGCGTTGACTCTCATTGTCATCGCGGGCCTCGTTGAAACCGCACCTTGGCAGAACGGCCCAAAACCAGAGGGCGAGGGCGAAGGCAACGGCGCCGTCGCCGGCCCGAGCGAGCCCGAAACACCAAGGCTCGCCAATATGAGCATTGTCGGCCAACGCGCTCCGGATCACTCCAATTGTATTGCCGTGACCACGGATTTTGGCGACGCGATCGAGCCAGAATTGGAAACGCTAGTCAGCAATCCATCCGGTGCGCTCGAACCTGAGAATGCTGCCAAGAATCTTTGCGGATTGGTCTTCACCTTGGCACCCGCCGAGCCGGATCAACAAACATTTGCGCTTCTCGCCATTCGCCATGACTCTGCCAATGCCATCCTTGAGCCTTCCACCTTCGAGCTCGAAGGCACCATGCCAGTCAAAGGTGAGGCGACGCGGGCGCTGACATTTCGACCGAGGGGCGATGTCGCCTATGACGCGGCGCTGATTACCGGTACGAAGTCCATTCCGCGCAATTTTGAAGATTTCGAGCAATCAAGTGATTGGACCGCCCTGCTTGAAGGGCTCGAAGCCGAGGGCTTTTTGGTCGACCGCTTCAGCCAAGAGTTTCTCAGACGCTAGGCAAGTCCTGAACTTGCTGCTATGGAGCGCGCGTAAACCTTACCGAAATCCAGCGAGGAGGTTATTCATGATCGCCATTGTACCTGTCCCGGCTGGTCGACGGGAGCCCAATCAGCTCTAGGGGAATTCGCGGCCGCGCCGGTACGGCAGCCGCATCGGGCCTTTCTCTCGAACCGCCAGTAAGCGCACCCATCGCTTTCGCCGATCGGCGAAGGCTCTGTGTTTCATTGTGCCAATTGTTACGAGAGAATGCCATGTTCCAGGCTTCCATGACGCTCGCCAAACTCGGCTGGAGCGGCTTTTTTCAATCCCAGCTTGATCTCGACCAGTTCGAATCGTCAATCCCTGTGCGTGTTCTCGCCATGCATCGCGGCGCCATCGACGTTTTGGGTGCGCAAGGCGAGCAACGCGTTGCGCTTAGCGGCAATGCCCGTGAAATCGATGCCACGGTCGGCGACTGGTTGCTACTCGACGCCGCAACGGGGCGGCCCAAGCGGGTGCTCGAACGGCGGAGCCTCTTTCAAAGGCGCGCCGCGGGCACAGGCCGCGAGACCCAGTCGATCGCAAGCAATATTGACACGGTCTTTATCGTGTCTTCCTGTGATCGGGATTTCAACATTGCTCGTCTCGAGCGCTACTTGGCGTTGGCCCAAGACTCCGATGTCACACCCGTCATCGTTCTTACCAAGGCCGATGTCAGTGCCGAACCCGAAACCTACAGGCGGCGTGCAGAAAGGCTCATGCCCGGTCTCGTCGTAGAATGTCTCGATGCGCGCGATCCCAAAGCCTGCACGGTCCTGGCAGCCTGGTGCGGTGTCGGCCAGACCGTGGCCCTTTTGGGCTCGTCCGGCGTCGGCAAGTCAACGCTTACCAATACGCTCTTGGGCGGCGGCTCGCTGCGCACCGATGCGGTGCGGGCCGATGATGACAAGGGGCGTCATACCACCACCGGGCGCATCCTCCATCATTTACCGTCCGGTGGCTGGCTTCTCGATAGTCCCGGCATGCGCGAGCTTCAACTGGTCGATGTCGCCTCAGGAATCGATTCGGTGTTCGACGATATCTTGAGCCTCGCCGAAAACTGCCGATTTCGCGATTGCCGGCATGAGACCGAGCCCGGATGCGCCGTGCGTGCCGCCATCGAAGCAGGCACGTTTGACGAATCACGGCTCAAACGTTATCGAAAACTCGTACGCGAGGATCGTCTCAATAGCGAAACGTTGGCCGAACGCCGAGCGCGCGACCGTGCCCTCGGTAAACGCTACGCATCCGCGCAGAGCGGCAAGCAGCAAAAACGGCTGTAGATCGAGCTATGATTGTTCCGGAGCGGGAAGGGAAGTTGGCCGCTCCGGAATGGCGTTCCAGATTTTTTCATGAATAACATAGGTCAAGAATCCTGCCATCGTACTGACGATTGCCAGGCTGCCACCGGCTTCGATCGAGCCCGTAAAGGCGTATCCAATCACTGTCATGGCGATCAGTCCAACAATCTGCCAGCTAATCGCTTTGGCAATGATCCTCGACATCCGTTTCTGCCCTAAGTGTGGTTCTGTGACGTGTACTGTTTCCTGCGTTGATCCCGCTTATAATCATGCCCGTGGCCCTTGCGAATTCGGGACATGCGCGGCATAACGACAAAAATAGTGATCATTATCAACAATGCAGATTATTGTCGACAAACGTGATCGAGCGGTGATTTTTCGTGAGCGGCTGGCTCTGGCGATGGACCGTACCGCACTCAATCGAAGTGCGCTCGCGCGTGCGGTGCAGGTCGATCGCTCGACCATCTCGCACATTTTGGCTGAAGACGAGACACGTCTCCCCAACGCCCAGCTTGCCGCCGACTGCGCATCCATCTTGGGCGTGAGCCTCGATTGGCTCTTGGGATTGACAGATAAACCGGAGAGGCCTGCCGACGTTATTGCCGCCGCCGTCGCGGTCACCCAAGCCGAGCGCACCTTGGCCGATGAGCAACTGCTTGCCTGGCATCGCGAAGCCGACGGCTACAAGATTCGCCATGTGCCGGCGACCCTGCCGGACATTCTCAAAACCGAGAAAGTCATGCAGTGGGAGTATGACGCGTTCATGGGCTGGACTCCCGAACAGGCGATCGGGGCCATGCGCGACCGTGTCGATCTCTTGCGGTCGGGGAGCTCGGATTATGAAATTGCCTTGCCCAAGCACGAACTCGAGGCCTTCGCCAATGGTGTCGGCTATTACCGCGGTCTATCGCAGGCGATACGCCTCGAGCAGCTCCGCTATCTGGCTCGGCTATGTGAAGAATTTTATCCCTCGCTCCGCCTCTATTGCTTTGACGCACGGCGCGTCTTCAGTGCGCCCATCACCATCTTCGGCCCACTCATGGCCGCCATCTATGTCGGACGTGTCTATCTGGCCTTCCGCGAAAGCCAGCGCGTCAAATCCCTCTCCACCCATTTCGACTGGCTGGTCCGTGAAGCCGTCGTCGATGCTCGCGACGCAGCGCAATTCATCAATGATCTCGCCAAGTCGCTGGAGTGACCGCCAAGTCGCGATGTCGTTTGAAGACAGTTCGTCAATCGAGATCGCGAACCACACGAAATCCGGTGGCGTAAACTCGAATGGCCTTGTCAGCCGAGGCACGATACGCGGATCGCAGGACAACACGTGGGTCTCCGTCAAAATATCCGCCGCGCGAGGCTCGCTGGCCACAATCGCCACTTACCCTGGCACTCCCGTCACCTGGTGCGTCGCGGTAACTGTCGTTCCAGCAGTCCTCGACCCACTCGAAAGCATTGCCCAGCATGTCATGCAATCCGAAGGCGTTCTCGGGAAATGAACCAATGGGCGCAGTGAAGGTGAACCCATCATCGCAGTTGAGAGCGGCTAGCTCTGGTCCCGGAAATTCTCCGCGAGCACGCTCGTCGCGACCATTGGCATAGTCGCAAGACGCACGATCATCGCGGTCGTCGCCCCAGGGACGCCGCGTAACACTCCCCGCCCGTGCGCTATATTCCCATTCGGCTTCGCTGGGCAATCGATAGGTTGCGCTGGTTTTCGCACTCAACCACTCGACATAGGCCGATGCATCATTCCAAGAGACACAAATGACCGGGTGCTGTTCGTCCTGGTCAAAGTCGGGATCGCGCCAATCGCGTTCTGGATCCATATTGACCTCGTTGCCTTCACGTCCGAGGCAGCCGCCACTCATATCGTGACCCGTGGCTTGAATGAACTCTTCGAACTGTCCTCTTGTGACCTCATGGCGGCCTATCGCAAAAGCTCGGGGAATATCAACAGGATGCCTCGGAGTTTCCGGTTGCATATAGCTTGCATCGGATCCTTGTTCGATCACCCATTGGCGTTCTTCTTCGGTCGAACCCATCATGAAGGAGCCCGGGGGGATGACGACCATTTCCGGACAGGTGCCGCAATCCTTGAAACGATCTCCGGGTTCGAAGGGAGGGTCTTGGTCGTAAGTGCCGACAGCCGGCCGGACCGCACTTGGAAGATCATCCGCGAGATCAAGCAAGACGACGACCTGATCTCGCTCGAGAAACCCTGTTATAGGATCATTGTTCTCGCGCTGCCAAGACTTAATTCCTTGGCGCGTCTTGTTGCCCGGTAAGCCGTCCGCGGAACCGATATCGTATCCCTGGGCATTGAGAGCGCGCTGTATCTCACGCCAATCTGCTCGGATGAGGCCAATCTCTCTTTCAATGTCCTCCGGAAGCCGAGCGGGTGCGTCACTTGGCGGAACAAGTGTCGCCTGTTCGGTGTACACATCGTCGGAATGCGAAGGCGTCGTTACGGGTTGTTCGAT
This sequence comes from uncultured Geminicoccaceae bacterium, assembly GCA_964412385.1. Classification (GTDB taxonomy): domain Bacteria; phylum Pseudomonadota; class Alphaproteobacteria; order Geminicoccales; family Geminicoccaceae; genus JBGSYN01. The sequence continues at coordinate 5,939 of CAYPOV010000240.1, forward strand.
CGCAGTCGTTTGGGCGGGAAACTCCCAAAGTTCGAGTGATCCTTGCACTTCTGGCGTCTGTAGCCGATTGACAAAGGTTGCATCCAATACCAAAGAACGCTTTGTCACGTTGCGTGCCAAGTCCGTGGCGAGCTCTGCGAGCGTAACAGTGCCATCACCATTACCCATAGAGTTGGCACGGCCCCGTACAGCGTCGAGAAATTCTGAAGTATAAAGGCCCATGGCACGATCAGGCGCCCAATTCGCGACTTCACTGGGGCCGGCAGCAGAAAGAATGGATACCGAAGAGGGCGGCGGCTCAATTGGCGCACCCGTGACTGCATAGGAAGTCGAAGGAACAAGAGGCTCGCCTCCCCCTGTTCTTCCCGAAAAGCACGCCTCCAACATCAATAGCGCACGTTTGGCGTCAAGCCCCTCAAGCTCTTTGGTGAGGGTACTAACCGCAAGTCCGGCAGCGCCTACGTCAGTGGGCGGTATGTTCACAGGGAGAAGGTAAGCACTATCTCCATGGGGCACTCCATGACCGGAATAGTAGACGAGAACTTCGAGCTCTTCGCCGACAACCTGGGTCAATCGTTGGAGGTTGCTCTTGGCGTCACCGATGCCCTTAAACCAGCGTTCCAATTGCGTGCGGTCCAGATCGAACAAGACGAACACCTGATCGGGTGCATATCCTAGATCATTTACAACATAGTCGCAGATTGCTGCGGCATCATTGTGGGCAAATTCGACGATCGGCGTCCCACCTTGGTAGTCACGGTTGCCGACAATGAAGGCGTAGCCGTCAGGCTTGAGAGGTGCAGCATTTTCGCCCCGACTGCAGGCAAAACCATCGGGCGGATTGAGTGCAACCACCTCTCGAGCTTGCGCTGTCGGCCAGGTCGCGAGGCCGTAAATTGAAAGGCCGATCAGCGCGGTCTCTATAGCCGAATTCCAACGCAAGCTTGTCCTCCATTACTCTGCGGCCCATCACCTCCAATCTGTTGGCACGGGCGAAGACTGGGGTCCAGTCACGTAAGCGTTGACGACCCATTTGACGACACGAACAAGATAAGTGAGTGATGCAAGGCAATGACCGCGATCATACGTGGCCGCGGCCAAGGAATGACGCCGCGAAGGCGGAGAATCGGGCGGGCCAAACCGTTCGTTCGAGCCGCCTGCCGGTCCTTCAGTATCCGGTCTTTCGGATGGAGATTTTGACCCTTTTGCGGATTATATGCCGAAGGAACTCATGGGCGACGCGTTCGATGATGGCGCCTTTGACGATGGTTTCGATGACGACGATCTTGACGACGGTGCTGGCGATATCAAGCCAGCTTGTCTCGGTGGTACGTGCGGCGATCGTCCACGGCGTTTGAAAACGCTAAACGACGCCCCTGTGCGTCAGGGATCCCATCGTCGTCAGGACGAAAAACCTGCCGTCGAAGACGCTCTCGAGACGCCTGCCGAGGCAGAGAACGTCGA
>CAYPOV010000241.1:0-7381 GCA_964412385.1 uncultured Geminicoccaceae bacterium
GTGCTGTACCCATAAACCCCCATTGTGCCGAGATGCACGAGATGGGTGTCAAGCCCGAGCTCGCCGATGGCACACAATAGATTGTGGGTAACGCTGACATTGCCGTCGACTGTGTAGCGCTTGTGGCGCGGCGATTTCATGGAGTAGGGCGCCGCCCGCTGCTCGGCCAGATGGACCACTGCGTCGGGGCGGAAGCGGTCGAGCCAGGCCTTTAGCTCGTCGTAGTCTTGAGCGAGATCGATCCGCTCCAAGGGGATCAACCGGCCCGTGACCTCCTCCCACGCGTCCCGGCGTTCCTTCGGGCTGGTGATCGGTGTCAGCGACTGAACATCAAGCTCACCGTCAATCGCCCGGCGCATGAGATTGTCGACGATCGCGACCTCGTGGCCGCGTGCCGAAAGATGCAGGCTCAAAGGCCAGCCTACGAAACCATCACCACCAAGCACACCAATACGCACGTGTATTCCTCGATTGTCCTAGCCACTCTTGGATAACGTCTGGCAATGGGTCGCGTCGCGCAAGCACTAGCCACGCGTCGCAATTCGTCGCACGCTCGGTGCGTCACGAAGCACATCATCACCTATGGAGGGAAATCCATGTCCGCCGACGCCAAACTCAACGAACTTGGCATCTCGTTGCCACCGGTCACACCGCCTGTCGCCAACTATGTCAACGCGGTCCGAACCGGAAACCTCCTGTTCCTCTCGGGCAAAGGGCCGACCGAAGCCGACGGCACAAGCCACAACGGCAAAGTGGGCGCCGATGTCGACACCGAGACGGCCAGAGCTCATGCACGGCTTACCGGGCTCAATCTCTTGGCCGTGATGAAGGACGAACTCGGCTCACTCGACAAAGTCAAGCGCGTCGTCAAGCTTCTCGGAATGGTCAATGCCGTGCCCGATTTCCGCGAGCAGCCACAAGTGATCAATGGCTGCTCGGATCTCATGGTCGAAGTCTTCGGGGACAAAGGCCGCCACGCCCGGTCGGCGGTCGGCATGGGAAGTCTGCCCAACAGTATCACCGTCGAGATCGAATGCATCATCGAGGTCGAATAAATCTAGGCTAGCTCGACCCATCCTGGTCGGTCTTCTTGCCATAGTGACCGGCCAGGAAAAAATCATAAACGGCGATGCCAGTGAGAACCAAAGCTCCCCAAAACCAGAGGCTGCTGGTATCACGCCCCGCTTCGAACGCTACCCAGATGACGCAAACGGCCAGCGTTGCAATACGCCGCCAAAGTGGCTCGAACCAGGGGTGATAGCCCAAACTCTTTCCTCTTCGCGATCGCCGTCTATCCGATCACGCGGCTTTCGGCACGACCTCCAAGGCGTCGTCAAGCCCCTTCTCGAACCGGTCGAACATTAGGTCGATCTCGTCCTCTGTGATGATCATGGGCGGACAAACCGCCACCACATCGCCTGGCATGCCGCGCACGATGAGATCATGGTTCTGACAGTGACCCTGCACGTGCACGGCCGCCTTCGCCTCGGGTGGAAAATGACGGCGGGACGCCTTGTCCGCCACAAGTTCGATCCCACCGATCAAGCCGACGCCGCGCGCCTCACCCACCAGGGGATGCGGGCCCAAGCGTGAAAGCCGCTCCATGAAGCGCGGCGCCACCCGTTGCACGTGGCCGACAATATCCTCTTCCTCGTAGATGCGAAGGGCCTCAAGGGCGACCGCAGCACCCACCGGATGACCGCCATAGGTAAATCCCGTGCCGAATACGCCGAGGCTCCTACTGTGATCCGCAATGGCTTGATAGATCGGGTCGCTCATCATCACGGCCGAAATCGGGATGTAGGCGGCGCTCAGCTGTTTCGCACAAGTCAGCATATCGGGCTCGATATCGTAGGTGATTGAACCCCACATCTCCCCCGTTCGGCCGAAACCACAGATCACCTCGTCAGCGACCATCAAAACATCATGCCGTTTGAGGATTGGCTGGATCTTCTCGAAATAGCCGGACGCTGGCGGGATCACGCCGCCGGCCCCCATGACGGGCTCGGCGACAAAGGCGGCCACGCGATCGGCACCCTCGGAAAGGATCAGATCCTCGAATTCCCGGGCGAGGCGTGTCGTAAAAGCGTCCTCATCCTCGCCCGGATGCCCGTAACGGTAGAGATTGGGCGGCGTCACGCGGCGAAACCGCTCCATCATCGGCACATCCCAGCCAGTATGGGCATAAGGCAAACCAGTGAGATGCGAACCGGCAATGGTCATACCGTGATAGCCGCGCTCGCGGCCGATAATGATCTTCTTGTCGGCCTTGCCGCGCGCATTTTGATAATACCAAACGGTTTTGATCATGCTGTCGATAGCTTCAGAGCCCGAGCAGCAAAACCAAACATGCCTGAGCGGTTCGGGTGCGATGCCGATAAGCTTGTCGGCAAGCTCGATCGCGGGCTCGGTCGATCGATGAGCGAAGATATGCGAGTAGGGCAGGGTCTCGAGCTGACGCTTGGCCGCGTCAACGAGCCGTTTATTGCTGAAGCCCAGACCAGCACACCAAAGGCCTGCAAGTCCTTCGATCATACGTCGCCCGTCATCGTCTTCGACGTAAATGCCGTCGCCTTTGGCGATGACGAAGGGGCCCTGCTGCTCGTGCGCGCGCAGCTGCGTGAAGGGATGAACCATGTAGGCGACATCGCGCGCCGCCAGCGAATTCGGTCCACGGGAATTTGGTGAATGCACCATGGATTGCTCCTGACCAAGAATGACCTTCGTACCTAAGCGTAGGACTGCACGCTACGAACGGCAATGCCAGTCTCTTACGGTGGGTGTTGTCGGTGACAGATCGAGGCCAAGCTTCAGCCAGCACACCTATGCATGCATTGATTGTTGGGTCGCACGTTACACTGTTATCCGTACCTTGTGTCCATAAAATCGACGCCGCGATAACAAAGCCCTAGCGCACTGACACAACGGGCATTGGCACACCTGGCATCGGGAGCACGGAACGCAATGACCTATTTCGACCTCGGAGGCTACGAACGCCCGATATCCTTGGCCTCACCGGAATCACAGCTTTGGTTCGATCGCGCACTCAACTGGCTGTTCGGTTTCAATCACGGCGAGGCGATCAAATGCTTCAAACAGGCGCTTGCGCACAGTCCCGATTGCGCGATGGCTCATTGGGGCATCAGCCACGCCTCGATTCCGAACGATAACCTACCATGGCATCTCTACAATCCAATAGGCCGGCAGTTTGCGCTCGAGGCCGCCTAAAATGCGATGCAGGTCGCTTTGCAGCATGCCGAGAACGTCAGCCCAGTGGAGCAGGCGCTCATCCACTCGCTGCCCGCGCGCTACCCTCAGCACGTGCCTATCGATGATATGACGCCTTGGAACAGGGCTTACACCGATGAAATGCGCAAGGTGTTTGAGACGTTCCCCGACGATCTCGACGTCCAGATGGTGTTTGTCGATGCGATCATGAACAAGACCCCATGGCAGATGTGGGACCTTGCCTCGGGACAGCCCGCCGCGGACGCCGGAACCGAAGAGGCGATGGAGATTTTGGAATGGGCATTCGATACGGTACCTTCGGCTTGGGATCATCCGGGTCTCCTTCACGTTTATGTTCACCTTCCGGAAATGTCGCCCTATCCGCAACGTGCTCTTCGCGCGGGCGATCGGCTTCGGGAACTCGTTCCGGACTCCGGTCATCTGATCCACATGGCGACACATCTGGACGTGCTATGCGGGCACTATCGCGATGTCCTTGTCTACAATCAGAAGGCTCTTGAGACTGACCGCCGATTTCTTGCCTTCTCGGATAATCCGAGGATCTATTTGATCTACGTGATCCACAATTTCCATTTTGCGATCTACGGCGCGATGTTCCTTGGACCGTATACACCTGCGATCGCTGCCGCCGACAAACTGAACGCGACAGTGCCTGAGGAAGTGCTGAGAATTGAATCGCCTCCCATGGCAGATTTCCTCGAAGCCTATTTGACGATGAAGCAGAATGTAATGGTCCGGTTTGGCAAATGGCAGGAAATTATCGATCAAGACCTTCCGGAGGATCAGGCGCTCTACTGTTCGAATGCCGCGATGTTGCGCTATGCCAAGGCAGTGGCGCACTCGGCGCTTGGCAATGTCGACGAGGCGGAGAAGGAAAAGGCACAATTCATGGCGGCCAAGTCGCGGGTTCCCGAGAGCCGGCGCGTGCATAACAACACGGTCGTCGATCTGCTCGCCATTGCCGAAGAGATGGTGCTTGGTGAGCTGGAGTATCGTAAAGGCATTTTTGATGTGGCTTGACGCATCTGCGAAAATCCGTCGAGCTCGATGATGAGTTGCCCTATGATGAACCATGGGGTTGGATGCAGCCTTCCCGGCATGCCCTCGGTGCGCTTCTACTTGAGCGAGGCCGGATCGAAGAGGCTGAGGCGGTCTACCGATCCGATTTCGGCCTGGACGGCAAATTGAGCCGGGCATGCCAGCTTCCCGATAATCTTTGGGCTCTGCACGGACTCCACGAGTGCCTAACCCGACGCGGCGAAGAGTTTGAGAGGCCGCTTGTCAGGCAGAGACTTGATCTTGCAGAGGCGAGAGCTGAGATGCCGATCAAGGCATCCTGCTTCTGCCGCAGAACAGCCATGACCGCGTAATCTTTTGTGCTAGCGGCAGTAGGTTCGCGCCAGTGGCCCTGCTGACAGGCCATGGGCGATGACGCTCAAGATGATAGTGTAGGCAGCGCAGAGATTGAGCGTCTCGCCGTCGGGCATACCGGCATCGAGAACGATTATGGCGAAGACGATGCTGGCGAGACCGCGCGGGCCGAACCAGCCGAGAAGGAGCCGATCCTTGAGCGACTGGCCTGCGCCTATAGTCGCAAGCAGCATCTGGGCCATGCGGGACCACTGTGAGGCTCAATATCGCATAGAGCGCAGCCTCTGGGCGGATCGGCACAAGCGCTTAGCCGATGGCGACGGCAACGAAGGCAACCCAAGTCAACAATGCCAGCACATTGCCCGTACTCTCGGCAGAACGCAGCAGCTCGTGTTTGTGATGGCGCGCCAAGGCACTGAAGAGAAGTCCGCCTACAAACGAGGCGATGAAGCCGCTGCCGCCGAAATATTGGGCGGTGGCAAAGCAGATCATGGTGAGCGCCGGAAAGGGCACAAGATCCCAGATATCGTGAGTCTAGTCGCCGGCGACGGCAAAGCGCACGGCATAAGCGCCGAGCGCCGCGACAACCAACCCGACGGCAGCACCGATGCCGATCTCGAACACGAACTCGTGGAGGAAATAGAGGTGAGCGGACGAGCCGTCGAGACCGTCGGTGGCAAGTGCCAAAACGCCGAGCAGGAGCGGAACGCACAGGATGTCATTGAGCCCGCTCTCGACATTAAGGCTATCGCGCAAGCGCGCCGGCACGTGGGGATTGGTGACCACGGCCTTTCCGAGTGTGGCATCTGTGGGCGCAAGGATGATGGCCAAAAGGGTAAGCTCGAGCCAGCCGACATCGTCGAAGATCAGGCGGGCGGTGACGGCGCCGAGGAGGAAGGTGATCGGCAGGGCGATCAGCAATAGGCGCTCGGGAAGCTGAAGGCTGCGCCTGAGAACCCGAAGATCGGCATTGGCTGCGTCGGTGAACAGCACTAGCGCTAGGGCGAGCTCGGCGAGCAGCCTGAGCGCTTCGCCGTCGATCTCAAGACGCAGCGCGTCGAGATCAAGGGGGCCAACGGCGATGGCGAACAGCGTGAAGATGATGGCGCCGCCAACCGGCGATCGCTCTAGCGGCTCAGAGGCGAGGCTTTAGAGCAGAAAAAAGGGCGAATATTGCGAGATCCGAGTACATGTACACCTCATGCGGCTTCAGGCTCTTCATTGAGTATCACCGTCTCGGCAGGCGTGGTATGTCGAGAAGTGGGATGTCAGCGGGAGCACGATGAGCATCTGGGGAAAAATCGTTGGCGCCGCCTCGGGCTTTGCCGTGGCAGGGCCGATAGGGGCAATTTTGGGCGGGGTCGCGGGACACGCTTACGACGATTGGCGCAAGGAGAAGCGCCAAGCCAAGCAGCCGGATCGGTTCGGCGTCGATCCCGAGGTGATGGGGCTCTTCGAACAGCAGCAGGTCGCCTATGCCACCGCAGTGATCGTCCTGGCGGCCAAGCTCGCCAAGGTCGATGGCAGGGTCACCTACTACGAGATCGAACGCTTCAAGCGGGTCTTCATCATCGACGAGAACGAAGTCGGTGACATCGCCAAGATCTATAACGAGGCCAAGCAGCGCGCCGACGGCTTCGAGCCTTATGCCCAACAGATTGCAGCGATGTTCGGCGGCGAGACCGAGCTTTTAGCGGAATTGATGCAAGGCTTGTTCGAGATTGCCGCAGCCGATGGCGTGATCGCCGCAGCTGAGCGCCAATATTTGATGAAGGTGGCGTTGATCTTCGGCTTCAACGCCTTCGATTATCAGATGTTCGAGGCCCGTTACCGAACGCGCCAGCGCCAAGCACCGCCGAGCGATGATGACGCCTATGCGGTGTTGGGGCTCAAACCCACGGCAAGCGATGACGAGATCAAAAAGACCTATCGCCGTCTCGTGCGCGAACACCACCCCGACACGCTCACCGGCAAAGGCATGCCGGAGGAGTTCATCGATCAGGCGACCAAGACGCTGGCGGCCATTAATTCGGCCTATGACCGTATCGCCAAGCGACGCAACTTGAAATAGCCGCATGCGGTATCATCAGGCTCAACCCAAGCAAAACGCCCGGTAGGAACCGGGCGCTGAATTCAACTTGGGAGGTTTTTTGTTTGTCGCGCGGGGACCGAGTCGGGATCAGATTCCCTGCATCAAGGCTTCCACCTTGACCGCCGCATCCTCGCAGGATTCGGCCACGGTCATGCGTTCCGTGAGCGCATTCTGCAACATGTCGGGCACGATGATGTTCATGATCTCCGGGCTTTCCGGGATAACAGGGAAGGGAATCCCGTAAGGCAACATCGAGGTGGTGACATCCAGGAACTTGATCGTCTCGAGCCGCTCCTTCATCCACTTGGTGCGGAAGCCCCTGAGATTGCCCGGATTGGAATTGGCCCAGGCCATCTTCACCGACCATTCAGGACCGGTCATGAAGGTGATGAGCGCCTTGGCCGCCATCTCGTCATACTCGCCATCGACGAATTCGGGCTTGAAGAGATGGGCGTTCCAGCCGCCGAACACGACGGCACGGCGATCAGGGCCCTTGGGGATGAGACCGTAACGCATGTTTTCGACCACCTTCTCGGCGATCTTTTTCTCCTCGCCTTGCGCATTTTCGAGGCGGTCCACCATATAGGCATATGATCCAGGATGGGCGATCATCATTGCCAAATTGTTGGCGATGAAAGGATCATTGTTCTCGGTGTTGGTATTGGTGAG
>CAYPOV010000242.1:0-7325 GCA_964412385.1 uncultured Geminicoccaceae bacterium
TCGACGATCCGGCACTCGCCTAGTGCTTTTGAAAGATTGCGATCATCTCGAGTTCGAGCGAGTAGAGAAACTGATCGATGACCTCGAGCTCTCCCAAAGCGTAACCGGCGTCGATCAACATTTTGGCATCCCGTGCGAATGTCCCTGGATTGCATGATGCATAAACAATCGTGGGACAACGCGATTGCGCGAGGCTTGCAATCTGCTCGCGTGCCCCTTTGCGGGGCGGGTCCAGGATGATGGCATCGTAGCGATCGAGATCCTTTGCCGGGACCGGATCGCGGTCGAGGTTTCGTCGTGAGGCGCTGCCTTGGGCTCCCAGCACTTGCGGCAGGATTCTTTCGAAGGTCTCGACCGACTCGGCGCTGGCGTCGATCGCCGTGACTCGAATGCCTTTCCTCAAGAGCCCAATCGAGAGGGCTCCAAATCCAGAGTAAAGATCGAGAACATGGCGCGTATTCGCAGTATGCCGCTCCACAAATTGACGCAATCTCGCCTCGCCCCAAGCGGTGGCCTGAAGAAACACATTGGGCAAAAGCGGGATCGAAACGTCACCGAATGCGAGTCGTATCGGCGTGTTTTCAATAATGGATGCCGTGCGTTGATTGGGAGTTTCGGCGTGGGCGATACGTCCCACACCATGCTGCGTGGCCCACTGGCTGAGACATTGCCTGTCATGAAGAGAGGGATCACCTCGACCAAGGAGGAGACTATCGATCGTATCCTCGACTTCTGTGATTTGGATGTCTCCTTCGTTGGAGAAACCCTCCAACTCTGCCAGCACAATAGTGAGTGGTTTGATGATCCGATTAATGGCCGGCCGCGCGATCGGGCAAGTCGCTATCGGAACGAGACGGCCTGAACCCGAAGCGCGATAGCCTAGGCGTGTCGCATCTTTCCGCCGCTCGAAGCCCAGGCGGATGCGACGCCTAGAATAAGGTTCGGCACTGTCGATTCGAACCCGGTCGACAGGCTTCAAACCATGCTGGGCCCAAGCGCGGCGAAATCGTTCTCGTTTGAAGGATTGATAGAACTCTGTCGGTAGATGCTGGAGTGTGCAGCCACCGCAAGCATCGAAATGCGGGCATATCGGCGCGCAGCTCAGCTTCTCACCAAGGCACCTTGCCTGTTGGACAGTGGGCTTGCCTCGGCGGTCCATGCCGAGTGTCAGACGCCAAGTCTCGCCCGGGATCGCACCCTGAATGTGAACCGGCTCGTTGCCGATCTTTGCAATTCCGTCACCGCCGCTCGCGAGTCCGATAATCGTGGCGTCGACCGAGTTCATTGTTCAAACGTGACGGATGCAATGTCGATCTCAATACCCCTAACTCGTACAATCGCCTTGCCGCCGTCGGGAAAGCCAACGAGAAGGTAGAGCGTTCGGCTATCGCCGGTCATTTGCTCGATTCTGGCTCCATCAGGCAAAATGATCTCTTCAGGCCATGACAGGGGGTCGAGAGGCAGCACTTCGCTTTCCGGTTGTTCGCGATTGACCAGTAGCCATATCAAGGCACCGGTTCCGCCGATAAGTACGATGCCACCAACGACAACAAACACCTTGAGCGCCTTAACGAGAGAATCCATTCATCAATTCCAGTTGTGATGGCCGCATGACACGCTTTGAAGTTGCCGTCGACCTTGGAGCCGAGGGCAAACGACTCGATAGTTTTCTGGTTGCTCAGCTTCCCGATCACTCCCGCTCATCGCTGCAGCGGTTGGTCAAGGGGGGAGCGGTGTCTTGTGGAGGTGAAACGATCGTCGATCCTTCGCACAAGGTTCGCAGCGGAGAGGCATTTACCGTCGTCATTCCTCGAGCTGAAGATCCAGATATCCCTCCTACTGCACTGCCTCTTGAGATTCTGTTCGAAGATGATGACGTACTGGTGCTCGAGAAGCCTGCCGGTCTGGTGGTTCACCCGGCTCCCGGTCATCGCGATGACACGTTGGTAAATGCGCTAATCAGTCATTGCGGCGACAGCCTCTCGGGTATCGGCGGCATCAAGCGGCCTGGCATCGTCCATCGTCTGGATAAGGATGTGAGCGGTGTCATGGTCGTGGCCAAGAATGACCGCGCCCATATCAGGCTCGCTGCGCAATTCAGCGTTCATAGCGTCGATCGGATCTATGAAGCTCTTGTCTGGGGGGTGCCGACCGAAACCCAAGGCACGATCGAAGGCGCAATCGGTCGTCACCCCAAAGATCGAAAGCGCATGGCAATGGTCGAGCGTGGCGGCAAGCATGCCGTGACCCATTTTCGTTTGCTTCGCACACTTGGCGGCATGGCTTCTTTATTAGAGCTTCGTTTGGAGACGGGCCGGACCCATCAGATCCGGGTTCACTTGTGTTCTAATGGCCTCGCGATTATCGGCGATCGCCTTTATAAGGCGCGGCGCATGGGGAACATATCTGATGATTTACGCGTTTACACGGATAGATTAGATCGAATAGCGCTGCACGCTCGACGTCTCGGCTTCGATCATCCTGCGACCGGTCAACGTCACACATTCGAAACTGAAATGCCCGCCCTGTTCGATGAGATATTCTCCAAAATCTCGAGCTAGGCTAGCTTATCCCAACGCTACTGACTAGGAGGCCTTGATTATGGCCAGTCTTCCCATTGTTCCGTCCGAGGGCACTGGACTCGCGCGCTATCTGAGCGAAATCCGCCGCTTTCCGATGCTCGAGCAGCAAGAAGAATACATGCTTGCCAAGCGCTGGCGCGAAGACGAAGACGTCGACGCAGCGCATAAGCTCGTCACCAGCCATCTCCGACTGGTTGCCAAGATCGCCATGGGCTACCGCGGCTATGGTCTGCCGATGAATGAGATCATTTCCGAAGGCAATGTCGGATTGATGCAGGCCGTTAAACGCTTCGATCCCGAGCGTGGCTTCCGGCTCGCGACCTATGCGATGTGGTGGATCAGAGCAGCGATCCAAGAATACATCCTGCACTCCTGGTCACTCGTGAAGCTTGGCACGACGGCCGCGCAAAAAAAGCTCTTCTTCAATCTACGCCGTCTCAAGGGGCAAATGCAGGCCATTGAGGAAGGCGATCTGAGCCCCGAGGCCGTCCGCAAGATTGCCGAAACGCTCGAGGTCACCGAGCAGGATGTCGTCGATATGAACAGACGGCTCGAAGGTCCGGATCACTCACTCAACGCAGTGCTCCGCTCGGAGAGCGATACCGAGTGGCAGGATTGGCTGGTGGATGACCGCTCGACCCAAGATTCCGTTATCGCCGAAGAAGACGAAATGGATCACCGCCGCGGTTTGCTGGAACAGGCGATGCACGTTCTCAATGATCGCGAGCGCCATATTATCACGGAAAGAAGGCTCCGCGAAGACGCGACCACTTTGGAAGAACTGAGCACTCAGTACGGCATCTCTCGTGAGCGTGTCCGCCAAATAGAAGTGCGCGCGTTCGAAAAACTGCAAAAAGCGATCAAAGGCCTGGAAGCCGAAGGTCTCGCCAAGGCAGATGCAGCGACCGTAGGCTCGGAGCCGTGAGGGCAGGCGCTATACTTCAGGCGTGACCGGCAGCGCCAGACAGCAAGGTTGGCTCAACGCCAAGCGAGCGCAATGCGCGCTGCCACTTCTCGGAGGCGTCGTCGTCAAACACGATCTCGTCCGCAGCTGGCATGAGGAGCCAGCCATTTTGTTGAAGCTCGTTCTCCAATTGGCCTGCAGCCCAACCGGCATAGCCAAGAGCAAAGAGTGATCGTTTCGGTCCTCGACCTTCCATCACGGCCTTGAGCACATCGACCGTCGCCGTAAGCGCGAAATGATCGTCGATCACCAATGTGGACTCTTGGACCAGGTCCGGACTGTGAAGAAGAAAACCCCGGCTATTCTCGACAGGTCCTCCGGAGAACACCGGAAACTTCTTGATCGTCACATCGCTTTCAATGCCGAGTTGTTCGGCAAGATGGGCCAGATCCACGTCATTTCGGAGATTATTGACGACGAGGCCCATGGCCCCCTCATCCGAGTGTGCACAGAGATAGATGACCGAGCGCGCAAATCGATTATCCGGCATCGAGGGCATGGCCACGAGCATCATGCCAGTGAGACTCTCAAGATGTTGCGGCGCTGAACTCATAACCTGAGTTTAGGCTCGGATCTAACTGCCAACAAGGCCGCGTTCTTGCATGATGTCGATTTGCGGCACTGTTTGCAATTGCTCTTAAGTGAGAGCAATGTCATTTGTCGTGTGTGTGATTTGGCGAAACCGTCAAGTGCGAGAAACAAGGCAACACGGGAGACAAGGCATGGCAGTTCAGGTTGGCGATCGCATTCCTGAGGTGAACTTCAAGGTTATCGGTGAGCAGGGTCCGGAAGACCGGTCCGCGTCCAGCATTTTCGAAGGCCGCAAGGTGGTGATGTTCGCGGTGCCGGGGGCGTTTACCCCTACCTGTCACGTCAAGCATTTGCCCAACTATGTCGATAATGCTGACGCGCTCAAGGCCAAGGGTGTTGACGAGATTGTCTGTGTTGCGGTCAACGATCCCTTTGTCATGAAGGCCTGGGGCGACGCCAACAATGTCACTGGCAAGGTCACGCTGGTTGCCGATCACGATGCCTCATTTGCGAAAGGCATGGGCCTTGATTTCGATGCCAGTGCCGTTGGGCTGGGCGTTCGCTCGAAACGCTACGCGATGCTGGTAGACAACGGTGTTGTGAAAGCACTTAATGTCGAAGAGGCACCTGCAACCATGGAGTTGAGCAGCGCCGAGAAAATTCTAGCGGCGATTTAAAGGGACGTTATCGGCGCCAGAGCCAACCTCTTCTGACAGGCGATAGCGCCCCGCGCTAACTCGTCGGCACGTTCGTTGAGTTCATGACCGGCGTGACCCTTGACCCACGCCCAATTGACGCTGTGGCGGGCACATTGACGCTCAAGCCGTTCCCAGAGGTCCTGGTTCTTCACGGGTTTCTTGTCTGCGGTTTTCCATCCTCGTGCTTTCCATCGAGGAAGCCACTGGGTGATGCCATTGCGTAAATAGGCACTGTCTGTTGTAACCTTGGCGGTTACGGGACGCTTAAGGGTCTCAAGCGCAGAGATCGCTGCCATGAGTTCCATGCGGTTGTTGGTGGTCTCCGCTTCGAAGCCCGCAATCTCTTTGGTGGTATCACCCCACTGGAGTATGGCTCCCCATCCGCCCGGCCCCGGATTGCCACTGCAGGCACCGTCTGAGTAGATCCGAACAAGTTTTTCCTGGTCAGTCGAAGCCATAGGCGGCTGGGCTCCTTACGTCCCGATGAAAGCGAAGTTTTTCTAAGTATTCTCGCGGATCCTTGGGTTTCACCAGCGCTCCTTCAACCTGATGCACCCAATCGAACAGTCTCGTCAGCAGGAAGCGCAAGCAGGCGCCGCGATTGAGGATGGGAAGTGCTTCCATTTCGTCCGGGCTAAGCGGTCGCTTGGCATGATAAGCATGCGTGAACGCCCTCGCTTTGGTGATGTTGAACTCAGCCCGGCTCTCAAAACACCAAGCATTCATGCAGATCGCCAAATCGTAGGCGACAAAGTCGCTGCAGGCAAAATAGAAGTCGATGATTCCTGTGAGATTGTCGCCTTGAAAGAACACATTGTCGGGAAAGAGGTCGGCATGAATGATGCCTTGAGGCAATGCTTTCGGCCAGTTGGCGATCACGTCATCGACTTCGGCGGCGATTTCACGGCGATGGGAATCGGTAATCGAACCCCTGTGTTCTTCACATTGTCGCCACAGGCTGTTCCAGGCTTGCACCGACAAGCCATTAGCGCGCCGCCCTTTGAAGCTTGCTGCAGCCAGGTGCATGTCGGCCAAAGCCGAGCCCAATAGACGGCACTGATCAGTCGTGGGTCGCTTCGGTGACGCACCTTCCAGAAAAGTTACAATGGTTGCGGGGCGACCATTGAGCTCCCGAAGGATCTCCCCGTCATTCCCTGGAACGGGCAATGGACAAGGAATGCGGTTGGCACTCAGATGGCGCATTAGGCCTAAAAAAAATGGCAGATCTGCAGGATCAACGCGGCGCTCATAGAGTGTGAGTATATAACGGTCACGCTTCGTCTCGACGAGATAGTTAGAGTTCTCGACGCCCTGTTGAATGCCGCTGAAAGCAATACATCGACCAACATCGTAGCTGAGGAGGAACCGTTCGAGCTCTTCGAAACTGACCTCTGTGTAGACGGCCATTAGCGGCGTTGGGCGCCACGATCGGTGGTAGCGACTATCGAAGGCGTGGCGCGCCGAGGTATCGGCGGAGAGCGGAAAAATACATCCTCCTTTTCGATAACTTCTTCGACTACCTGAACGTCAAATCGTGCTCGAAACGATTTGATGACTTCCTGGACCAAAACCTCGGGAGCCGAAGCCCCTGCACTCATGCCCACCGACCGTACATGATCAAAGTTTTTCCAATCGATTTCTCCGCTGTCACCGACCAGATGAGCGTTGATACAACCGTTGTCCTTGGCCACTTCGACGAGGCGCTTTGAATTGGATGAATTGGATGAGCCCACAACCAAGAAGGCATCGACCTTCTTCGCAATTACCGCAACGGCACGCTGCCGACTTGATGTTGCATAGCAAATATCCTCCGATCGCGGTCCTTGGATCGCGGGAAAGCGAATTTTCAGGGCCTCGATGATGGAGGCCGTGTCGGTCACTGAAAGCGTCGTCTGCGTGGCATAGGCGAGCTTGTTCGGGTCCTCGACCTTTACGGTACGAGCGTCAGCCTCATCTTCCACGAGAAGGACTGTACCATTCGGAGCTTGTCCCATGGTGCCTACGACCTCAGGATGACCGGCATGGCCAATAAGCAGCACGGTCCTTCCTTCCCTGGTATGCCGTTCCACTTCCCGGTGCACCTTGCTTACAAGCGGACAGGTCGCGTCGGCAAAAAGGAGACGTCTGCGTTTGGCCTCGGCGGGGACGGATTTCGGAACCCCGTGAGCGGAGAAAACGACGATAGCGTTATCGGGAACCTCGTCCAATTCATCGACAAATATCGCACCCATCGCGCGAAGTTCGGAGACAACATTACGATTGTGGACGATCTCATGGCGCTCATAAATCGGCGGTCCATTCTCAGCGAGAGCGGATTTTACGATCGCGATGGCGCGATCGACACCAGCGCAAAATCCACGTGGTGCGGCAAGGTGAATGGAGAGGCTTTTCGAATTCACGTGACTCGTCCAATCTGGCGTTAGTTTCGCTCGCGCTTTCGACATGCCCGTTCCTAACCATCCCAAGGGGCCGGAATCGAGTGCAGCAACGTGGTCCATGCAACAAAAGCCATTTTGCAATCTATTGTTGCAGTGCAATAAGACAGCCGTC
>CAYPOV010000243.1:0-7313 GCA_964412385.1 uncultured Geminicoccaceae bacterium
GCCGCCAGACTTGAAAACAAGTCTGTCGGCGCAGGATCCACCAATCATGGAATCGGTGGTGCGCAAGACGTTTGACGGAGCGTAGAGCTCCATCAAACTCGCACCACCGTGGGCAAAAAGCCCCCAGAAAACAAAGACCTCACGAGCAAAGAGCGCGATCCGCCATCGATGGGCGGAAAGTATTGCTGGCAGTTCGTGTTCCGCTGTTTATGAGCTTTCCAATTCCGGCTTTTCCAGCTCGATGGTAGCGTGGTCGAGATTGAACTGGGTTTTCAGCCTTTGGCGGATGGTCTTGGTGGTGCGGTTGATGTCGGTCGCGGTGTCGACTTGGGCATGGAGCGTGATCATCGGGCGTTCCGGCGTGATCATCCAGGCGTGCACGTGATGGATGGACCGAACCTCTGGGACATGGTCGCGGAGATCGGCCCGGATCGCTTCGATGTTGATCCAATCCGGCGTGCCCTCCATGAGGATATGGCCGGCCTCGCGGACCAGTTTCCAGGCACTTCTGAGGATGATGACGCTGACGAAGATCGAGAGGATCGGATCGATCGTGGGCCATCCGGTGAAGATGATGACAAGTGCGGCGACGAGGGCCGCGACCGAGCCCAGGATATCGCCGAGGACATGAAGGGTGGCGCCCTTGACGTTGAGATTGGCCTGATCGGCGCCCTGGAGAATGAAGAATGACACGATGTTCACCAGAAGTCCGAGGATGCCAATGACGAGCATGGTGCCGCCCAGGACTTCGGTCGGATCTTGGAAGCGCGCGATGGCTTCGAGCGTGATCATCAGGGCGATGGCAACGAGGGCGACGCCATTGACGAGGGCGACAATGATTTGCAGGCGGTGAAAGCCATAGGTGCGGCGATCGTCGGAGGGCCTGCGGGCAACGCGAAAGGCGAACCAAGCAAAGCCCAAGGCGATGGCGTCTGTCACCATATGGGCGGCATCGGCAAGGAGCGTCAGCGAGCCCGAGATGATGCCGCCGATCACTTCGGCGATCATGAAGCCGAAGGTGATGATGGTGGCGATCAGGATGCGGTTTTCACTTGCACCATGCGTATGAGCGCCGAGGCCGTGGTAATGCCCGCCTTCGTGATGGTCCCTGTCAGTGTGACCGTGGCCGGCATGGCGATCGTGGCGATGATTGTCCGGCCTTGATTGATTGTTGTCCGCTTGATGCGAGGCTGTTTGTAGGCTCACCGTCCCGTTTCCTCCCTGCGCGTGGTTGACACGTTAGGGTTAGTATCGGGTCCAAAGCCTACAGGGTGCGACTTCGATGGCAACAAAGCCGCGCTTTTGAAGGCTCATGCTCAGCGTCGCAGGCAGTGGCGATCAGATCTTACAGGACAAGGGGGAATGCCGAGTGAGGCAGGCTTACCAGTAGAGCTGGAGGCGCCCGTGTTTGACCTCCCAAGAGTGGAGGCGGTTCAAGAAGGTCATGCCCAGCAGGGAAACGTTGGTTGCGGTCGGATTGACCATGGCCTCGATCGAGGCAAGCTGGAACTGGCCGACACGGAAGTCGCGGATGCGCACAGGGGCCAGCTTGATTGGCCCGTTTGCGGTGGCGACCGGGCGTGTGTAGCGGAGATTGCGCATGGCAAAGCCGGCACGGCGCGCATCGTCCTGGCTGAGCACGATATGCGTGGCACCGCTATCGACCAGGAAGCGCACCGGCGTTCCGTTCACGGCGGCTTCGAGAAAATAGTGGCCGCCATAGGATGGATCGATGCGAATGGCGTTGGCCATGCCGCCGGACGCAGGGCTGTCCGTCGCGGCTTCGGCGGGATGATCGATGCCGCCGGTCACGCCCTCCCAGCGGAGGGTCATGTGGGCACCGCCCCAGGCGATGCCCATCACGAGGAGAGCAAGAGTGAGAACACGACCGACCAAGGCGAACCTCTCGATTACTGCCTTTGTCGACAATGCCTCGAAGACGTTACCGTCCTCTTAACGCTGGACGGGATTGTGCCGTTATTGGCGGGTGGCTTCAATCACCAGCTTGAAGATGACTTCGGAGCCCACCGTATTGCCGGAGGACCACTGGCCTTCGCCGATGTTGAAGGTGTGGCGGTCGATGGAGAGCTCGCCATTGGCACCGGCACGGTCGCCCTCGACGATGATGCTCACCGGCATTACCGTGGCTTCGGTGACGCCTTTGATCGTGAGATCGCCTGTGACGTTGTAGTTATTGTCGCCTTTGGCCTCGAAACCGGTGCTGGTGAATGTGGCTTCGGGGTAGGTTTCGGCGTCGAACCAGTCCTTGCCTTGGAGCTGCTCCGGGCCGTCCTTGATGGCGATATCGACACTGGTGATGTCGATCCGCGTGACGACGCTTGCCGAGGCGAGATCATCGGGATCGAAGGTGATGTCGGTTTCGAACGCGTTGAATTGCCCTTCGATCGTCGAGCCCATGGCGGTGGCCTCAAAGATCAGGGAACTGTTGTCGGGATCGAGTGCCCACTGGGCAGCCGAGGCTGCATTGAATGCGGCGTTGATGCCAGCGATGGCCAGGGCAGCCCCGAGCACCGGAAAGATTGGTCGCATAAGATACCTCATGAGCGCGACGGCATGATCATCCGCCGCAGGGTGTCGTCCTTGTTGATGAAGTGATGCTTCAGTGCCCCCAATACGTGGAGGACGAAGAGGACGATCAGAAGATTGGAGAGGGTTTCGTGCACGCGCTCGAAGATCTCGGCGAGGCCGTCATTCTTGTCCATGAGCAGGGGCACGGAGCCGAGGCCGAAATAGTTGACAGGCACGCCACCTGCCGAGGTGAGCAGCCAGCCGCTGAAGGGCATGATGAGGATGATGGCGTAAAGCCCCCAATGGGTGATGTGGGCAAGGGTCTTTTCGATGCCGGTCATGCCTTCGGGGAGAAGCGGGTTGTTGTTGGCGAGCCGCCAGACAAGACGGAGGATGGCAAGGGCGAGGACGGTGAGGCCGAGGCTCTTGTGGAAGTTGTACCGGGCGAACATTTCCGGGCTCACCTCGAGCTCGGTCATGGTCCAGCCGAGGTAGAACGCCCAGATGATCAGGACCGCCGTGATCCAGTGAAACAGGCGGCTGATGATGCCCCATGCCTGTGCATTGTTGGTCAACTGCATGTCCCATCCTCCGAGCGATGCGGCGGCGAGGCGTTGGGCAATCGCCGCCTGATTTCACATCGTCTTTTACTGCCGATGCATCTCGGTGGATATACGGATCTCGACCTCGGTTCCGATTGCGGGTGCACCGTAATCCATGCCGAATGCGGTCCTGTCGATGGTTGTCGCGGCATCGAAGCCGGCAACGAAGGGCTGCGGTGGGATCGGAAGCTCGCCGAGGCCATTGAGCTCGACGTCAAACGAGACCGGCTGGGTTTCGCCGAGGATGGTGAGTTCGCCCACGACTTCCGCGCGGTTGTCGTCAACCACCGAGACCTCGGTGCTCTCGAAGGTCATGGTTGGATGTTCGTCGACGTTGAAGAAATCGGGATTGCGGAGGTGGTTGTCGCGGGCCTCGAGGCCGGTATCGAGACTGGCCGTCTCAATGGTCACATTGATGGCGCTGTTTTCAGGGTTTTCGCGATCAAGCACCAATTCGCCATCATATTCGGTGAACTCACCCTTCATGGTGGAAAAGCCGAAATGACTTACGAAGAACAGGATATTGGTATGGGTCGGATCAAAAACGTAACGTTCTTGCGTCGCAGACGCTGTCCCCGAGGCAAGGGCAACAAATGCGGTGGCAGCCAGCAGATGGCGCATGACGATGTCTCCTAATGATTGGTTGGTAGATACGCCATGATTTAGACGTGGAACTGATGATCTGGAGACAGCAACCCGTTGAAAGCGTGTTTCCGAAATGGAAACAAAGCAGTCATACGGTCAGATGGCGCCGTACTTCCGCCTCATCCAATTCGGCTGCGGAACCTTCAAGGACGATTTGCCCGCGATCCATCACGAGATTGTCATCGGCGAGTTCCTGTGCGAACTCGAAATACTGCTCGATCAGAAGGATCGCGATGCCGAGCTGATCGCGCAGCAGCTTCAAGACTTGTGCGATGTCCTTGATAATCGAGGGCTGAATGCCTTCAGTCGGCTCATCCAGCATGATCAGCTTGGGACGCATCACCATGGCGCGCCCGATCGCGAGTTGCTGCTGCTGACCGCCCGAGAGATCGCCGCCGCGGCGCGACAGCATGGATTTGAGCACTGGGAAAAGCTCGAACACCTGATCGGGCACATTCCGATCCTTTGACGGCAGCACGGCAAATCCCGTCTCGAGGTTCTCGCGGACGGTCAGCAGCGAGAAGATCTCGCGGCCTTGCGGCACCAAGGCAATACCTCGCCGGGCGCGGGCGAAGGCCGGCTCATTCTGGATATCCTTGCCGTCAAATGTGACCGATCCTGCGCTCACCGGGTGTTGGCCCGCAATGGCGCGTATTGTGCTCGTCTTGCCGACGCCATTGCGGCCCAGAAGGCAGGTGATTTTGCCCGGCTGACAGCGCAGTGAGACATCCCAGAGCGTCTGGCTCTTGCCATAGTGTAGATCAAGGGCTTTGACGTGCAGCATGTCAGGTCTCAGCGCCCAAGATAGACCTCGATGACCCGCTCGTCTTTTTGGACATCCTCCATCGAACCTTCGGCAAGGACTGAACCTTCATGGAGGACGGAAACCTTGGTGCCCAGGGATTTGACGAACTCCATGTCGTGCTCGACGACCACCACGGAATGGGATTGGGCGATCTCGCGCAACAGATCAGATGTCGCTTCGGTTTCCGAATCGGTCATACCCGCAGCGGGTTCATCGACCAGCAAGAGATTGGGGTCTTGGACCAACAGCATGCCAATCTCGAGCCACTGCTTTTGCCCGTGGCTGAGCTCACCTGCGAACCGGTCACGCGCGTCTCCAAGTCGGATCAAATCCAGCGTTTCCTCGATCTGCCGTCGCTTCTCAGCCGAGAGACGCCCGAAGAGCATGTTGGCGATTCCCCGGTCGTCGTCGAGCGCCAGTTCAAGATTGTCATAGACCGTGTGGCTCTCGAACACGGTCGGTTTTTGAAACTTGCGACCGATCCCGAGCCTGGCAATCTCTGCTTCATCGTGGCGTGTCAGATCGATCGATCCCTGATAGCGGACAGTGCCCTGGTCGGGCCTAGTCTTTCCCGTGATCACGTCCATCATCGTGGTCTTGCCGGCGCCGTTGGGACCGATGATGGCACGAAGTTCGCCTTTGTCGACGATGAGGGAAAGCTCGTTAAGCGCCCGAAACCCGTCAAAACTGACCGTCACCCCGTCGAGGTAAAGGATCTCTCGCCCCTCGCTCATTGGGCAGGTTCCTCGCGCGGCAGACGCGCCGGCACTGCTCGGGTGCGAATGGCACCTATTCTGCCGAGCAGGCCCGCAATACCCTTCGGCAGGAACAGAGTCACCAGAATAAACAAGCCACCGAGCGCAAACAGCCAGATTTCGGGAAAGGCGCCGGTCAGCCAGGATTTGAGCGCATTGACGCTGACGCCACCTAAAATGGCACCCCACAGCGTCCCCCGACCACCAAGCGCCACCCAAACCACCGCTTCGATCGAATTTGCAGGACTGAATTCCGAAGGGTTGATGATGCCGACTTGAGGCACGTAAAGCGCACCGCCAATGCCGGCGAGCATGGCCGAGACGGTCCAAACGAAGAGCTTATAATGCTCTACGCGATAACCGCAAAACCGCGTGCGGCTTTCGGCATCGCGAATGGCGACGAGCACGCGGCCAAACCTCGAAGACGTCAACCAAACGCATAGAAGGTATGCCAATGCGAGCGCGATCGCCGTCGCTGCGAAGAGGGCAGACCTGGTGCCATTCGCTTGGATGTCAAAACCCAGAATGTCCTTGAAGTCTGTGAGGCCGTTATTCCCGCCAAACCCCATATCATTGCGGAAGAAGGCAAGCAGCAACGCGAATGTCATCGCCTGACTGATGATCGAGAGATAGACGCCGGTGACACGGGACCGGAATGCAAACCAGCCAAAGGCAAAAGCCACCACACCTGGCACTAAAAGCACCATCAGCATGGCGAACGGAAAGAAGTCGAAGCCATACCAATACCAAGGCAATTCCTGCCAGTTCAAGAACACCATGAAATCGGGAAGGACAGGATCCCCATAAACGCCGCGGGTTCCGATCTGGCGCATCAAATACATGCCCATGGCATAACCGCCGAGGGCAAAGAAAGCGCCATGGCCAAGCGAAAGGATGCCGGCAAATCCCCAAACGAGATCGATGCTGAGGGCTAGCATCGCGTAGGACAGATACTTGCCGAAAAGACTGACATAGTGCGTTGGGATCTGCCCTGTCTGCAAATGCAGATAGGGAACGAGGATGGCAAGAGCAATCAGCAGAGCCGGCACGACAACAGCACTGATGGGCCATCGACGCTGGATAGAGGCGACACCTGTCATGCGCTAAGACTCAACGGCCCGGCCGCGCAGAGCAAAAAGCCCACGGGGCCGCTTTTGAATAAAGAGAATGATGCCGACAAGGACAAGAATCTTACCCAAGACAGCGCCCGCATAGGGCTCGAGGAGCTTGTTGACGACACCGAGTGTCATCGCTCCCGTAATTGTGCCCCAAAGGTTCCCCACCCCACCAAAGACGACCACCATGAAACTGTCGATGATGTACCCCTGTCCGAGATTCGGGCTGACATTGTCGAGCTGCGATATCGCAACGCCAGCGAGACCTGCTACACCCGATCCAAGGCCAAAGGTGAGTGCGTCAATCCTCGGCGTGGCAATACCCATGGAGGAGGCCATCCGACGATTTTGTGTGACCGCGCGCATCTGCAAGCCGAAGGCGGTCCGCTTCATGACGACGATCAGCGCGGCGAACACGAGGATTGCAAAGACAAACGTCCAAAGGCGGCTATAGGTGATGGAGAGTTGCCCAAGTTCGAAGGCACCCGACATCCAACTGGGATTGCCGACCTCGCGATTTGTCGGCCCGAATATGGTCCTCACGGCCTGCTGAAGAATGAGAGATATCCCCCAGGTCGCGAGCAGTGTTTCCAGCGGCCGGCCATAGAGATAGCGGATCACACCGCGTTCAATGGCAATCCCAACGGCGCCGGCAACGAGAAAGGCGAGAGGTATTGCAATAAAGAGCGAGGCGTCAAACAGACCCGGCGCGTTTTGCCTGATGACTTCCTGCACGACGAAGGTGGTGTAGGCGCCGAGCATCACCATTTCGCCATGCGCCATATTGATGACGCCCATCACGCCGAAGGTGATGGCAAGGCCGATTGCGGCAAGCAGCAGCACGGAACCTAGCGAAAGACCA
>CAYPOV010000244.1:0-7289 GCA_964412385.1 uncultured Geminicoccaceae bacterium
AGCCATCGACCGCGGCATGCGCATTCAAGAAACCCGCCTGCTCTTCAAGACAGGCGGCAAATCAGGCGAATTCCGCGCCGATCGCTCATGATCTCCGTTGCTGAGGCCCGCGCGCGAATTCTCGAGCCGTTCACTCTTCAAGGGATTGAATGGCTCACGCTGAATGAGGCACTCCACCGTATCCTGGCGAGAGATCTCCAAGCTTTGCGGACTCAACCACCCAACGCCGTCTCGGCAATGGATGGCTATGCTGTGCGAGCCGGCGATACGGTGGCAGGGAACTCCCTCGAGTATGTTGGAGAAGTCCGCGCCGGCACATTTTTCGAGCGACCACTACGACGCGGAGAAACTGTCCGCATCTTTACTGGCGCTGCACTACCCGACGGCGCCGACGCCATCCTCATCCAAGAAAACGCCAAACGCGAAGGCGATCGCATCCACTTCGACGGGGCGGTCGAACAGGGCCGCTACGTGCGCCCCGCGGGGCTCGATTTCGAGAAAGGCTGGACAGGACTTCGCGCAAACGCGCAGCTCGGCCCACAGGCCCTAGGCCTCGCCGCCACCATGGGTCATGTTTGGCTTCCAGTTTTGCAAAAACCCCGTATCGGGTTGCTCGCTACGGGCGACGAGCTGTGCATGCCGGGAGCCAGTCCTCCACCCCACCAACATGTCAGCTCCAACACCACCGCACTTGCGGCGATGTGCCGCAAATGGGGTGCGGAGCCGGTGGATCTGGGCATTGCCCAAGATCGCGCAGAATCACTTCGTGAAGCCGCCTCGAGCATCGATGGCCTCGATCTTCTTGTGACGACAGGCGGTGCATCAGTAGGCGACTATGATCTGGTTCGCTCCGTCCTTGCCGAAGAAGGGCTGGAGATCGAATTCTGGCGCATCGCCATGCGACCCGGCAAACCGCTGATGTTCGGCGCAATCGGCACCACGCCGGTGCTTGGCCTGCCTGGTAATCCGGTATCCGCCTCGGTCTGCGGCCTTATGTTTCTGCGCCCCGCTATTGCCAAAATGCTCGGGCAACCGACCGAAGTTCCACTCAAGAATGTGCACTTGTTGAACGCGCTCGAAGCCAATGACGAGCGTGAGGACTATCTTCGCGCGACCCTTGAAAAGCGATCCGACGGCGACTGGGTTCGGAGCGCGGCAAAACAGGACAGCTCGATGTTTGCAACCTTCGCTCTTGCAGATGCATTACTCGTGCGGCCGCCCTTCGATGCGCGCAAAGAGGTTGGCGATATTATCGCTATGGTTGAATTGAATCGCCTGTTATAGTTAAAAAAAGGTCGAAATAGCGCTTGACCAAAAATTAGAACCAAAGTAGAACATCGGTAGTCTTAACTACCGGCCTACGGGGGAGAGATTGCGTGCTCACGCAGCGGCAACGCCAGCTCTTGCACTTTATCCATGGGTACATGGCAGAACACGGGATATCACCGTCGTTCGATGAGATGCGGGATGCGCTCCAGTTGAAATCCAAGTCGGGTATCCACCGTCTAATTTCTGGACTCGAGGAGCGCGGCTTTATTCGCCGCCTCGCCTACAGGGCGCGCGCCGTGGAAATTTTGCGAGCACTTCCTGACTTCAACGCCGACGGGGCGGAGGTCGCTGCGGAGTCCACTGACGCAACCAACGTCCTCAGGCCCGCATTCGGCGCGAGCAAGAAACCCCTCCCCTTTACCGGGGTGACCGGTACCACCAGCATTCCCATCCTCGGACGGATCGCCGCCGGCACGCCGATCGAAGCGCTGGAAGACAAGACCCGTGCTGTCGATGTCCCTCAGATGATGGGCGGTGCGGGCGAACATTTCGTGCTCGAAGTCGTCGGTGATTCGATGATCGACGCCGGGATATTGGATGGCGATATGGTCGTGGTCCAACGTTGTGATGCCGCCGAGAACGGCGAGATCGTCGTGGCGTTAATCGAAGAACGCGAAGTGACCCTCAAGCGTCTTCGCAAGAAGGGGGCATCGATTGCACTCGAGGCCGCAAACACAGCCTATGAAACTCGCATCTTCGGCCCAAACCAGGTCAAAGTACAGGGCCGCCTGGTCGGCCTGATGCGTAATTATTGAGGCGGCAAGGCTCCGATCAGCCGGCCCGGGTCATCCGTGATGACTGCGCGAACGCCGCGCGCCAATAACATTTCTGCGCGCGGCACATCATTGACCGTATAAACGGCGACTGGCCATTGCTCTTGGAGCAAGGCATCAAGTTGTGCGTCGCCAAGCCCTGTATGGTCGAGATGAATGGTCGTGCATTCCAAGCGTAGCAGCTGCTCCCTCCAGTTTTCAGGGAGCGCCGTCAATAGCAGCCCTCTTGGCAACTCCGGCCCATACTGCCGGGCTTCCTCCATGGCTTCGATGGCGAAGCTTGAAACCAGTGGCCACGCCCGATCTTTTGGCCAGAACGTACGAATAACATCGAGCGTTGCCCGCGCCGTCTCGCGCTCACGCTCTGGGCAGGGCTTGATTTCGACATTGGCACCCATCTCGAGGTCCGATAGCAGGCGAATGGCATCCTCGAACCTTGGAATTCTGGCTCCTTTGAAGGCCTCGCCGAAAAGCACGCCCGCCTCGATATCCTTCAGCTCGTCCCACGTGCGCTCCGCTACAGCACCAAGAGCGTTGGTAGTCCGGTCCAAGGTCTCGTCATGGATCAAGACCGGCACGGAATCTTTGGTGAGCTTGACGTCGAACTCGACCCAGAGTGCGCCCTCGTCATGGGCCCGGCGCAAGCCTTCGAGCGTGTTTTCTGGTGCTTTGGCCGCGGCGCCTCGATGGCCGATAATGGCAGGCATGGCCGCAAGCGTTGACCGCTGTGCCTCGCTCAACTCCACGATGGCTTCCTTCTCTCGATGACGGAAACCGTCTCCGGCACCGTCGATCGCGTTATCTTCCATAACGAAGACAACGGCTATAGCGTCATTCTCGCGCGCATTGCCAATCAGCGCGACGCCGTGCCGATTGTCGGCGTTTCGACCGAGCCTCATCCTGGCGAGATGATCAAGGCCAATGGCGGCTGGACCGAGGACCGGACTTGGGGCCGGCAATTCAAGGCCGAGAGCATCGAACTCGTGCCACCCAGCTCGCGCGACGCGCTCAAGGATTATCTCGCCTCGGGTGCTGTCAAGGGCATCGGCCGATCGCTCGCCAAGAAACTGATCGGCCACTTCGGCGACAGGCTGCCTGAGGTCATCGAACGGCGGCCCGAGCGCCTTCGTGAAATCGAGGGCATCGGTCCCCGGCTTGCTGAACGCATTGCCGAAGCTTGGAAGGATCAGGCCAGTGCACGAGACACGCTGATCTTCCTGCAGAAACACGGGATCAATCCGGGAACGGCACGGCGCATTTTCGAACAATATGGCGGTGCCGCTTCCGACAGAATTCTGGCCGATCCCTACATTCTCGCACGCAGCGTCCGAGGCGTCGGCTTCGCCACAGCCGACCGCCTCGCGCTCAATCTCGGCATGGACGACGATGCCGAGGCGCGCTTGATCGCGGGTCTCGAGCACATGCTCAACGAGGCCTCCAGCAACGGGCACATTGCATTGGACCGCGTAAGGCTGCTCGAACGAACGCGCGATCTTCTGGGCTCCACACTCGAGCAGCTCGATCAGGCGCTGCAGTCGGCGCTGCGCGCACGGCTGCTCATGCTTCACGAAACCGACCATGGCAGCTTTGTTTTCCTGAAGGCGCTCGATGAGGCTGAGGGCAATATCATCGAGGATCTCGATCGCCTCGCTGCCGGAAAACCTGTGGCGCGCGTGGAGGGCGCGGAAAAAACGCTGTCCGACATCGAAACCCGGATGAAGTTGACGCTTTCCGAGGAACAGCGGAAAGCCGTCCTCACGGCTCTCGAACAAAAACTCGCGATCATTACGGGTGGCCCGGGCACGGGCAAGACCACCATCATTCGGGCCATTACCGAAACCCTGGCAACCGTGCCCAAGATCAACGTCACACTGGCCGCACCCACAGGCCGAGCTGCACGCAGACTTGCCGCCAGCACCAATAGCGAGGCCTGGACTCTCCACCGGCTTCTTGAAGCGGATCCCGCCCGTGGCTTTGGACGCAATCGGGAAAATCCGCTCGAATGCGACTTTCTCGTGATCGACGAGATGTCGATGGTCGATGTTCAACTGTTTGCGGCGACGCTCGAGGCGCTGCCTGGTTCAGCGGGCCTCTTGGTCGTGGGCGATGCCGATCAGTTGCCCTCGGTGGGTCCCGGCCAAGTTCTGGCCGATCTCATCGCCACGGGCGCCATGCCAGTTTGCTCGCTAAGCCAGGTTTTTCGGCAGGATTCCGAAAGCGGCATCGTCTCCAACGCCTACCGCATTCGCCAAGGCCAGTCTCCGGTCTACACGCGATCCCAAGACCAGCTCGGCGATCTCTACGGCATTCGTGCGGAAAGCCACGAGGAAGTGCACCAGACGCTAATCGATCTCGTCAAGGACCGAATCCCGGATCGTTTCGAGCTGGATCCGCTCTTTGACATCCAGATCATCACCCCTACCAACAAGGGCCCAACCGGCACGCGCGAGCTCAACACGCTGATCCAATCCGCCATCAACCCCACACCGACCCAGCACATCGAGCGCGGCGGCATTCGATACGGCCTTGGCGATAAGGTCATGCAGCTCGAAAACGACTACCAACGCGAGGTCAGTAATGGCGATATTGGCCGCATCATCCGGATCGATCACGATGCCGAACAGCTCGACGTCGAGATTGACAATCGCCCTGTGGTCTATGGCTTCAATGAACTCGGCCAGCTCTCCCTCGCCTACGCCATCACCGTTCACAAATCACAAGGCTCGGAATATCCCGCCGTGGTCATTGTCATCACCCGCCACCACGGCCGCATGCTGCAACGGCGCCTGCTCTATACCGCCGTGACGCGGGCCCAGCGTTTGGTGGTGCTCCTCGGCCAGCAGGATGCTATCAGCCGCGCGATCGAGACGACGGACGCCGGCCGTGTGACGCTCTTGCCCTGGCGCTTCGCACAATCGAGAGCCCAGGAGACACTATCGCATGACTCAACGCATCACACCGAGTGACCTCGACGCGCGCTATGCGTTTGGCAGGGAAGTCGTCCGAGAAGCCGGAGCGCTTGCCCTCAACTACTTCATCAACCGCGACCAGCTCGCCATCGAAGAGAAAGGTGTTCAGGACCTCGTTAGCCGCGCTGATCGCGAAGTCGAAGAGCTGATCCGCAAGCGCGTCGCCGAAACTTTCGGAGACGATCCAGTTGTCGGCGAGGAAGAAGGTGGCGACTACGCCGAACAATTCTGGATCGTCGATCCCATCGACGGCACCACCAATTTTCTACGCGGGCTCCCCTATTGGGGAATCGCTTTGGCATTCGCCCAAGGCAGCAAAGCGGTGCTCGCCTTCACCTATGATCCCGTCCATGACGCGCTTTTTTGCGCTCGCGAAGGGCAAGGTGCCACCCGCAACGATCAGCCGATCCGCGTCACCGAACGCGGCGTCAATCAATCCTGTATCGCCCTCGCACATAGCCCCAAGGCGGCGATCGACAACTATGTCGCCACGCTCAATCGGCTCGCGGAACGACAGATCGAGCATCGGCGTTTGGGCTCCATCGCCATTTCCCTATCGATCATGGCACAAGGCGGCCTCGATGGCGTCATCACCAGTTCCACCAACAGCTGGGACGTGCTCGGTGGCTTGCTCATTGCCCAAGAAGCGGGCGCTTCAGTTTCGCTCTTCGAGAACCCTGAAGAACTCGGCAGGAGGCGTCCCATTGCCGCCGCGACCCAGCCGCTTGCCGCAATTGTTCAGGACCTTGCAGGCGTCAAGCTAATGCCTGCTGCTGGGCACTCGCCAACTCCCTGATCCTCTTGACCATCGAATAAAGACCGTTGGAACGGCCAGGGGTGAGGTTCTTGCCGAGACCGATCTCCTCGAACACGGTGGGAGGATTTTCGAGGATGTCCTCCGGCTTACGGTGACTATAGAGGCGCAAAAGGAGCGTGATGAGGCCTTTGACGATAAAGGCATCACTGTCGGCGTGAAGATTGAGGCAGCCCTCCTCATCCGGCTCGGCAATCATCCAGACTTGGCTTTGGCAGCCGTGAACCTTGTGCATGTCCTGCTTGAGAGCATCGTCAAGCGGCGGCAGACTACGGCCCAGATCCATGATGAATTCGATCCGTTCGCGCCAGTCGTCGAACAACTCGAACTCTTCGCGGATTCGTTCCTGCTCTGCTTCAATGGTGGGTTCTTGATCCATCAATCTCCTGACATTCAATAGGGCTCGCCGAGAAGCTGACGATGCGGCAGCGGGTAAATCTTGCGGTCACCCAAGAGGTAGGCGTGAAAACCGCTTGGGAAAAGGCATGTCACCGCGTCATTGAGGACATTCAAGCCCCCCGCATACCAGCCGAATGCGGGCATCAAGAGACGCTCGCCATCGGCAGCGAAGCACGCTCGCGAAACACGCCGACTGCGTCCTGACACACGCGCTTTCGGATGCAAATGACCGGCAACTTCGCCAACCGACCCCAAAGGTTCGTGGCGCAGTGTCAGTTTACCGACATTCAATGTTTCACAAACTGCACCGCCAAGCTCGACCGGCACACGCGGATCATGGTTACCGGTGATCCAGCACCACTGCGTCCGTCGCATGAGTTCGGTCAGACGATCGAAGACCGCCGCACTCAGATATTTGGAGCCGCGCCCGTCATGAAAGCCGTCGCCGAGGCTCACCACCGTCGCCGGGCGAAAATCGCCCACCAGCTTCTCGAGTTTGGCAAGTGTCATGAGCGTGTCATAGGGCGGAAGCATCGTTCCACGCCGCGCCATGGCCGAGCCTTTCTCAAGATGAAGATCGGCAACGATCAGCATTCTTTGCCCGGGCCAATAGAGAATGCCGCTTTGATCGAGAACCAGGTCCTCACCGACCAATTCAAGCTCATGCCTCAAGGGCGGTCTCATCTCCCATGGCTTCGGCCACGAGTTCGGCCGTCACTTCATCAAGCGTTGCATCGACGCTATCGCCGTCGACGAATTCGCGGCCAATATCGGCCATGATAGCCACCGCAAAGGGCGACACTCGATCTAGAGTGCGATGATGGATGCGTCCTTGCACCTCGGTTAGAAGATCGGACAAACGCCGGATGTCCGTGAGCCCCGAAGCCGCCTCGGCACGTGCCGCCCGGAGCAGCACATGATCGGGCTCGAACTTTCTCAGCACATCGTAAATCAGATCGGCATTGAACGTCACCTGCCGGCCGGATTTCTCCTGCCCCGGAAGTC
>CAYPOV010000245.1:0-7234 GCA_964412385.1 uncultured Geminicoccaceae bacterium
AAAAAATCCGGCTGTTGCGCAAATCCGAAGCCTGCGTCCGCGTGGTAGCGACCGATGTGATCGACGAGATCGACGGACTCGAACGCCGCGGACGGATCGAGATCATCCGCCGTTCGTTTCATACGTCGGATCTTGACGGTATTCGTTTGGTTGTTGCCTCGCCTTCGATCGAGCGGCAGATACTCGAGCGTCTCGCGTTGACCGCAAAACACCGGGGCATCCCGGTTAATGTTGTCGACGAGCCCGAACTCGGCAGTTTCATCACGCCCGCGATCGTCGACCGCGATCCGATCGTTTGTGCCATTGGCAGCGAAGGCACGGCTCCAGTGCTGGCCCGCCGCATCCGCGAAATGCTCGAAGCCTATTTGCCTTCGGGCCTGGGCACGATTGCGCGCAGGGCCGGCCAGCTCAGGCCTTGGGTTGCCACTATGCTTGACGATGCACGCGATCGCCGCAGATTTTGGGACGGATTTTTTCGCGCACCGATTGCCCATCAAGAGGTGCCGAATGGCGCGGCAGCTGACGAAATAGAGATCTTGGAACAAGTCAGAAAGCATAGCGGGATCGGGAAGGTCATTCTCGTTGGCGCCGGGCCGGGCGATCCGGATCTCTTGACAATTAAGGCCCTTCGAACACTGCAGGAAGCAGATGTCGTCGTGCATGATCGGCTCATAGGGCCGGGTATCATCGAGCGGGCGCGTCGCGACGCCGAGCGGGTCGATGTCGGAAAGCGACCCGGCTATCCCTCCACTAAGCAGAGCGAGATTTGCCAAATCCTCATTGACCAAGCGCGCCAAGGCAAAACCGTGGTCCGGCTCAAGGGAGGTGATCCGCTGGTATTTGGGAGAGCGGCAGAGGAACTGGAGGCTGTTCGCAGGGCTGGAATCGAGGTCGAAATCGTACCCGGCATCACAGCGGCACTGGCCTCAGCCGCTGTCGCCAAAGTGACATTAACAGAGAGACTTGATCGTCGGCGCCTGACTCTTCTCACCGGACATGCCACTGACGGCCCTGCCACCCATGACTGGCGCGCGCTCGCCCAGTCGGGACAGGCTCTTGCGATCTATATGGGCGTTGGCTCAGCGACCCATATCGAGCGGCACCTTTTGGACAATGGAGCGGATCCCTCGACCCCTGTAACGCTGGTTGAGAATGCCACCTTGCCCAATCAAAAGATTGCAGTCGGCATGCTCTCCGGGCTTACCGAGACAGTGATTGATCATGCGATCAAGGGGCCGGCCATCATCTTTATCGGCACCAAACCTGCTCAAATCACCGATCATCTCGACGATGCGCGGCATTGTGGAGCCGAATTGGAGCCACACGAGTGTCACGTGGAGACGCTCGCATGAGCCGAAAAGCGCTGACCGCCAACGACCTCATCACAGGGGACGTCGTGTTTCTTGACGCTGACGATCAGTGGATCCGGGATGTCGCTCGGGCTCAAACGGCCAATGACGAAGACGAAGCACGAAAGCTCGAAGCGGTCGGCGCTGCTCATGTCCAATCCAATCGCGTCGTTGAGCCCTATCTCATCGATGTTGACGTGACTGCCGGCAGTCTCCGGCCGACGCGTAATCGCGAACTGATCCGGGCAATGGGGCCCACCGTGCTCCCGGAAGATCGGAGATAACCTCAATGTACCGCTATGACGAATTCGATTCGCGTTTCGTGCGCGAACGCACCGCGCAATTTCGAGATCAAGTTGCACGACGGATCTCGGGCGAACTCACCGAAGACGAGTTCAAGCCTCTGCGCCTGATGAACGGGCTCTATCTTCAACTCCACGCCTACATGCTCCGTGTCGCCATTCCTTATGGCACCCTCTCAGCGGATCAAATGCGCCAGTTGGCGATGATCGCCGAACGCTATGATCGCGGCTACGGTCATTTCACGACACGCCAGAACATCCAGTTCAATTGGCCGAAACTTCAGGACGTTCCGGCCATCCTGGATGCGCTCGCCGATGTCGAGATGCATGCCATCCAGACATCGGGAAACTGTATTCGAAACGTCACCGCCGATCACTGGGCCGGCGTCGCAGCCGATGAGATCGAAGATCCGCGGCCCTACAGCGAGCTGCTCCGCCAATGGTCCAGTCTGCATCCCGAGTTCAGCTTTCTGCCACGGAAGTTCAAGATCGCGATCACCGGAGCGCCCTACGACCGCGCCGCCGTGCGAGTCCATGACATTGGCCTTCGCATGCATCGCAACGATGCCGGAAAAGCTGGATTCGAAGTGATGGTCGGCGGCGGGCTCGGCCGCACACCAATGATCGCCAAGACAGTGCGCGAATTCCTGCCGACCGACGAATTACTCGCCTACATCACGGCAATCATGAGGGTCTATAATCGTTACGGACGGCGTGACAACAAATACAAGGCACGGATCAAGATCCTGGTTCACGAACTCGGATTGGAGACATTCAAAGAGGAACTCGAGGCGGAATATGCAAAAGGTGATGTCAGACATGACATTGCCATCGCCGCCGAAGAAACTGCCCGGATCAAGTCCTATTTCTCGCCGCCGGCTTATGAGGACTTGCCCACGCGCGATCCGGTCCATGACCAAAGAGTGTTCGAGGACCGGCAGTTCTCGGATTGGGTTCGCGCCAATGTCGCTCAGCACAAAGTCAACGGATACAGCATCGTCAATGTCTCGTTGAAGCCGATCGGAGGGATACCAGGCGATGCGACTGCGGAGCAAATGCGTGTGGTCGCGGAGCTGGCCGACGACTACTCGTTCGGCGAGATTCGTGTCTCCCATGCTCAGAATCTGGTCCTTCCCAATGTCAGGACCAAGGACCTTCATGCGGTCTGGACAGCACTGTCGGGGGCCGAACTTGCCACACCCAATCTCGATCTCATCTCCGATATCATCGCCTGTCCGGGCATGGATTATTGTGCGCTCGCGACTGCGCGCTCCATCCCGATTGCCCAGGCGATCAGCAACCGCTTTTCAGATATCGACCGGCAGCACAAGATTGGTGATCTCAACATCAAGATCTCGGGCTGCATCAATGCCTGCGGCCATCACCATGTGGGCCATATCGGCATTCTCGGTCTCGATAAGAAGGGCGAGGAATTCTACCAGATCACGGTCGGTGGTGCACCCGACGACCAAGCTGCAATCGGTAAGATTCTCGGTCCCGGTTTTGCCGGAGAGGATGTGCCCGAAGCCATCGACAATCTGATCAATGTCTATCTCGAATTGCGCCAGAACGACGGTGAGCGGTTCATCGATTGCTACCGGCGTATCGGCCCACAACCCTTCAAGGAGGCACTTTATGCCGCTGCATAAGAATGGCGAGTTCACGGACGACACCTGGCACGTCGTTGACGACGAATCACCACTCGAGCCGGGCCGCGCCTCGATTGTTTCCTTCGATCGTCTACTCGGTGAGGCCGACCTCTCGGCCTTCGACGGTCCCCTCGGCGTCACGCTGCGACCCGGGGAACCTGTCGAGAAGCTCGAACCCCTTTTGGACCAGCTGGCGCTGGTGGCACTCGAATTCCCCAAGTTCACCGATGGCCGCGCCTACAGTTCGGCCAAGATCTTGCGCGAGCGGTTTGGCTTCAAAGGCGAGATCCGTGCCGTCGGTGATGTCTTGGTCGATCAATACCAATTCATGCTGCGCTGCGGCTTCGACGCCTTCGAGATCGCCAAAGGCCGGCCCCTCGAAAGCTGGTCGAAAGCCAATGTCGCGATGAGCCTCGCCTACCAAGCCGATGGCTCATCCAGGCACGGCCCGACGCAGAGCATCTTCGAAAGCAGGCGGCAGGCCCGAAATTCGCTCGCCGCCTGAGCCCGCTAATTCGGTAGCGAATTCAAACGGTAGAGTGCCCGCAACAACTCCGTCGGCGCCACATTGCCGAAGCTTGCCGCATAAATGCGCTCGATGGCGTCACTGGCGAACGTATTGCTGAGCGCGCGATCCACAACCAGCCGGAAGTCGTCATCACCATGGGCCAGCGCCAGCGCATAGGGCTCGTGGCTGAAGACCCTGTTCGACAGAACCAGTTCCGCTGGCTCCCCACGCTCGATATAGTTGAAGATCAAGAGCGCCCGATCGGCAAAATAGGCGTCGACCTCACCTGTATTTAGCGCATCGATCCCGGTGTCGTGATCATCGAAGGGCACGATGTCGGCTTCGATATTGATCTCTTGAAGCGCCCCTTCGAGCCCCTCTTCCGTCGTCGTTCCGCCACGCACACCGATCCGCTGGCCGGCAAGCGCTTCGAAGCTGGCCGGTCCATCGACGCGGTAAAGCACGGTGGCACCTGTCACAAACGTCATCAGCGAGAAATCGACACTCTCGCGGCGCCCCAACGTCACCGTGGTCGCCCCGCATAAAATGTCGATCGTCCCGTCCCGGATCGCATCGAATCGATCTGCCGTTCCAACCTCGACCAACTCGACCGCAAGATCATCCATGCCAAGCGTCTCGGCAACCTCGTCGGCGACTTGATTGCAGAGATCGATCGAATAGCCCCGGACCTGACCCGACCGATCAGTAAAAGAAAACGGCATCGCATCGGACCGATATCCGAGCTTGATCGCACCGGTTTCTTCGATTCTCTCCAACGTCTGTGCCTGGGCACCCGCCCCTACCATCATGGTCCCGACCATGACGCTCATCAGCCAGCGCATCGCGAAATCTCCCTCGTTCTTTGAGGCCTCTCGCCTAGCGCGCCGCGAGGCTCCAGACAAGCCGAAGCCGACCCGAAACTTCCCTAATCGACGCCAACACCGTTCGATCACACCAAATACAGCGGATCGCCCTGATGCACGAAATCGTCTGCCGTCAGCCCGGTCACACCGATCGTCGTAATGCTGTTGTTACCCGTCCAGTTGCCGCTCACTCCGAAAGCGACGTCGAGATCGATCGAAGTCGAGATCTCGGATCGGATCCCCTGACCCGGCTGATACGCGACCGCTTCATGAATGCGCACGGCATCGTCACCATTATCGAGCACGCCATTGCCGTTGCTGTCGAGCCTTGCAAAATCGAAGGTCAAGTCAGCACCGCCCACCGTGTACTGGCCGTCCAAGCGGTCAGCTCCCTGGACGAAGTCGACGACGATGTCGGCACCCGGCCCCGAATTCTGCGTGTAGCCCATATTGAAGATATCGTTGCCGTAACCGCCTTCGAGCAAATCATCACCACCTCGGCCATCGAGCCGCGTGTCGCCCTCATTGGCACCCAACATATTGTTCTTGCCATCGCCATTGAGGTTGCTCGCGTTCTTCGACCATTTGCCCATGTAGAGATTGGTGGGCACGAAATCGTCTTCTGTCAGCGAGGTGATCCCGAAGAGCGTCATGGTGTGAGGTCCAGCCTCAACCTCGGAGGCTGCAAGCCGACCCGCCGCAAGGTTAGCGGCACCGACATCGAGCGTGATCGAAAGCTCGGCCTGGCCCTTATAGCTGTACGAGCCCACCGAGACGAACGCATCGGCTGCCGTCAGCACGCCGTCATTATTGGTATCGAACGCTTCGAAACCGCCTTGATGGAACTCGAACCCTTTCGATGTCTGACGGTAAACCACGGTGTCGAACTTATCGACGCCGCGCTCGAAATCGACGATCAGATCGACATTCGAGCCCAAGGCATCGGAGTTCATGCCCGACCAGCCATTATGCTTGATCCAAAAGCGCGGCTCGAAAACATCGGCACCTTCGCCGCCGATCAGAATATCCCGGTCAACCGCTGCACCTGGTGTGTCCTGCGGACCGCGGAAACCACCGACCAGGCGGTCATTGTCATAACCTCCATCGATCCGGTCGTTACCGCCCAAACCACCATTGATGTAGTCGTTGCCTAAATTGCCGTAGAGCTGGTCGTTGCCGTTGCCGCCATCGATTTTGTCATTGCCGGCATGGCCGTAAATCTTGTCGGCCCGGTCATTGGTGTCAGCCTTGTAGCGGCCGGAGCCACCGTTGAGTTCGTCATCACCGCTGCGGCCCTTGATGGTATCCGCACCACCATTGCCGTTTATGACTTCATCCCTGTTACCGCCATTGATCCAGTCTTTGCCATTCGTGCCGTTCAACGTCTTTCCGGTATTCGGCACATCATTGTCGCCTGAGGGGGGCGGCGGAGGTGGCGGTGAGACCGGCGGTGGCGGTGGCGAAACCGGAGGCGGCGAAACAGGCGGTGAAGCAGGTGGCGGTGAGACCGGCGGCGACGGTGGCACCGCACCGCCAAAGCCACCCGTGTCGGTACGATCGGCCACGAAGTCCGCGGCCGTCAGCTGCTCGATACCGAACAACGAGATCGCATGCGTCCCGCCATCAGCCTCGCCTTGCGTAAAATAGCCCGCATCAATTTGCGCCGCGACGATATCGAGCGTGATCGTAGGCCGGGTCTGCCCCCCATAACTCCGGGTACCCTGGCTCACATGATCATCGAGCGCGTTGACAGCGCCATCGCCATTGCTGTCGAACAGCGAAAAGCCGCCATGCGTATAGTTCCAATTCCCGGCATCTTCGTGCCAAAAGGCGATGTCGAGCTGATCGTTGCCAATGCCGAAATCGGCCACGAAATCTGCGTGCGAGCCGAGAAAACTCGAGCCGTAACCGTCCCAGCCTTGTGCATTGATCGCGGTAATAGCGACAAACACATCGTCATCAACGCCCCCGATCAGCGTATCCCGATCGATATTGTTGAGCGGATTGTCAGAGCGGCTGCGAAAGCCGCCATGCAACCAGTCGTCACCCCGATAGGTCTTGATCCGGTCGTTGCCGCCCGCACCGCCGGAGATCGCATCATCAGACGCGTTGCCGTAGAGGTTATTGCTGCCGCTACTGCCAACACGGGCCGCACCCATCGCTGCGATGCTTTGCTCAACGCTCATGCCATTACTGCCTTAAGAACCGCCTCAACCACGAGACGCGCCTGGATTACCGCACCGATCGATCGCTGGGAGTGAGCCAGATCACATGCACAAAGACAAAATCAGAAGACCACCGTGCCTCAAATCACACCCAACTTCCGAACGCGGCCAAGAGCGCAATTTTTCCGAAGCCAGCAAGTTAAATTTTGTTCAACCTACTCTACGCATTGAGCTTTTCCGCTACATGACCACCCAAGTATGCACTTTTGTGCGGAGTTTTTTTCTTGAGTGGGTACATTGGGTTTGGTAGAAGTTGGGATGATTGGAGGGGAAATCCCAAACGGCGGTGGCTATCTGTAGCCAGGCGGGCCGCGTATGTGGTGGGCGGGGAATTTTTC
>CAYPOV010000246.1:0-7218 GCA_964412385.1 uncultured Geminicoccaceae bacterium
GGTTTCGAGATCATCGTAGGCTAAATCGATGCCGGTGATCAGCGAAAAGGACTCACCTGCAAGTCGGGCAAGATCGGGATCGGACATGCGGCCGATCAGCCAGGGGATCGATTGCGGATCGCCCAGAAGACCAAGACCTTGGGTGACAGTTCGAGCCTGACCGCGATCACCATTGAGTTGGCGCAACCAGCGTCGACAGGCGGCAGGCGACATTGCGCGAATGGCCGCCTGAAGCGCTGGGTCCGCATGGCGTCCGCGGGCTTCCGCCTGCGCTTGAAGAATGTGGGCCGAATGGGCACCGCGACCCAGAAGCGCTGCGGACCAGGCCGCCCAAAAACTCACATCTTCGTCGTCGTCGCTGAGCTTTGCCTCGATCGCCGGGATGAGATCGGCGCGGCCTATCTCGCCGCTCAAACGGAGCGCTTGCGCTTGAACAAGGGGATCGGGATCGTCGAGATAGTTCGAAAACTTCTGACCAAGATCGGCACGATACCAGGAGCAGGCGACAAGACCTAAAAAACGTTGAAAGGCGTGGGGTGATTCGAGCCATCGCTTCACGATAGTGCGAAGCAGCTGCGGCTTCGGCCAGCCAATGGCACCCAAAAAGCCTCGTCGGGCTTCCAAATTGTGATGCGCGATCTCTTCCAACGGTTCGATCAGGCGGGTGTCACCGCTTTCCAGCGCCAAAACAGCGGCGGCAAAGAGCTCGCCCGGCTCCTCGTTGGCTTGCAGCATGGCATGGGCGATCTCGAAACCATCGGCACCGGCCACCCGGAGACCGTCGATATGCGCTTCCACCCGATCGTCGAGCCTTGCCAGATCCTGGCGGTCGTAATGCGGCTCGTCGGTCGCCGCATCACGCAACAGCCAGAGAAATGCCGCTTCCTCGGCGTGCTGCTCGACGATGTGGGGGATAATGGTTTTTTGGGCGGGCAGGGTCATCAATGACAGTACTGGGCTAGTTGAGCTGGACGGAGCCGCCCTTGATCTTGTTGACGCCGGTCGAGCGGCTGAAGATGTAGGCGCCGCGCAAGAGAATCTTGCCGGCACGTGTGAGCGTCAAGGATGCCTTGCCGCAGCGAAGCGTGATGTCCTGATCGGCACGCAATTCGAGGTGATCCTTGTTCGGCGCAAGTG
The DNA here is from genome assembly GCA_964412385.1 of uncultured Geminicoccaceae bacterium. Lineage (GTDB taxonomy): Bacteria > Pseudomonadota > Alphaproteobacteria > Geminicoccales > Geminicoccaceae > JBGSYN01. Next base: position 1,138 of record CAYPOV010000246.1, read on the forward strand.
GCACATCATCCTGGCTTCCGGGCTTGACGATCCGGCCGACGATCAAGGGCTGATCCGGGTCGCCATTCTCGAACATCAGCGCCACTTCCCGGCCGACATCGTCAGCACCTAGTGCGGCTGTCGATTTAGCGGCGATGGCTTGTTTCGAGCGGTTTCCGGGAAACACCACCAAAGGTTCGCCACCCTCGGCAAATCCCATGAAGACCCCAATAACCACACCATTGATGGTCTTTTCAATCGCATCCGCTGTCATAGTGTAAATTCCTAGTTCTGCAGGATCTTCTGACCCTTCATGGTGATGTTCTGCGAGGCTTTGACATCGATCTTGCCTGAGCCCTCGATCTTGATGTCCTTGCCCTTGATCGTGATGGTTCCGTCTTTTCTCATGACGATGCTCGCTTTGCCTGTCGTTAGACTGATCTCGTCACCGGCTTGCAGCGAGAAGGTCTTGCCGACATCGACGCTTTGATCCTTGCCGACCGAGAGGCTTTCATTGTCGCCAATATTGGTCGTTCGATTGTTGCCGACGTCAAGGCTCTCGTCTTGACCAATTTTGGTCGAGCGTGCGGCGCCGATCGCCCAGCTATCCGCGGCTCCGATTTGATGAGCTTTGTCTGCCCCCACCGAGACATTGCGCGCCGCGCCGATACTCATCTGCTGTGCGAGGCCGACGTTCCGCGTTTCGTTCATGCCGACACTGTCGGATCGATTGCTGCCCACAGTCTCCGTCTGATTGGCGCCGACAGCGATGGGCTGATTGACGCCGACCGGGATCGATTGTTTGTTGCCGATGGTCACGCTCTCATCGACACCTACCATCCGCGTACGGTTATTGTCGACGGTCAGGGTTTCATCATGATGGACGACCTGGGTCTTGTCGTTCTCGACGACTTCGTCCTGGTTTTTCTCGGCATGGATATAGACTTGCTCGTCGCCCTTCTTGTCCTCGAAGCGGATCTCGTTGGAGCCGCCTCCACCCTTCGATGAGTTCGATTTGATGCCGGATTGGGTGGCATTGGCGGGAAGGCCATAGGGCGGCATCTGATTGGCATTGTAGACGCGGCCAGTGATGATGGGCTGGTCCGGATCGCCTTCGAGAAAATCGACGATGACTTCTTGGCCGATCCGAGGAATCGTGATCCAGCCATAGCCCGAGCCGGCCCAGATCTGCGAGACACGAACCCAGCAGGAGCTGGTCTCATCCGCGGGATTGAGTCGGTCCCAGTGAAATTGGACTTTGACGCGGCCATACTGATCGGTGTGGATTTCCTCGCCAGCAGGGCCGGTCACGACAGCCGTCTGGGGGCCCAGCACCGTCGGAACATAAGTGCGGCGCTCGGGACGGAACGGCTGGTCGCTCGGCATCGCCTCGAACTCGCAATTGTAGACATCGTCCTCTTCGGGCGCACCCCGACTGCGGTATTCATCCTCCCAGATTTCGTGCTCGATCGCGATCACCAGATATTCGCGATTTTGATCCTGGCGCGGATAGTCGATAAGCGAGAACAGGCAACCCGCATAAAGGCCTTCGACTGTGCCTTTGCCCTTGAGACGGTGGTGGTGCGCGAGCTCTTCCTCAAGCCGAGTCTTGGCGATGCTGTCGCCGTGGCCGAGCTCGATATGAGGTCCCGGATAATCGTAGATCTCGCCATCAGCGATCTCATGTGCCATCGGCTGTTCGAGCTTCGCCATGAGATCCGCTTTGGGTTTTTTGAAATCGTAGGAGGTGTGGACGTAGGCACCCGATTGCACTGTTGAGATCGCGGTCCAGCTAAAAATATGATCGCGCTCGCGCCGTGCTAAATCACTCTCGGGGAAAAACGGCACTTCCTCGAAGCCGGGCACCGTTTGGTGCTCGCCGTCCGAAAGCACCAATGTGTGCTTGCCATCCTCGTGCTCGAAGAAAAACGTAACACCCTCACTTTCAAGCAGGCGGCTGACAAAGGCGAAATCGCTCTCACGATATTGCACGCAATATTCGCGTGAATTGAAGGAGCCGTTGAGGCGGTCTTCGAACTCGGCAAAGCCGTAGGCGCCGAACACTTCTTTGACGATCTCGATCGCATTCTTTTCCTGGAAGATTCGGCAGTCATGGGTGCGCGACAAGAACCAGATCCAGGGCCGCAACACCGCCCGATAGCGCGCAAACTCACCTTCCGTACCGGCACAAGCGAATTCGCTGACGAGACCGTGGAAGTAGCGCTCGCTACCGTCGGCGTGGCTCATTGTCACGGTGATATCGGTACCGAGGAGATCATGGAACGCGTGTCGGTCGCTCTCGCTCAAGAGGATGAGTTCATAGCGAAACGGCCGACTGAGTTCGTCTCGACCTTTGAGATTGAGAAGCTTCAGCTCATCGCCGACAGCGCTCTTAACCTTGATGGCTCGATTTCTCGCCATGAGTACACGGACCCTACTGCCCTATGGATGAAGCCGCTCAGTCGACAGATTGCGCCACACGTCCCTGACGCACAACCGAAACGCCACGCGTTGCAGTGATCATCAATCGGTGGCCGGCATCAGAATGCAGTGGCATGATGGCTTCATGACATTAGTTCAATCAGTGACTTAGCACACAGCCGATGTAGCGCCGCAATGACAAGAGTCTTGACGTTCCGGTCGCCTGGGTTACGCGATGGTTCCGCACCTCTCGTAGGATGGCATGACTAGAGTATTCTGCGCAAAGCGCGACCATTGAGCGATCAAGATCCGACAAGGTTTTCCGGCCAGCTGGACGTTTCCGTGCGTCCGCGCGGACATCTGCCCGAAGGCTTCGTCCTCAACCACACCTATGAGATCCTAAGGCTCATCGGCAGTGGCGGCATGGGTGATGTCTATGAGGCGCGCAATCTCCTGTCGCAGGATCTCAATGCGATCAAGGTAATCAAGAGTGATCTCGTCGATGACGAGCGGGTACGTGCGATGTTTTTGCGCGAGAGCGAGATTCTCAAGCGCATCCGCAACGATGCCGTCGTCAATTATGAGGGGCTGTTGCAGGACGAGCATGGCCGCGCCTTTCTGGTCATGGATTTCATAGACGGCCCGTCGCTTCGGGATCGCCTGCGCGAGAAGCCGCTTTCCGCCGACGAGGGCGAACGGCTCTTGCGCAGGCTTGCCAAAGGGTTGGCTGAAGTTCATGCGGCCGGCACGCTGCACCGTGATTTGTCACCTGACAATGTCCTGTTGCCCGGCGGCGATTTGGATCGTGCAGCGATCATCGATTTCGGCATCGCCAAACTCGATGCTCCGGATGCCAAGACCCTGATCGGGACGGATATCGCCGGAAAATATGGTTATATCTCGCCGGAACAGCTTGGCGTGATCGATCATCCGGTCGAGGTACGCTCCGAAGTCTATAGTCTTGCGCTGGTGATCGCCGCGGCCCTTCGAGGCTCACCGGTCGATATGGGCACGAGTTGGGGATCGGTCGTCGAGGCGCGCAAGCAGATTCCCGATCTCGAAGGCTGCCCAAAGGCACTCCGCGGTCCGCTCGAGCTTATGCTCCAGCCGAACCCCAAAGACCGTCCGGCCGATATGGAGGCCGTCTTGGATTTGCTCGGCAGCAAGGGGCGCAAGGCTTCGGCTCCGAGACGGGCAGGAGCGTCGAGACGACGAGAAACCAAGGAAAACCGAGGCGGCGGTCTCAAGAGGGTCGCCGTTGTCCTGATTGTTTTGGCGGGGCTCGGTGGCATCGGCTATGCCGGCTATCAGTTCGCCATCAGTCCCACGCAGCTTGTCGACACGATGCCTTCACTCGAGTCGCCCATGGATGACGAGGAGGGCCAGGACCCGATGGCTTCAGATGGGACCCGGCAAGACGAGCCGAGCCAGGATCCGACGATGGAGCCGCCAACGGAAGCCCCCGTTGAAACGCCGCTCGAGCCCGCGCCGGAGGCCGATGGTGTCGATGTTGCCGCTCTGCAAAGGCTCATCGAAGCTGCCCCTTGCTCGTCGATTGTTGAAACCGTGAGCGACGACGGGATCGTCACGGTCATCGGCGAAGTCGGTTCCGTCGAGACCAAGAACGTGCTCGACCGCAATATCCGCAATTTTCCCGGTGTGACCGGCTATGACGACCAGACAGCGGTCACGCCCCAGCCTGCTTGCGAGGCGACGGCACTGCTCGGTCCCTTTATGGACCCGGCGTCACTCCCGATGCAGTTCAATGAGACCGATTTGGTCTATCAGGACGGCGATCGCCTCATCATTCTGATCAGCAATGCCAGTGCCCAGGATCGGCATATTCAGGTCGATTTCTTTGACCCGGGCGGCGAGGTCTTCCACCTCCGGCCGAACCCGGTGCGCACCGACACATTGCTGCCGGCCGATGCTGTAACGCAGATAGGCGCGGGCCCGGATCAGACGATCAGCGATCGTACCTATAGTTTAAGCGCTCCCTATGGAACGGCGACGGTCCTCGTGACCTCCACACTCGAGCCACTGTTTTTGGAGCCGCGGCCTGAGGCCGAGCTTGCCACGGACTATTTGACCGCGCTCAGAGCGGCGATCAGCGATCCGGCGATTGGACCGGTGATCGCCAACTGGACTACGGTCGAAATTACACCCTGAAGAGACGTGACAGAGGCATTTGAGGGAGCGAAGCATGCGCTTGATAGGCGGCCTTGTTTTTTTCGTGGCAGTGATGGTTGCGGGCAGCCCTTGGAATGGGGCTTCGGCTCAAGATGCTGGTGGATCTCTCGCCATCGAGCTCAATAAGCTCGAGGGCTTCGAGGATGGCTGCCGGGCCTATCTCAAAGTCAGCAATCCTCTGGGAAGCGAGCTGGAGAGCTTTGAGCTTGATCTGGTCACGTTTCAGCCAGACGGCGTGATCGGCAACCACATGTTGTTCGAGCTCGGTCCTTTACCAGCTTCCAAAACCGTTGTTCGGGCGTTTGAATTTCCGCGAACTGCCTGCGACACGATCGCCAGTATTCTCCTCAACGATGTCCCTGCCTGTTCCGGTGCGGCAGGCGAAGGTCAAAGCTGTTTGGAAGTCGTTGAGATATCCTCGCTCACAAGCGAATTTTGGAAATAGTCTTTCGTCATGTGGCAGGATTATCTGTCCACCGACGCCACAGAGCTGTTGGATCTCCTAAGAGAAGGTGGTGTTGTTATCGTCATTCTGGCGATGCTGTCGCTGATCGCCATTGCCATCATCCTTGCCAAACTGATCCAGTTCCGGCGTTTGCGAATCGGCGATCGCAGTTTTGTCGAGCCGATGCTCGATGCTTGGCGACGGGGGGATCGACAGAGTGCCGAGGCCGCTTTGCGAGGACGCCGCAGTCCTCTGGCAGGCATGCTACAGCAAGTTATCGATCCGCCGCCGGACATCGGCGAAGCGCATCGGGACAGCGATCTCGAGCGTCAGGCGCGAAGTGCGATTGCCCGTCTCGATCGCCATCTCGGCATGCTCGATACAATCGCCACGCTGAGCCCACTTCTGGGGTTGTTCGGCACTGTCTTGGGTATGATCGAGGCGTTTCAGGCGATGCAGGCGGCAGGCGGCCGTGTCGAACCGGGTGTTCTTGCGGGTGGTATATCGACAGCGCTGGTGACGACGGCCGCCGGACTTGCGGTTGCGATACCCGCAAGTGCAGCGTTTAGCTGGTTCGACGCGAGGCTCGATCAGCTTCGGCATGATATGGAGGATTCGCTTGCTCGCGCACTGAGCTACCGCCGTGCCGATATCGCTACCCACTAGGCGGGCTCGTCGGCGGCGCCTGGCGCTGACGCCCTTGATCGATGTCGTCTTCCTTCTGCTTGTCTTCTTTATCTTCGCTGGCCGGTTCGAGCAGTACAACCATCTGACGTTGGAAGAGCGAAGATCGGGGGTGACGGCGCCATCGACGACGCGTCCGATATTGCTTCGTCTTCTGGCCGACGGTACGGCCCGCCTTGGCACTGCGACGCTCACTTTCGAGGAAGTCGAAGGTCACATTGGTGACAGCCATGACTTGCCACTAGTTTTGGCACCCGAGCGGGACGTTGATGTCCAACTCTTGGTCCTCTGGGTCGATCAACTTCGAGAAATCGGTGTCGAGAAGATTAGTTTCATGGGGAGTGTCGCCAAGTGAAGCTCGA
>CAYPOV010000247.1:0-7140 GCA_964412385.1 uncultured Geminicoccaceae bacterium
CGAGCAATCGCTCGAGTACCGCCCCATGCGTTTCTATGACCGCGTGCGCATCCATGAGGGCAGTATAGAGATATCCCTAAGCCGATCCACTAGTCTTCGCGCAAAGGTTTGCGCGCGGTTTCGGGGATCGTGAGCACGGCAATCAGGCTCAAGATCGACGCACCGATCAGATAATAGACAGGTGCGAAATCATCGGCGGTACGCGAGACCAAATAGGTTGCAATCAGAGGCGTGGTGCCGCCGAACACCGACATGCAGACATTGTAGCCGATCGAGAGCACAGAGACGCGCACCGGCCGTGAGAGGATCTCGACCTGCGTTGAGGGATTGGCGCCGTAAATCCAGGAGAAGAGAATGGCAAATCCCAATTGGGCCGCCAGGATCATCATATAATCGGTGTGATGCAACAGGCTGAAGAGGGGATAGGCCAGCACAACCAGGAGGACGGCGCCTGAGATGAGCACGGGCTTGCGGCCGATTTTGTCAGAGATGAAGCCCGCAATGATAGGACAGAAGACCAAAACGACCATGCAGATCGTATTGATATCCATGGCATTGGCCGTCGAAACATGCATGACGTCGGTAAGATAGGAGACGGCATAGACGAAAATCATATAGAAACCGACATTGACGGCCAGTGACAGGCCGATGATGCGGAGAATATCCCGCCAATGATCACGGAACGCCAGAATGATCGGCGAGGTGTCGTGCTCGATTTCGGAACCTTCCGGCTCTTCGACATTCATACGCAAAAGGATGCCGCAAATGGCGATCAAGGCTCCCGAGAGGAAGGGCAAGCGCCATGCCCAATCCGCCATGGTGGCATCGTTGAAGAGATTGGTGAGAGCCGTTGCCACGGCGGAGCCGAGTAGGAAACCTGCCATCGAGCCCGCCAGCACCCAGCTTCCGAAAAAGCCACGCTTGTCGTCGGGTGCGTGTTCGATGATGAAGGTCGCACTGCCTGTGTATTCGCCGCCTACCGAGATGCCCTGGATGATCCGCAGTACGATAAGAATGATGGGGGCAGCCACCCCGATCGTGGCATAGGTGGGCATGAAACCGATGGCAGTTGTGGCAAGCCCCATCATCACAACCGAGACCATGAGCACGAACTTGCGCCCGATCTTATCGCCCATATGGCCGAAGATCATCGCACCCAAGGGTCTCGAAAGATAGCCTGCGGCGAACGCCCCGAAGGTCGCCATCAAGGATGTGAGAGAATCATCCGAGGGGAAGAACAGCTTACTGATATAAGGCGCCATATAGGCATAAACGGCAAAGTCATACCATTCCATGACATTACCGAAAGCGCCTGCAAAAACGGTTTTGTGTTTGCCCTCATCGGTGGATTGAGGCACGGCATCGACTGCTGTTGTGTTCATTATTATAGCGATCTTGAGGCGTATGTTGTTATCCTAGTCCGCTCAGTCTGAACCGGACGCCAACGAGAATCAAGCTATCCATGGCTGCATTCGAGAAAAGAGCCGGAGGTTGGAACCTAGCCCGCCATGCTCAATGTCTCCAAATCGCGCTCGACCGCTTTGGGCCATTTGAACCGGAAGCAACAGCCGCGCTCGCCTGCTTTCGACACGAGCTCAATGTCGCCGCCATGGACCTCAAGAATGCGTTTTATCATGGTTAGGCCCATCCCAGTATTTCCATCACCTTTCCTTGCTGTCTTGAATAGAACAAAAATACTATCCTGTAATTCTTTGGGCATTCCAGGCCCATCGTCGGCAATAGAAAAGATATAGTGGTCACCACTTTCTTCACATTCAATTGTAATGAGCTTGAGCGTTCGATCATGATGCTTGATAGCATTGTCGATGAGGTTGCGAATTACCGTCGCCAACGGCGTCTGTGCTGTTTCGATCGTCGGCAGATTGTCACCGATATTGAACGTAACATGCGCTGACTCGGTGAAGAGCTTGGTGATTCCGCGCACCAACTCTCCCGTGTCGACAGTGGAAAGTTCGACCTCTGCCATGCCGATGCGCGAATATGCGAGTAGGTCCTCCAACATCTGGCCCATCTTGGTAAGCCGGTCTTTGGCGGTATCGAAGTACTCCTGGCCCTGTGCATTTAGTGTGTTGCGGCATTCTTCCTCGATAAACCCGAAGAGACTGCGCACGTTACGCAACGGCGTTTTGAGGTCATGCGCCACGATAAAGGCAAAGGCCTCGAGATCCTGATTGGTCCGCGCGAGTTGCCGTGCTCTCTTGGCGAGATGGTCTTGGGCGAGCTTGGCATGGGTGATGTCCTTTTGGATGATTACGGTGCCGCCTTCGCTGGTTTCGGCACTGTCGATGGAGAGCCAACGGCCGTCGCTTCGCTCGACTTCGAACGGCCCATCCACATGAGGGGCTGATCGAGCCCATTTTCTAAAGGCTTCCATGGTGTCTTTATTGTCCAGGAAGCGATTGTTTCTTATGGCCTGCCTTACGAGTTCAAAATAGCGAACGCCCTTGTCTATCTTGATTCTCTTGCTGCTATGGACTTCGTCAAAAGCACTGTTCCAGACTTGCAATCGACCATCTGAGTCGAAAATCGCAAATCCGTCGGACGTATTGCTGATCGCGTCATAGAGGCGTTGTCCTGCGAGCCGAGCGTCCTCGCGGCTCTCAATGAGCGCATTTTCAGCCGCCTTTTGTGCCGTGATGTCCCGGCCAACCAGCTGGTATTCGAGGATTTGACCTTGCGAATCGTAGAGCGCGCTTTGGGTCCATTGCGTCCAGGTGACGCTTGCATCGAAGTTTTCAGTTGGATACCCGACCAAGGAAGGGTGGTTCTTCCTAAGAGAATTGAAGTCGTTGCGTGCCTTTTCGCGATAATCCTCACGCACGAAATCGAGAAAATCGCGACCGATCAGATTATCACGGCGCGTGTCGAAGGCCCGACACATCGCGTCGTTGACAAAACTTATCCTGAGATCCTGGTCCAAGCGGCAAATCGATTCGACCTGGTCTCGCACGACGGCTTCGTAGCGTTGCGTTTCGCGCAACAGCGCCTGCTGCGCCTGTTTAGTCTCGCTGATATCGACAAGGGTCAGGACAACCCCGCTGATTTCCTTTTGCTCATCACGATAGGGATTGAGCCGCATGAGGAAGGAGCCGACCTGGTCGACCTCCACCTCATGTTCACTCGATTTGCCGGTCTCTAAGACCGCTTTGATCTGCTCATGCAGTTTCGGATAGTGGAAGCGATAGGTCACATGTTCGATCGACCGACCAATATCATGTGACATGAGGTTAAATGTCTTCGCGACTGCCGGCGTGTATTCGCGAATTCTTGAATTAGTATCTACAAAAATTGTACCGATATCTGTAGAACGCAAGAGATTATCCATGTCTTGCGTAAGCTGTGATAACTCTTCAATTTTTCGCTGATGTTCGGCACTTACTGTATATAGCTCTTCATTAACAGAATGAAGTTCTTCATTGGTGCTTTGAAGCTCCTCATTCGATGCCATCATTTCTTCGTTGGTTGCTTGAAGCTCCTCATTGCTCGTCTCGAGTTCTTCGATCGTCGTCTGGAGGCTATCCTCAGTGGTCCGCAGATCATGCTCGAGCTGGCGAATTCGCGCACTGACGGCCGAACTCAGCTCACTGCTGTCGACAGTAACCGCTTCGCCCTGCTCACTCGCACCGGGGGCCTCGGAGCCATCCATCCGTTCCGGTTCGTGAAATGTCACCAGCACATATTGCTGGCGATCTTTGGTGTTGCTGAGCGGCTCAACCTGGATATCGACACGCCCTCTTTTCTCGTCGTCGCTGTGTGCCAGCGGTATTCCCTTGGTTGCCACCGTGATCCCGTGGCGGAGGACGCGATCAACCGCCGTGGTCACTGCAATTCGCAACTCATCGCGAATGAGATCCGGCAACCGCGAACTGAAGGCTCCCGAATGAAGGCTCATATAGCGATTGGCGTCTCCGAATGTGTGCAAGAGCTCAGAGTTCAGTCCTATCAGCAGTCCCGGAGGTGCGTATTTGGAAAGAATGCTATCGTAGGCTGGTTGCAACTGTCGTCCCGTTGAGACGGCATTGCTGCGATCGATCGCGGCGCGCGGACGGTTGGCCTCTACAGGTGCGATCGATGGAAGAAGATGTGTCGATTCGCGAAGTCTGATATCGTGTCTCTTACTGTAGATTCGCCACTTGCTATCAAGCGTGGCAAATTCGTCGGTGAGCTCCCCTGGTGTTTCGCTGGTGCCCAAAAACATCATACCGCCGACACGCATTGCGAAATGGAAGAGAGCCACGACTTTGCGCTGCGCAATGCTGCCGAGATAGATGAGGAAATTGCGGCAGGTGACGAGATCCATTCGGGTGAAAGGTGGATCTTCGATCAGATTATGGGCGCTGAACACGATCAACCGCCGCAGATGCGCGCTGATGCGGTAGCGGTCTCCTTCCGCCTCGAAATACCTGCTGATGAGGTCGGGATCGAGATCTCTTAAAGCGTCCGCGCTGTAAAGACCCTGACTGGCGATTTCGAGGGAGGCCTGGTGAATGTCGGTCGCGAATATCTTGAGGTTAAGGACTTGCTGATTGAGCCTTGCATGTTCGGCGAACATCATCGCGATCGAATAGGCTTCTTCGCCTGTAGCACAAGCCGCAACCCAGACGCGTGTCTGATACGACGAGTCCATGCGATCGGCCAAGACGGAAATCACATGCTGTTGCAGTGCTTTGAAGGCTTCGCGATCGCGGAAAAAGGTCGTAACACCAATCAGGAGGTCGCTGTAGAGCGCGTTCAATTCGGCATCATCTGATGCGAGCAAGTGAGCATACTCGCCAAGATCATTGATACGTTTCAGCAGAGCACGGCGCTTGATGCGTCGGGAAACCGTCGCCCACTTATAGTAGCCGAATTCCGGGCCAAAGCGGCGGCGCAAGAGATCGAGAATGCGCCGAGTTGGATCAAGTGCGACCGTACCATCACTGCCGTTGATGTCACGCAACTCTGTGCCGCTAAGGAATTGTTTGAGCAGGGCTGGGATATCGCTCGGTGAGGAGATAACGTGAGCGCCGTCAGCGTCGATCACACTGCGCGGCATACCGTCGAATTTGGCGGTCTTGGGTTCTTGAACGATGACCAAACCCTGCGATTCCTTGATCGCCAGCGAACCTCGGCAGCCATCGGTTCCCGTGCCCGAAAGAATGATGCCGATCGCATCTTCGCCTCTCGCCTCGGCAAGTGACCGCATGAAGATATCGATCGGCAGTGTCAGCGAATTGTGGTCAAGACTGCGGTCAGAGAGCAGCAGCCTTTCGCCGCGGATCACCATTTCTTTGCGTGGCGGGATCAAATAGATGGCATTGGGTTCGATGACCATCTTGTCTCGAACACGGTTGATCGGCATCGTCGTATGACGAGCGAGGAGTTCGTCCATCAAGCTCCGAAAATCCGGGGACAGATGCTGAACCACCACGTAGGCCATCCCCAAATCGGTCGGCATTGCGCTAAACAGCAGCTCGAGAGGCTCGAGCCCCCCAGCCGAGGCCCCAATGCCCACAACACGAACCATCTTCGTGCGTGTTTGTCCGCCCTGATTGGTGTTGAATTCCACCGCAGCCTCAGCCAGCTCCGTCATAGACTCGTCGTTATCCGATAGCGTGTCCGAGACGGTCGTTTTTTTGCGTTTATCGACGGGCGATTTCCGCTCGCTTTTGCGGGGTGGCATAGGCAAACTCGCTGATAGATCAAAACAACTTAAGGTGCTGCAATCTCAATGTTCTTTCAACCTATACACTAATTTTTCGCGCCTGTAATGTGAAATCAACAATTGCAGCGAGTGTTCAGATTAAACAGCTTCCGATTGGAGGCAGGTCTCAATCCGACGCGACAAATGGCTTTGGCGCGCCACGAGAAAGCCGCGGAGGCGGGCATTGTAATCGGCTGGCACGGCCTTTTTGATCGACGGTCGCTCTTTGAGGGCCGCGCGCCACGACAATAGTCTCGGCATACCGGCAAAAACGTCCTCGTCAAAAAAGTCATCGAGGACATCAAAATATCGAAAGACTGGACCGAACACAGCATCGACCAAACATAAACGCTCTCCTGTAAAGAAGGGCGCCCATTCGAGACGGGATTCAATTTGAGTAAATTTTTCAGTGATTTTTTTGGACTTTGTCGTGAACATCACTTTATCCTTAGCGTTATAGAGTGCCGCAATATCATTGAGGATTGATGATCCGAATTCTATCCACGCCCGATGCTCTGCCCTCTCGAGCGGATCGGAGGGGTGCAGGCGATTCGGACAAACCTCCTCGAGATATTCGAGAATAGCCACGCTTTCGAAGATCGCCTTTTTGTCGACAAGAAGCACCGGAACCTTGCCCAATGGCGAGATTTCGAGAAACCAACGCGGCTTGTTCGCGAGATCGACGTAGCGGCGTTCGAAAGATACCCCCTTCTCCGTCATCGCTATCGCGGCGCGCTGAACGTAGGGACAGAGATGGTGGCTGACGAGTGTAAAGTGCTGGCTCATGCGAAAACCTCCCTGTTGATGATGTTTGGGATCGGGCGTGAGCACCGAGGTGCCCAGAAACCATCCCCGAGCAAGATTTGGACGATCGCCAACATGCCTAGCTTACGCTTGTTTTCCTATTTGCTATTGTCATAGCCGAATATCCAACCATTCCCAATGCGTCCTGGTGGCGCCGGCGAGATTAGGTGTCACGCGCAAGAGAAGTGCGGCGAATTCCAACAAGTGTGACTGCGTGATGAGACCCTCCACATGCAAACGCATGGATATTTACATGCAATCGCATTTAGATGTCAAGCTTGATGCAGATGCATGGATGGTTATTCTTGGTGTCATGACGAACCGACCGAGTGACACCACGATCCGAGCGTGGACACGGCTGACTCGGGCCCAGCATCACGTGCTTTCCCATGTCGAGGCCGCACTGAAACGTGCAGATCTTCCGCCCTTGTCTTGGTATGACGTGTTATTGGAGCTCCGACGGGAGCCCGTGCGCGGCTTGCGACCATTCGAGATCGAGCGGCAAATGCTGCTGCCGCAATACGGCCTCTCGCGCCTTCTCGACCGCATTGAAAAAGCGGGGCTTCTTTTGAAACAGCCTTGCGAAGAGGACGGTCGCGGTCAACGCGTATCCATCACCGAATCAGGTAGGC
>CAYPOV010000248.1:0-7073 GCA_964412385.1 uncultured Geminicoccaceae bacterium
CGTGAGGCGTCACAAATTGCCGTTTGCGGACGAACGCCAACATGACGAGGAATAAAACCAGTCCCTCAAAGAAAGCCTCGTAAAGCTGGCTCGTATGGCGATGCAGCGGACCGCCTCCTGGAAAGACCATGGCCCACGGGACATCCGAAACTCTGCCATAGAGTTCGCCGTTGATGAAATTCGCTATCCTGCCAAACAGCAAGCCCAAGGGGGCGGCCACTGCTGTGAGGTCGCCAACTTCGAACGGGCTAAGTCGGCGATTGCGGGCAAACAACAGAATGGCCGCGACAACGCCAATCAAGCCGCCATGGAACGACATGCCGCCGTGCCAAACCGCGAAGATCTCCAAGGGATGGTCCAGATAGTAGCCCGGGTTGTAAAAAATCACATAACCCAGCCGGCCACCGAAAATGACGCCGAGCGTCATAAAAAAGAGGAGGTCGTCGACGTCGGAAACCTTCATCGACCAGCCATCTTGTCGAACGATTCTCCGGGCCAACCACCATCCGAGTAAAAGACCCGCGATATAGGCGAGGGCATACCAACGGATCGCCAACGGACCGATCTGCAACGCGACCGGATCGATCGTTGGGAAAGCGAATGCGGGAAGAATAGAGACCATCTGAACTCGAAGTCTGTCCATAAGTCGGGCGTGATGAAGCGCCGATCAGCAAGGCCATTCACCTACGCGAGGCGGGATCAGGCCGCAACAATGCAACCTGGTGATCAATGCGATGCCCGTGACACTGAGGGAAACTTGAACGCTGCAGCGGAATCGTTAGATCAATAGCAAGTTCCTTATTCACGGGCAAAGCCATGCAAACAGACAATCGTCTCTTCGATGATCTCGCCAAAGTTGCGAGTGGCGCCATTCACACCTTCGGCGGTATGCGCGATGAGGTGGAAACGAGGGTCCGCGAGCGATTCGAGCGTTGGGCCAACGAGATGGGCTTCGTCACGCGAGAGGAATTCGAAGCGATCAAGACTGTGGCACAGCGGGCACGCCTCGAACAAGAAGCACTTCAGAGCCGGCTCGATGCTCTCGAAGCCAAATTCGCGTCCCTGAAACCGACCAAGAAAGCTGCGACACAATCGCCAGAGGCGAACCCGGACAAGAGTTCTAAGCCTTGACGCTAATCGAACGAGGCTTTCGCTGGTCCTTCCAGTGACGTCTGCCTCGCTTGTCATGCCAAATGGCTTCTGGCACGATAACCGATGTATTCGAACCTTACGCGGCTGTAGATGGCCTCGCACCGTCATTGTTCTGGCATCTATCGAGGCTCAGTCCGAAGGGTTTCCTGGTTCGGACTAGGAGTAACGCAATTGTCTTCGCTGCTTTCAGAAACTCACGAAACTTCAAGCAACCCACTCGATCTCGTCGAGAAGATCGCGGTTGCCAATGACTGGCCGTTCCATAGGCAAACAGAGGAAGAACTCGCCGCTGAGATTAGTGGCCAGTGGTGCCACTACAAGTTGTGGTTCGCTTGGCATCCGGATCTCGGTGTTATGCACATTTCCTGTGCACTCGACATGAAGGTGCCGGTCAAGAAACGTGAATCGATCTACGCTGTTTTGGCAATGGCCAATGAGAAACTCTGGGTCGGCCATTTTGAGATTTGGTCCGAGGAAATGTTGCCGGTCTTCAGGCACGCCACTCTCTTTCGTGATGGCATGGTGGCGAGCTCCGATCTCATCGAGGATCTTGTCGATGTCGCGGTCACCGAATGTGAGCGTTTCTATCCGGCGTTTCAGTTCGTGATTTGGGGTGGCAAAGATCCCGCAGAGGCAATGATGGCGGCACTCCTGGAGACCGAAGGCGAAGCCTAGAGACGAAGATCCGCTGAGCGT
Organism: uncultured Geminicoccaceae bacterium; assembly: GCA_964412385.1. GTDB lineage: Bacteria > Pseudomonadota > Alphaproteobacteria > Geminicoccales > Geminicoccaceae > JBGSYN01. The sequence goes on from CAYPOV010000248.1 coordinate 1,849, forward strand.
GCCGGTATGGTCTGAATGACTTCGCTCGTCTTGTTGGGTGGCGGTCGTATGGGCGGTGCGATGCTAGCGGGTTGGGTGGAGAGAGGTTGGTCCGGCGCCTCCATCACGGTCGTCGAGCCCGATTGCGAACGCGGACAACTGCTTCACGCTGCACATGGCGTGAAAGTCGCGAACCATTGTGACCTGATCGAGCATCAGCCGGATATTCTGGTTGTTGCGATCAAACCGCAAACAATGGCAGACGCGCTTCCAACCTGTAAGCGGTTTGTCACGGATCACACGCTGGTGCTTTCCATCGCTGCCGGCACGTTGATTAGGACGTTCGAACACGCCTTTGGTCCTGACGTCCCGGTGGTACGCGCCATGCCCAACACGCCGGCGGCGATTGGCGAAGGCATAACTGTGCTCTGCGCAAACTCAATAGTTACGCTCGAACAAAGTAAAGCCGCGGAAGGGCTGCTGGCTGCCGTTGGGGACGTCGCATGGGTCGAGGATGAGGAGCTCATGCATCTGGTAACGGCCGTTTCGGGTAGCGGCCCAGCTTATGTCTTTTATTTTGTCGAGGCCTTGACGGCGGCCGGTGTCGCGAAAGGTTTGTCGCGGGAGCTTGCTTCAAAGCTTGCTAGAAAGACTGTAATCGGGGCTGCCAAGCTTATGGACAACCGACCGGATGATGTTGCAGCGCTTCGCCAACAAGTCACGAGCCCCGGGGGGACAACCGAGGCGGCACTTCAGATACTCATGGGAGAGAAGGGGTTGGAGCCTGTCGTTGGCGAGGCGGTTGGTGCGGCTGTAGTTCGTTCACGAGCGCTCGGCTAAGCCCGACCTATTTGTTTAACTCACTTTAAGAGAACCATCCTTCGGCGAAGGCAATCTGATGACGGACACATCTACATTCGACGAAAAAGACATTCTTGTCGCAGCCCTGACGATGATCGCGGAAGACGGCTGGGACCGCTACGACTCACGCAAATTGGCCAAGAATTGTGGCATTGACCTGATTGAGGCGATGGAAAGCTATCGCACCGGCGAGGCGGTCCTGCAAAAGCTGTCTCGATATCTTGATCGCGTGATGGTCACGACAGCGGCGCAAGATCTCGAAGGACTCTCCCCAAGGGAAGCGCTTTTCGAACTCATCATGCAACGCCTGGACGCGATGGTTCCTTTCAAGCCTGCCCTAAGAGAGATTTCATACTCGCGTACGCAAAATTGGCGCCTCACCTTGGCATCACTCTGTAATCTCGGCCGCACGGCTGATTGGATGCTGGCGGTAACGGGCACTTACTCTTGCGGACCGGAAGGTTGGGCGAAGAATGCAGCCCTGATCCAGGCCTATGGCCGCGTGCTGCGTGTCTGGGTTGATGAAGACGGCACGGAGCTCGATCGAACCATGGCCGAGCTCGATAAGCGTCTCAGCCAGCTCGAGGAATGGGCATCGGGCTGGGAGCGGGTGAAGCAGGGCATGAAAGGTCGCCAATATCAGCGCTCCAGATCCGAAAAGCCGGGGCCCGGCGACGGTGAGCCCGCCCCTGCCACATGACCATAAGTTTCGAGGATTTCCTGAAGGTCGATATTCGGGTGGGGACCATCCTCGAAGCCTCACCCAATGAAGGGGCGAGAAAGCCGGCAATTAAGCTCGTCGTCGACTTCGGCCCTGAACTTGGGCACAAAAAGAGTTCTGCTCAAATCGCGACCCATTACGAACCTGCGTGCCTTGTCGGGCGGCAGGTCGCGGCGGTTGTCAACTTTCCGCCACGTCAGATCGCCAAGACCGTCTCGGAAGTGCTGGTTTTGGGATTTGCTGACGACAATGGGGATATCGTCTTGATCGGGCCTGAACGTCCTGTGCCGAACGGACATCGCATGCATTGACGGCCTCGGTCCATTGGTGATCGAGCATGGTTGTGACGTTAACCTTCTTCACGAATCGTTAAGGGGTATTGGGTATAGGTCATCGCGCCCTTGAACAGCGTTGGTGTCGGCGCACAGGTTGTTGTCGGCCGAGGGCGCAGCCGGAACCAGGTCTCGGCTGTTTGGCAATCTGCCAGACCAGATCACAATCGCCCGCTAGGCGATGACATCTTGAAGAAGGGTGAAGGAAATGGCTCTCACGGGCACGACCAATACAGCGGCGAATACGGCTCTCCGCTATCTCAATCAGAACCAATCAATGGCGTCGAACTCGCTCGCCAAACTTTCGAGCGGCTCTCGTATTGTCAAGGCGTCCGATGATGCGGCATCGCTCGCTGTCGGCACCAAGATTAAATCCGATGTCACCGCACTCAAGCAGGCTTCTGTGAACGCCGGCCAGGCCTCAAGCCTGCTTCAGGTCGCAGATGGCGGCATGGCCAAGGTTTCGGATATACTCCAGCGTATGAAAGCGCTCTCGGTGCAGGCCCAATCTGGCTCAGTCACTGACAATGAGCGTGCCTTTCTCGACCGTGAGTATCAGCAATTGATGTCGCAAGTCGACGACATATCGGGCCAAACGCGCTTCAATGGAAGTCAGCTTCTCAATGGAAGCAACGGCAAAGCCGTTGCCTTCACCGGTGCGACCGACACGATCTTCAATACGGCCAGCACCCATGCCAACGGCATCACCGCCGATCTCAGCGGCAACGCGGCGGCGGGCACGTTCCAACTCTCGTATGCCTACACGGCAAGCTCGAGTCTTGGTCAGTTCACACTCACGAATGGAACGACCACCGACACCTTGCAATTCACCCATGGCTCAAGTGACCGTGTGTTCGAGGGCCGCCTTGATTTCGACAATGCTGGCATCGAGCTCAATCTGAGCAATTTCGACTTTACGTCAACATTTGCCGCAGGTGGGACGAGCCAGTTGACTGTGGCGGGTTCCGGAAGCTTGACCTTCCAGGTTGGTGTTTCGGCGGGTGACACGATTTCCCTCTCGCTGGGCGACATTCGCACCGCGACGCTTGGTATTAATGGTGGCGATATCACCACTTCCGGCAATGCGACCACCGCCAGCAACAATTTGGATGCGGCTATCAGCTCGGTGAACGACTCGCGGGCAACACTTGGTGCCCAGATGTCGAGGTTCGAGTTCGTATCTGATAACCTAGCGACGAGTATCGAGAATCTCGATGCTGCACGATCGACCTTGCTCGACGTCGATATGGCAGCCGAAATGACCAAATTCACCTCAGCTCAAGTGTTGACCCAGGCAGGTGTCGCAATGTTGGCGCAGGCCAATCAAATGCCTCAGAATCTGTTGAGGCTGCTCAACTAGTTTGAGCTCTTCCCTTGATTGATCGGGGTTGGCACGTCTCCCTAAATTGGCGAGGTCCGTGCCAACCCGATGCATCACCTATTCTGCCCATTGAACGTGCCAACCAACTCGTGTGAGCCTGGGCACAGTTTGCGCTTGATTCAATAGATCTTCGTCGGAGTCTTTGGGCCATGGCCTCATCCATCGACTTTGGATCGCTTTCGGCGAGTGGTGCGGCACCACGATTGAGCGGTACCAGTTCTGGCCTCGACACCGAGGCGTTGGTTCAAGCGCTTACCGATGCCAAGCGGCTCCCGGCGCTGCGTATTGAAAATCAGATCACAACCAATGAGACGAAGATCGCAGCCTACTCGGATCTTCGTGGTCTCTTGAGTAAATTGCAATCGAGTGTCGAAAGTCTCCGCAATCCGCCCGGTCTGAATGGGACCGATCAAAATGCATTTGAGACCAAAGAGGCTTATTTCAGCTCGAGCACAACTACGCCTCCAACTGACCTCTTGGGCATAAGCACCTCGAACAGCACTGCCAATGGCAGTTTCGATGTTGTCGTCGAGCAGATCGCAGCCGCGCGCAAGTTTTCGAGCGCATCGACATCGAGTTCCAGCCAGAGCTTGGCGGACGCCTGGAACAGCGGAACAGCGTTTAGCGAATCCATCACGATCGGACTCGCGGGCAGCGGCAACGCCGCCTCGATTGCGGTCGACGGTACAATGTCCATCTACGACTTGAGTGCTGCCATCAATGCGCAGACCGAGGATGCTAGTGTCAGAGCATCGGTACTCAAGGTCTCGGATACGGACTATCGCCTGGTGGTGACGGCGAACGAAACGGGAGTTGACATTGATCTCGGCGGCGACAGCGCAACCCTGAGCAATATGGGATTCTCGTCCGATGGCGGTGCCACGTTTGCGAACAGCCTTCAGGCCCCGAAAAGCGCGCTCTTGAAGGTGGACGGCGTTACCGTGACGCGCACGTCGAATACCATCAGTGACGCGATTGAAGGTGTTACCTTCAACCTCTTTCAAGCCGATACGGAAACCACCGTTTCCGTGGATATCGAGCCGGCGCTCGGCGACGTGAAGTCGAAAATCGAAGACTTCGTTTCGGGCTACAACGAGATCCGTGACTTCATCGATCAACAGCGATCGATTGATGAATCGGGAACGGTGGGTGAAGACGCCGTGTTGTTCGGCGACACGACCCTGCGCAATATCGATCTCGCACTCTCCAACATCGTTGGTGGATCGGTTTCGGGCCTCGGTGCGGGCGCTTCCTCGTCATTGGCTGCAGTTGGCATTAGCCTGGACAGCAACAACAGGCTCTCAATCGACAATGACGAACTCGATTCGATGCTCCTTTCGAACATCGAAACTGTTCGCAACGTTTTCGAGTTCCGATTTGAGGCCGATTCTCCTGACCTAACAGTTTTTGCGCGAGGCGATACGCTATCCGACACAAGCTTTGCCGTGAGTATTGTCGACAGCGACAATGATGGCGTCATCGAATCGGCGACGATTGACGGTGTTGCCGCCGATATCGAAGGTAACTTCATCAAGGGACCCGCAGATTCGGTTTATGAAGGTCTTGAACTCTATTGGAGCGGCATTGGAAGTGCCACGATTACTGCTACGGCCACAAGTGGTGTCGCAGAGCGCCTCTTTACGGATCTCGATAGTGTGCTCGACGATGTCGACGGAGCCCTGACCGTCGCGGCCGACAATCTTGACGAGGCCAATGACCGGTATCGCCAGGATATCACACGGATCGACGAGCGTGTGGAGCTCTTTCGAGAAAGACTCATCTTGCGATTCAGCGCGCTCGAGGCGGCCCTCGCAACGGCCGATGCCATGCTCAACCAGATCCGAGCCACCACCGCCGAGATGCAGACAGATGACACCTAATCGAACCTCACCAACCGAGAAAAAACGAACTGGACCATGGATAACAACAGCAACTGCATCCAACCAGCCTC
>CAYPOV010000249.1:0-7070 GCA_964412385.1 uncultured Geminicoccaceae bacterium
GACGCTTGAGCAGGCGGCGCGTCAGCGCTTTGATGATGGTGTCTTGATGGGGTTCCTCAAGGAGAACGCTTTTACGAGTCTCATCAAGCGTGTCCAATCCGTGGCCGGCCTCGCCGAGAACGAGCCAACCGAGACGGAAGAAGCCGCAGGTACCGAAATCGTGACCTCGCCAGAGGCGTTAAACTCACTGATTGACGGCTCCAGAGAGCGCGGACTTTTGGCGATCGATACAGAGACCACCTCGCTCCACGTCATCGCGGCCAATCTTGTCGGCATCTCCTGCGCTTATGAGAGTGCTCGTGGTTATTACATTCCGATCGCCCATGTCGATGATTTCGGCGAGCTCGTCGGCGATCAATTGGAGCTTTCTCGGGTCAGAGAGCTACTCGGACCTCTTCTTCGTGATCCAAGCGTTCTCAAGATCGGCCACAATTTGAAGTATGATTTGAGCATTTTGGCGAAGCATGGCTTCCAACTCGAGCCGATCGAGGACACTTTGTTGATGTCCTATGTCCTTGATGGTGCTGCACACGGTCATAGCATGGATGAACTCGCCAAGCGCCATCTCGACCACGATACGATTTCTTATGAGAGCCTCTGCGGTTCCGGCAAGAAGCAGATCACGTTCGACAAGGTTCCGGTCGATAAGGCGGCCGCCTACGCTGGCGAGGATGCGATTGTCACGCTCAAGCTATGGGAGAACTTGAAGCCTCGATTGACTGGTGAACGTATGGCGACGGTCTATGAGACATTGGAGCGCCCACTGGCACTAGTGCTGGCCGAAATGGAACAGTTTGGCATTTGTGCCGATGCCGAGACCCTACGCAAGCTTTCGGTCGAGTTCACCTCGCGGATGGGAGAACTCGAAGAGAAGGCTCACAAGCTCGCGGGCCGGAGCTTTAATCTCGGTTCCCCGAAGCAAATCGGGGAGATCCTTTATGACGAAATGGGTATCGCCGGTGCCAAAAAGACCAAGACCGGTGCCTACGCCACCGGTGCGGATGTACTCGAACAATTGGCAGCGTCAGGCCACGAATTGCCTCAGACCATCCTGGACTGGCGGCAAATGCAGAAGCTCACGCGCACCTACACCGACGCTCTGATCGAGGACATTTCCGAAGATACGGGACGGATTCACACTTCCTATGCCATGGCTTCGACCTCGACAGGACGTTTGAGTTCGAATGAACCTAACCTTCAGAACATACCCATCCGGTCGGAGGAGGGCCGGAAAATCAGAGCCGCTTTTGTGCCGGCCGAAGGGTTCGTCTTGCTATCTGCCGATTACTCCCAGATCGAACTGCGTGTGCTGGCCCATATGGCTGATATTCGAGCGCTTAAGGATGCATTCGAGAAGGACACGGACATCCATGCCGTGACCGCATCGCAGATGTTTGGCAAGGATGTCGGCGATATCGGTGCGGATCTGCGCCGCAGTGCCAAGACGATCAATTACGGGATCATTTACGGCATCGGCGCTTTTGGTTTGGCGCAGCGCCTCGGCATCCCTCATGCCGATGCCAAGGCCTATATCGAGGCCTATTTCGAGCAATATCCGGGCATCAAGGAATACATGGAACGGACCAAAGCGCAGGCTCACGAACACGGCTTTGTGACGACGCTGTTCGGACGGCGCTGTTTCATTCCGGATATTCACGCCAAAGTGCCTCACCGTCGGGGATATGCGGAACGACAAGCGATCAATGCACCGATCCAGGGATCTGCGGCGGACATCATGAAGCGTGCCATGATACAGGTGAAGCGTATGATCGATCGAGAATTGCGTGGTGTTCGGATGCTCCTCCAGGTTCATGATGAACTGGTGTTTGAGGTGCCAGAGGAAGAGGCTGACACCGCTTTGAACAAGATCCGATCGAGAATGGAGCATGCTGCCGCGCTGAGCGTGCCCCTGGTAGTGGATATTGGCCAAGGGATGAGTTGGGATGCAGCGCACTAGCCTTTTTACGACCCTCTTGATGTGCGTCGCGTGCTTTGCGGGTGCGGCGTCTGCCAACCCCCTGCCCGGCATCGTTGGAGAAGATGATCGCAAGGCGCTGATGCAGCGCGAAGAAATCTGGGACGCCATTGGCCGCGTCAATGTTGAGTCAGGTGGCTTTTGCACCGGGGTACTCATCGACGGCGACAAGGTGCTGACTGCGGCACATTGCTTGTGGAACAGGCGACTGGGACGAATCACTCCGCCTCGTCTCATTCACTTCGTCGCCGGGTACCGCAAAGGAGAGTATGCTGCTCATTCCAGAGCCGACTCTTTCGAGACGCATCCCGATCTCAAATTTGATTACCGTGGCAGACCCACGGATCTGACCATGGATTGGGTCCTGCTCTCGCTGGTAAATGACTTGGGCGAAGTCTCGGGGGTGCGGCCGATTCCATTGCAGGCCCGATCAGTACTGCGGCCCGATGATAGCCTTATCAGAGTGGGTTACAGCAGAGATCGCCCTCACCTGCCCGCAATCGTCGAAGGATGCAGTTCGCTTGGCTTCGCACAGGGAGGCAGTCTGCTTCTCAACGATTGCGACGCCACATTTGGCGATTCGGGATCACCCATCCTTATCAAACGCGACGAGCATATTGCGGTTGTCGGTGTCCAGGTGGCGACTGTGCGGCGAGACGGAAAAGCATTTGGTGCGGCCATTATCGCTTACGAACTTGTGGTGCCGGAAGGCATCTAGCGAGGTGTCCTGAATTCTTGAGAGTTTGCGCGCGCTATCGTCTTCGCTAGACATCACGCGAAGAAGCTGCTCCTGCTGAGTAGGTCCCTATGCAGCCGACAATTTTCTCCTTCATCCGTCGCCACAGCTGGCGCCAACAGTTACTGATCGTAGCCGTTACGGTCGCGATGTATCCGGTTTTGTATGCGACGTTCGAACTGCCCAAAATGATCGTCAACGATGCGTTGGGCCAGGATACGACGCATGACTATTTCGGCTTCGAGCTTTCGCAAGTCGAGTATCTTTGGGCACTCTGCGCAATGTTCCTCATTGCCGTGCTAATATCAGGCGGCATCAAATACTTCGTCCAAGTCTATAAAGGGGTGATCGGTGAGCGCATGCTAAGGCGCTTACGCTACGAACTTTATAGCCACATCCTTCGGTTTCCGCTTCCTCACTTCCGCCGTGTCAGCCAGGGCGAATTGGTCCAAATGATCAATGCAGAGGTCGAGCCGGTCGGCGGATTTGCTGGCGATGCTTACGCAACGGTTGCGTTGCAAGGCGGAACCTTGCTGACGATCTTGACCTTCACTTTTCTTCAAGACCCAGTTCTAGGCGTCGCTGCAATCAGCCTCTATCCGTTTCAGGCCTATGTCATTCCCAAGTTGCAGGCTCAGGTCAATCAACTTGGCAAACAACGGGTTCGCCAGGTCAGACGCCTTGCGGAGAAGATCAGTGAGACCGTCCAAGGTGTGCGAGAAATTCGGGCGAGTGATGCAACACGATACGAGCGCGCGAGATTTACCAAAGAACTCGGTATTGTTTACTATATTCGACTTAAAATATATAAGAAAAAATTTCTAATAAAATTCATCAATAACTTTCTTGCACAGTTTGCTCCTTTCTTATTTTATTCTATTGGTGGATATTTGGTCTTACAAGGAGACGTCACTATTGGTGCGTTGGTCGCCGTTCTCACCGCTCACGAGAAGATGGCGTCTCCTTGGAAAGAACTTCTCGCCTACTATCAGTTAATGATGGACGTTCGAATTAAATACGATCAGGTCATCAATCAATTCTTTCCAAATGGTATCATAGAAGAAGCGAGACAAGAAGACCGCGACGACATAAGCATGTCCTTCGACAGCCAGCTTCGCGCAAGCAATCTTAGTTTCTCCATCGATGCCGATCAACAAATACTCGATGGGCTATCATTCGAGATCGAATTACCGAAACGCGTCGCAATCATAGGTCCGGCTGGAGCAGGCAAAGAAGAACTCTCGCTGATAATGGCCAATATCCTCGCACCAGACAGTGGACGTGAGTACGTCGGGGAGACAGAGATCACCGGGCTTCCTGACGCCATCACGTCTCGCCATATCGGTTATGTGGGCAACCCAGGCAGTGTGATGTCGGGAACCATCCAGGACAATCTGTTCTACAGTTTGAAGCGTCGACCTTTCGCGATCATCGACAGTGATGAAACGGAGGAGGAGAGGCAGAAACGACTTCGTGACAATGCGCTTGCCGGGAACTCCGAACTCGACATTGAGTCTGAATGGACCGATTATGAGAGTATTGGTCTTGATGACGCCCGGTCTCGCCTCGACGCTGCTTCTCGAACGTTGCGTCTAGTCCTCCTCGAGCAGGACATTTACCAAATTGGCTTGCGCAGTCAGATTGATGCCACGAGTGACGAAGAGCTTGGTGAGAATCTTCTCAAGGCTCGACAAGAATTCTTCGACCGAATCTCCAACGATGAGCGGCTTTCTCGCCTTGTCGAGATTTTTGATCCGGACCGCTACAACACGAATGCGACGCTGGGCGAAAACCTTCTCTTCGGAACACCGATCGACGAAAACTTTGACGTGGAGAACCTCGCTGAACATCCCTACGTGATGTCGACGATCGAAAGAGTTGGGCTCGTACGGGAACTTCAGGAAGTCGGGTACACACTGGCATCGACAATGGTCGAGTTGTTTGCAGATTTGCCGCCTGATCACGAATATTTTCGCCAATTTAGCTTCATTCAGGCAGACGATCTTCCGGAATATCGAAATCTCTTGAGCCGCACAAAGCAGGACCGGCTCGATGATATGTCCGCAGAAGATGGCAAACGTCTACTCGCCTTGCCTTTCAAACTCATACCCGCAAGGCATCGGCTGGGCCTCGTCGAAGATGAGCTTCGGAGCCGCATACTGGAAGCTCGCCACGACTTCCGAGAAAACCTACCAGGAGACATGAAGGGCTCGATCGCCTTTTTCGATCCATCCGCCTACAACTCCGCCCTGACGATTCAAGAGAACATCCTCTTCGGGAAAATCGCCTACGGGCAAGCCCAAGCGCAGCAACGTGTCGGTCAGCTCCTCAATGAGATACTTGAAAGGCTCAATCTAAAAGAACGGGTTGTTGCACAAGGTTTGGCGTTTGAATGCGGGAGCGCCGGAACAAGACTTTCGGCAGCGCAGCGCCAGAAACTCGCGATCGCACAGCAAATCATCAAGAAGCCGGAGATTTTGGTGCTGCACGACTCAACGGGCCCGTTGGATTCCAATGAGCAGACTGCAATTCGTCAAAATCTACTGGAGGAGTACCGAGACCGGTCGATTTTCTGGGTTCTCAATGAGCCAAGATGGGCACGGTACTTCGATTTCGTCTTGGTATTGCGTCGCGGCAAGATTGTCGAGTCTGGCACGCCTGATGAGTTGGCTCACGAAGGTACTCTATACCACGAGTTGACGAAGGAAGAGTGACGCCCATTAATGACGAAATCGAAGGTAGGGCCATGTCGATGCTGGATCAAATGACCCAGAAGAAGCGGGATTGTAAACCATGACGCTGCAACAGGATGTCGAGGTCTTGAGGAGTATTCCTTTGTTCGCCAAGGTTGAACCTTCGAAGCTCAAACTTCTGGCGTTCACGAGCGAACATCTCGAGTTTTTGCCTGGCGATATCGTATGTCAACAGGGCGATCCCGGTGACGCCGCCTATATCTTACTGGAGGGAAACGCCGACATTCTGGTCGACAGCGATGAAGGTCATGTGAAGGTGGCAGAATTGAAAAAACATGACATTGTCGGCGAGATCGCCATCCTTTGTGATGTTCCACGAACCGCGACCGTGGCTGCCTCGACAAAGCTCGTCACGATGCGTATCTCAAAGGATGGTTTCTTCAATCTTGTAACCCAGTTCCCGCAAGTTGGCGTCGAGATCATGCATGAATTGGCGTCGAGACTTCACCATACCACACGCCGGTTGACGGAAGCTTCCTCGCGTATCCGCCAGCTCGAAGGGGCGTCCACCGCAAAATGAAGCATTTCACGGCATTATGGCCAACAAAGCGAAGCTACACACTGGATTGGCTCGTCAATGAGACGTCGGGGCAGCCCTATCTGGACAACCTCTTCGGTGAGGTTTGCGATCGCCTTGTCGAGGAGGGCATCCCTCTCGACCGTGCCACCTTACATTTGCAGACGTTGCATCCACAGTTTTGGGGAGCGACGGTTCTCTGGGAGAAGGGCAAGGAGATAGATTTTCGCCCATTCGCGCACGGAACCGAAGTCTCTGAAACCTATCGGCTGAGTCCTGTCCGTGAGATTTTCGAAGGTGCCGAAGGACTGAGGCAACGGCTTGATCCAAAAGCTGCGCCCTACAAATATGGCATATTCAACACGCTCGCATCCGAAGGCTTTGTCGACTACGTCGCGGCGGCACTTAAGTTTGCAAGTGGAAGGCGTCACGGCACAAGTTGGGCCACGAAGACAGACGGCGGATTTGGCACGGATCATCTTGTGCTGATCAACGAGCTTCTCCCTGCCTTGTCGATGGCATTCGAAACGAGGCTCAATCGCCGTATCAGCAAAAACCTCCTCAACACCTATGTTGGCGGGCGGGCTGGAGAAGCCATCCTCAACGGCAACATCAGAAGAGGAAGCGGTGAAACGGTACGGGCCGCGATCTGGAACTGCGACCTGCGCGGCTTTACTGAGATCTCCGAAACCTGGCCGCGTGATGATGTGATCGGATGGCTCAACGACTATTTCGATGCGATGGCCGAGCCAATTCGCCGTTATCAAGGCGAGGTGCTCAAGTTTATGGGCGACGGCCTGCTCGCTATTTTTCCGATTGATGACGGCGATAGCTGCGCCTGCGCACGTGCCTATGAGGCCACCATCGAGGCAATCGCAAATATGCGCGATCTCAATCGAAAGCGCCGGGACAATGAACAAACCGAATTAGGCTATGGGATCGCATTGCATTTGGGCGATGTGATGTATGGTAATATCGGATCCCGGGATCGCTTGGATTTCACCGTTATCGGCCCCGCCGTCAATGCTTCGGCCAGGCTGGAGCGCCTAACGAAACATCTTCGCCGCCGCCTGCTGATATCGGGTCCGT
>CAYPOV010000250.1:0-7059 GCA_964412385.1 uncultured Geminicoccaceae bacterium
CAATCCTATTCATTGCCTCCGAAGAGCAGCTCGCCCGTGTGGTCCATTGGACGTTCGGCAGCTTAAATGGTGCAGTGTGGCGGGAAGTGATGGTCGTCGGCCTGGTTTTTGCGCTGGTCTTGCCATTGGTGGTGCGCAATGCCTGGTCATTGAACGTCTTGACCTCTGGCGGTGACGAAGTGGCCCAGTCGATGGGTGTATCGGTTCGCCGTCTTCGCATCCTTTCCATGATTGCCGCCGTCATGCTGGCCGCCGTGGTGATTTCCTTTACCGGGGTGATCGGGTTTGTCGGTTTGATCGGCCCGCATGTCGCAAGGCTGATCATCGGTGCCGATCACCGTATGCTGATTCCGTTCTCGATGATCTGTGGCGGTGCACTGTTGCTGGCGGCGGACACGGTTGGAAGGCTCGCCTTTACACCGATCATTATCCCAGTCGGCATTGTTGTCGCCTTCATGGGTGTTCCATTGTTCTTGCATCTCGTCTTGGCGCGGCGGCGGGAGTACTTCGCATGACTGCGCTGCTCGAGGTTCACGATCTCTGCTTCAGCTATCGTGACACGCAGGTTCTCGATGGCATTTCAGCCCGTTTCGAGCCGGGAAGGGTTGTCGGTCTGGTCGGACCGAATGGTGCTGGCAAGTCGACATTGGCACGTTGCATTCTCGGGCTGATCCGTCCTCGATCGGGCAAGGTTTTGGTCGAGGACCGGGACATTCAAACCATGTCCGCGCGGAGCTGTGCCAAACTCTTGGCCTATGTACCGCAGGCGGCAAGTTCAGTCTTTCCGATCACGGTTTTTGAAGCCTGCCTTCTGGGCCGCACGCCGCATCTAACCTCGAGCGTGCAGGACTGCGACGTTGCCGCCGTACGAGTTGTGCTGCAGCGCCTTGGAATCGAGGCCTTTGCGTTTCGCCAAATGTCCGAGCTCAGCGGCGGCGAACGGCAGATTGTTCTGTTGGCACGCGCACTTGCTCAAGAAACGCCCATTCTCGTGTTGGACGAGCCGACAAGTGCGCTCGATATTCGCAACCAACTCTTCACGCTGCGAACCATTTCCGAGCTGACCCGCGAGCGCACGCTCACGGCCATTGTGGCGATCCATGATCTAACGCTCGCCGCGCGTTTCTGCGACCGGATCCTGCTTTTGGACAACGGCCGTATCCGTGGAGACGGCACATGGTGGGAGACGCTGACACCTGAGCAAATCCGCCAAACTTATGGCATCGGTGCGCGTGTGGAACGACTCAGCGTCGGGCCTGTTGTCGTGCCCTATGAACTCTGAAGCCTACTGACAAACCGACCCCACGCTGAAAGACCCTTCAAGGTTTTGCTTTACGCTCTCACTCGACCGCAGCAGCAGTTTGGTTGATTGAAGCTCGTTACTCAGGTTCGTCATACGCCCACATACTGGGTGAGCCGATTTCGATGCTGTTGCCGGCGGGGTCGCGAAAATAGATTGAGCGGCCGCCGGTGGGCCAGGTGTGTTCGTGTTCGATAACGACACCGTGGGCTTCCAGATGCTCACGCCACCCGGGCAGCTCGTCATTCTTCGCCGAAAAACAGAGATGGCCAGGACCGATGGCGCCGTGCGCCGGGATTTCGCTCGGTGCCTCGCCTGTGTCGGGGCGAAACAGCAAGAGCATGCCGCCTTCGAGCTTGAAGAAGGTGAAGATGCTGGCCTTGCGGCTCCAATGGCGCAGCCCCAAGACATCACGGTAGAAGCGTTCGCTTTCATCGAGATCGTCGACGTAGAGGCAGCTTTCGAGAATGTGGGTGAGGGGTTTCATGTCAAGCTATGGCCTTCGTCGACAATTGGTTGATGCGGATTGAGAGGTGGGCTGATTGCCGATCAATTCGAAATTTGTCCCAAGTTTTCCACAAGCTATGCGAGCTAATCCCAAGCGGGCGCCTTGGCGGGATCGACGAAACGCTGGCCACGATCGAGGGCCCTGATCTCTTCGATCTCGCTGTCGCTTAGAACGATATCGCGGGCGCCGAGGTTGCTTTCCATATTGGCGCGTTGGCTCGATGCCGGGATGGCGATGATGTCTTGGTGGAGCAGAAAGGCGAGGGCGATTTGGGGGGCGGTGGCGTTGTGGCGCCCGCCGATTTGCTGGAGTAGCGCATTGTGGGCGACGCGGCCTTTGGCGAGTGGCAAATAGGCGGTGAGTGCGATCTCCTGGCTTCGGCAAGAGTCTAGAAGTTTTCGGTTTTGCAGAAACGGGTGCAGTTCGACCTGATTGGTGGCGAGCCTGCCATGGCCGATAATCGCGGCACTGCGTTCGAGCAGATCGATGGTGAAGTTGGAAACACCGATCAGCCGGGTGAGTCCGTCCTCCTTCGCTCGAACCAGTTCGGTCATGTAGTCCTCGAGTGGCACGAATTCGCCGGCCGAGGGCCAGTGGATCAGCGTGAGATTGACATAATCCATGCCCAGAGTTTCCAAACTCTTTTCGAGGCTCGGCCGGAAGTCGGTCTTGGTGAGGTTGGTATCGGCGATTTTGGTGGTGATGAAAAATTCGGCGCGCGGCAGGCCAGATTGCTTCACAGCCCGGCCGACGCCGGCTTCCGTGTCATAGGACTGGGCCGTGTCGAGGTGACGATAGCCGAGCTCGATGCCCTCGAGCATGGCCTTTTGGCCTTCATCGCCGGTACGTCCGAAAGTGCCGAGACCAAGGCGGGGGATGCTACGATGTTCTGGCTCGGCGGTCATTTTGGGATTCCCTCGAGGAAGTTGAACGTGTCCAGGAGCCTACTGCGACCAGCCGAATTCGGAATAGGGTTGGTTGTCGGCGATCCGATCGAGTGCGAAATCGACATAGGCGACCGTGTTGTCGGGCCGGGCATTGATGTGAAACCAGTCCATGTCGTCGCATTTATGAGGCTCCATGTTGCGCGGCTCGCCTTGCCACATCGAGGCCTTGAAGAACAATGAGAGACGTTCCGAATCAGAATTGCGATGCATGGTGTGAACGA
The DNA here is from genome assembly GCA_964412385.1 of uncultured Geminicoccaceae bacterium. GTDB lineage: Bacteria > Pseudomonadota > Alphaproteobacteria > Geminicoccales > Geminicoccaceae > JBGSYN01. The sequence goes on from CAYPOV010000250.1 coordinate 2,977, forward strand.
GTCTGAGGTCCTCGACCTTGAGAACAATGCCTGCTTCCTCTTGTGCCTCGCGGATCATGGCCTCTTTGAAGGTTTCACCGCCATCGACATGTCCCGCGATGAGACTGTAGAAGCCATCGGCCCAACCGGTTTGAAACCGGCGAAGCATCAAGATCCTCTCCTGTCGGATTGCCAAGAGATGCACTTCGGCGATCATTTTGAAACGGGGCACGGTTACCACCCCCGGCCCGGATCGAGATCAGCCCCCATTGTTGCTTGCATAGCCGAGTTAGACGTCTTCGACGGCGCCGCCGGCCTGCTGCCAGGCTCTAAAGCCGCCCGGGATATGGGCGATGTTGTCGAGGCCCAACTCGTTGGCGATTTCCACTGCCAATGTCGAGCGTTCACCCACCGCACAATAGAGCAGGACACGTCCTTGCCTGGCAACGCCGGCAAGCGGGCCCGATTGCCGGCAATACTGATCGAACTGACCATAAGGAGCGTGGATTGAACCTGGTATGGCGCCCTCGCGGCGGCGCTCACCCTCCTCGCGGATATCGACGAGCTGACCATCGATATCGGGCCATTGCCGCAAGAGTTCATCGACATCGACGGCGGGGACCCTGCGCTGCAAGTCCAATCGAATGCCCATTTTGAGGTTTTCCGGCACAGCGACATCCATCATCGCCGGATTAGCGAGCTTCAGATTGTTCATGATCTCCGCATACTCTTCGGCGGAACGCACCTGCAAACGCGGATTATGCCTTTTTTCCTCGAAGATGGTGCTAACGGTATCGCCTTTGTAATCGTGGGCGGGATAGACCAGCGTCGCATCCGGCAATTTGAGCAGGCGGTCGAACAGTGAGTGATATTGGTCGTAAGGGTCGCCACATTGAAAATCCGTCCGCCCGGTACCGCGGATCAAGAGCGTATCGCCGGTGAACACCCGATCATCCATGAGAAAGCTGTAACTTTCCAAGGTGTGGCCCGGCGTGTGAAGAGCGGTGAGAGCCAAGCCTTCAATGGTGAGGGCATCATTGTCGGCAACCCGCATCGAGACGATGTCGATCGGAGACTGTTCGCCCATCACCGTGACACAGCGTGTGGCGTCGCGAAGTTTGCCCATGGCACTCACGTGATCGGCGTGGATATGGGGGTCGATGACCTTGACGAGCTTGAGCTCGAGTTCTTCCAAGAGTTTCAGATAGCGCTGGGTGTTCTCGAAGACCGGATCGATCAGCAGCGCCTCGCCGCCACGGCGGCTCGCCAAGAGATAGGTGTAGGTGCTCGAAATTTTGTCGAAGAGTTGGCGAAAAAGCATCGCGATGCGCTCCACGTCATATTGGGCATCATGTTAGCACGATGTTGGAGTCTTTATCTTTGTTTTCTTGGTAGATTTCCGACAATCTGGAATAGGATTCACGCAGATGCGCGGCGCGAGCGAGGAGAACTATGCGGTTGTTGTCGCCGCACCTTTGGATCATTTCGGGCATAGAGTTGGCGGTCCAATAGGCATTGTCGCGCGCATACTCGCCTGGCCCGAATTTGTAGATCTCTTTCAGAATGTTGAGATCATGGCCACTCTGAAACGTATCGCGCGAATCTTCATGGCTGAAGAAACCGTAGAAATTGACGTAGCCACTCCAAGCGATTGCTGAGGCGCAAAGCGTGCAGGGTTCGTGCGTCGCGAGAAAGATGCCGTCTCGTGGCGGATGGCGCTTGCTCTCATCGGCATTCGCCATCTCGTAATATTGCTTGATGGTGTCAATTTCGTCGTGCCAGAGAGGATTTTCGGTCTCGTGATTGGTGCCGGCGATGACGGTCGATAGGTCCGACTTTCGCAATATCGCAGCGCCAAAGATCTTGTTGCCCTGACGCACCGCCGCTTCGGATTGCGGCGCGATCTCAAGCTCGATGACGTCGAGCAGGCGGGCTATCAGAGCCCTATCGTTGCGAGACGGGTCATTCGCCACCTCAATTGGGATCTCAGGCTGCGAGACCTTGCCGGCGCCGCTCGAGTGCAATCGCCTGTTTGCCGTCTTCGGCCATTTCCATGATTTCTATGCGAATGCCGTCCGGGTCTTGGATCCAAGCCTGAAGATTGCCATCCATGCCGCGCTTTTTCTCGCGAAAGAGCGTGACGCCGGCTTGTTCGAGTTCGGCGAGTGCGTTGTCGAGATTGGAAACGGTGAGGCAGAAATGATTGGGGCCGACCTGTTCGGCAGGTGCGCACTCGCCCTCCGAATTGGGGAAGATTTCGAGAAATTGGGTGTCTGTGATGCGCAGATACACGATCCAGAGTTTACCTTCCCGATCGGTCCGAAACATCTCTTCGAAGCCAAGCTTGTCGTGATAGAAGGCAAGTGTGAGATCGATGTCTTTGACGCGAATGGCGACGTGGCCGATTGATGTGATCGTCTTCATGAGATTAGCCCCCTTTGATGGCTCGTTGACGCAACAAGTGATCGGCGAGAACGCAGGCCATCATGGCTTCGCCGACAGGTACCGCACGAATGCCGACGCATGGGTCGTGACGGCCACGGGTGGCGATCTCCGTCTCCTCGCCGTCTTTGGTGATGGTGCGTTGCGGGATCAGGATCGAGCTTGTCGGCTTGACGACGAAACGCACAATGATGTCCTGCCCAGAAGAAATCCCGCCCAACACACCGCCTGCGTGGTTCGAGAGAAAATGGGGTTTGCCATCACGAATCCTGATCTCGTCGGCATTTTCTTCACCGCGCAAGCTAGCCGAGGCGAAGCCATCACCGATTTCGACGCCTTTGACCGCATTGATGCTCATTATGGCATGGGCGAGATCGGCATCGAGCTTGCCGTAGACCGGCTCTCCCAGGCCGGGTGGCACGCCAAAGGATTCGACTTGGAGGACAGCGCCGACGGACGAGCCGTCTTTGCGGATTTGCGCGAGCGATTTCTCCCAGCGTGTCGCGGCTTCGGCATCGGGGCACCAAAAGGGATTGCGCTCGATCTCGCTCTCATCGAAGGCTTCGGGATCGGCACGATCCTCGCCCATTTGGATCATGAAGCCGCGAATCTTGATGGTTTCGCCCAAGATTTTTCGAGCGATGGCGCCTGCGGCGACACGCATGGCGGTTTCGCGCGCGCTTGACCTTCCGCCACCACGATAATCCCGGATCCCATACTTGAGATCATAGGTAATATCGGCGTGCGCCGGACGATAGATCCGGCTGATTTCGCCATAGTCTTTGGAGCGCTGGTCTTTGTTGCGAATGACGAGGCTGATCGGCGTGCCCGTGGTTTGTCCTGCAAACACGCCTGAGAGGATCTCGACCTGATCGGGCTCTTTGCGCTGGGTCGTGAACTTCGATTGGCCCGGTTTACGACGATCGAGCCAGTGCTGGATTTCGCTTGCCTCAAGCGGGATCAGCGACGGCACGCCATCGACGACACAACCGATCGCCTCCCCATGGCTTTCACCCCATGTGGTAAAGCGAAAGACTTCGCCGAAGCTATTGCCGGCCATGGCCGCTTCCGGGTCCGATATCAGACGACACTGATGTCAGGCGCATCGACAGCTTTCATGCCAACGATATGGTAGCCGGCGTCGACATGCAGAATTTCGCCGGTGGTGCCCGACCCGAGATCGCTCAAGAGATAGACGGCTGCACCGCCGACATCTTCCAGTGTCGTGTTGCGCCTGAGCGGTGAGTTGTACTCATTCCATTTCAAAATATAGCGGAAATCACCGATCCCGGAGGCGGCCAATGTCTTGGCGGGGCCTGCCGAAATTGCATTGACCCTGATTTTGCCTTTGCCGAGATCTTCGGCGAGATACCTGACGCTCGCTTCGAGCGCCGCCTTGGCGACGCCCATGACATTGTAGTGGGGCATGACGCGTTCGGCGCCGAAATAAGAGAGAGTAAGCAGGCTGCCGCCCTCGGTCATGAGAGGTTCGGCGCGGCGGGCAAGCTCGGTAAAGGAATAGACCGAGATATGCATGGTGTTGGCGAAGTTCTCTGCCTAGACTTCGAGATAGCGCCCGCGAAGCGCTATCTTGTCGGTAAAGACAATCGAATGAACAGCGAAGTAAAATCGTCCACACTGCTTCCCGATTGTTAAGAACAG
>CAYPOV010000251.1:0-7028 GCA_964412385.1 uncultured Geminicoccaceae bacterium
TGCCTCCTCAAGGGTCTTCTTCTGCTGCGCCTTCTTCAACGCCTATTGACATGAACGAACCCACCATGACCCGCCAGCAGCGGCGCTATTTGGAGCGGCAGCGCGCCAAGGAAGAGCGCAAGGCTCAGAAAGCGGCGGAAATGGCCGAGCGCAAAGCGGCAGTCGAAGCCCGAAAAGCCCAAAAACAGGCAAACCGCGTGGCTTGAATGGCTGGTGACGCTGTGTCGTGATTGTTCTGGGGCTTGTGTCTTGGCAGGTGAATGTCATGTAGCCAAGTGCGGGTGAATGATTGGAGCCGAGTGATGCGTTTTGGGGCTTTGCTGTGTGGGTTGGTGGTGGCGGCTGGTTTTGGCCGGGCGCATGCCGTGGATGGTGACGGTGCTTTTGCCATCAAGGGGATTGCTGCGGAGCGCTGCCAGGCCTTCAGCGAGGCTTATCAGAACCGGGAAGAGAGTGTTTTGATCTTTGTGAGCTGGGTCGAGGGCTATTTGACGGCGTTTAACCGGTTCCGTGAGCAGACCTTCGATGCGGCACCCTGGCAGTCACCGGAAGTGTTGCTGTTCTTGATTCACAATCATTGCCAGCAGGTTCCCGACGATCAGCTCTCGACCGTGGTGCATGAGCTCTTGAATTTCCTGGGCCAGGATCGCTTGACGCAGCTTTCGGAGCTGGAGCGGGCAACCGTCGGCGAGCGGAGTGTCACACTTTATAGGGAGATCATGCGGCGGGTGCAGCAGCAGCTGGTCGATGAGGGCTATTTGGGGGGTGGCGTCGATGGCCAGTTCGGACCCAACACGCAATCGGCGATCGAGGCCTATCAAGAGGCCAACAATCTCGCCAAGACCGGATTGCCGGACCAGGACACACTGTTTCGGATGTTCATCGGCGGGCGAGCGGTCGCGGCGCAAGCCCCTGCGGGCGAGCCTTCAGACGAACCCGCACCCGGCCTACAACCTGACCTGGGATTGTCGTCACCGCCCAATCTCAATCTGCAGTAGAAATCTGCGCCCAAACTCTCCGGTCCCGATTGTCTTGCGACTAAGATTGGGTTTGGGCGATGAGGGCGATGCCACCCAGGATGATTAGGCCCAAGATCACGGCGAGGGCGATCTTCCAGACGCTATAGGGGCGCTCGCCTTGCACGTCGCCGGTGCGGGCATTGACGGCGATGCGGTAGGTCTTGCTGCCGAACTTGACGGCACCCAGCCAGAGCGGCAGGAGGACGTGCTTGAAGGTCGGGCTTGCGTGGTGGACGTCCATGCGGTGGATCTTTTGAAGGTCACCGCCGATGTCGAGGCGGATGTCGCTGGCGATGCGTTCGCGCATTTTTTGCCGGGCGGTGTCGAAGCCGTCCTTGAGTTGGATCTGGTAGGCCTCCGACTGAAACCCGGCCACATATTGGGCGGTGTAGGGACGGAGATCGCCCAGGTCCCAGGGCTCCAGGCGGTCGGTGATCCAGCTCGGCAAGGTGCCGCTTGCGAGGACGAGGACATCGTCGAAGAAGCGGCTGACGCGGCCGCGGGCAGGGTACCAGCGGACTTTCTGCACCATCTCGGTGCGGACCACGGTCTTGCCGTCGACCACGCGGGTGACTTGGACGGGCACGTAATAAATGTCGCCGCGCTGGCCGGTGTAGTCGGTGGTGGTTTGGCTGTCATAGGTCCAGTAGGGGAGGTAGACGCCATGGATGCCGCCCTCGATCTTGCCGAAGCGTGTGAGCTTGGTGGGGGCGAACCACAGGCCTTTGAGCCAGCGTTTGATGGCGTCACGGGCCTCGGTTTCGGTGATGGCAAAGGGCAAGATTGCCGCCGGCTTGATTTGCCGGTGGGTGCCGGTCGAGGTGACGATGGCTTGGCCACAAAACGGGCATGAGCCCGCATGAACATCGGGATCGAAAGTGAAGGAGGCCGCACAGGAGGTGCACGTCACCTGTTGGCTCTCCTCTTCGATCTCGGCACGGCCGTCGCCATGAGCCAGCGCCATGTCGAGGTCGTGCTCGATGATCTCGGTGGGCTTGTCCTCGATGGTGTTGCTGGTGCCGCAATACTGGCAGACGATGGTCTGCGTGCCCGGCGAGTAGGTCAGCACCGCCCCGCATTGCGAGCAGCTCAGATGCTCGTCCTTGCTGGTGGGAGGTGGGGGTGCCGTCGATGCGACGGACGTGTCGCTTGATCGGGCGCGTCCCCAGGGACCCTCGGCCATGCGTGCTAAACTCGATTAGCTGCTGGGGATCGGCGGTGGCGTGGCACCAAAGAGTGATTGGAGTTCGGCAATACTGCCGGCCTTTTCCCAGCCCGCCATGCCCTCGGTCCAAACCAGTGTGTCGCGGGTAAGGCCGCCGGAACGCGCGCGTTGGGAGAGCGTCGCCATATCGAAGGGACCGGTTGCGGCACCGTTTTCGGCGACGTGGAATGTTTTGGCGCCAGGTATGGGCGGTGGCGTTGGTGCGGAGGAAGATGCCGGTGCGGCGCTCGCGCTTGCCTCGTTGGTGAGGGCACCCGCAAGGTTTTTCGCCATGGCGAAGCCCATGCCCATGCCGATCCCGGCGCCGGCATCGCCGCCCGGATTGCTGGCGGCAGCCCGCATCGCTTCGGCGGCCTGAAACTGGGTGTATTTGGTGAGATCACCGACAACACCCATGGAGGTGCGGCGGTCCATCGCCTGTTCGACCTCGGGCGGAAGCGAGACGTTTTCGACCAATAGCTTGGTGAGTTCGAGGCCGTAATTGGTGAATTCGGGGGCGATCCGGCCGGTAACGAAATCGCTCAGATGGTCGTAGTTGGCGGCAAGATCGAGAAGCGGGATGCCGGAGCTTCCCATCACCGTGGCGAAGCGGGAAACGATGATGTTGCGGAGCTGATCGGAGATTTCTTGGGTTGTGAAATGGCCGTCGGTGCCGACGATCTCTTTGAGGAGAACGCCCGGATCGGCCGTGCGGATGACATAGGTGCCAAAGGCGCGAAGCCGGGTTGGGCCGAACTCGGGATCGCGGACGATCACGGGGTTCTTGGTGCCCCATTTGAGATCGGTGAAGCGCCGCATGTTGAAGAAGTAGACTTCGGCTTTGAACGGGCTTTCGAAGCCATGACGCCAGCTCTGCAAGGTGGAGAGAATCGGCAGATTGGCGGTGCGAAGCTCGTACATGCCAGGCTCGAAGACATCGGCGATCTCGCCTTCATTGACGAACACGGCGGTTTGCGATTCGCGCACCGTGAGCTTGGCACCGTACTTGATCTCGTTGCCGTAGCGCTCGAAGCGTTGGACCATGGTGTTGGGACTGTCGTCGGTCCATTCGATAACGTCGACGAATTCGCCGAAGAGCTTGCTCATGAGCGCCATGTTATTGTCTCCGAACTAGCCGGTTGTGACCGGGGCTTGATCGCCGCCGGGGACGGCTTGCTGACGCGCCGAAGCGGCTTGCAACGATGACTTGAGCTGGGATTCGAGCTCGGTGAGCTGGCTTTCGGCTTCCTTGCGCCGCGCTTTGCCCTCATCGGCAATGCGAAGACTGTCCTCGATCGTGGCGATCAACTCGTCATTGGCCTTCTTGACGGTTTGGATATCGAACACGCCGCGCTCTACCTCCTCGCGCACGGTGGCGTTCACCTCGCGGAGGTTTTCGGCATTTTGCTGGAGCAGTTCATTGGTGAGGTCACTCGCGGCCTTGGTGGCCTTGGCGGCTTGCCCGCTCCGGTAGATGGTGATCGCCTGGGCCAATTGCTGGCGCCACAGCGGTACCGTGTTGGCAAGCGTCGAGTTGATCTTGGTCACCAGCGACTTGTCGTTCTCCTGAACCAAGCGAATGCTTGGCAGGGACTGCATGGTCACTTGGCGGGTCAGCAAGAGATCATGAACGCGGCGTTCCAGATCATCTCGGGCTGAGCGCAAATCGCGCAGCTTCTGAGATTCGATGACGTCGTCGGATTGCTCGACATGCTGCGCTAACTCGGGGATCTTTGTGTCATCGAGCTCTTTGAGCTTGGCGCGGCCTGCTGCGATATAGACTTCGAGTGTGCGGAAATAGTCGAGGTTGGCGTCGTAGAGACGGGCGAGCTTGGCGACATCTGTGAGGAGCTTGGTCTTGTGCTTCTCGAGGCTATTGGTGATTGAATCGATCTGACCCCGCACATCTTCATATTGCTCGACATATTGCATGATCTTGTTCTTGGCACCGAATAGCCGGCCGAGGAACCCTGGCTTGTCGTTGGGGCTGACCTCGGAGAAATCGAGTTCGCGCAGGGTGCTCACCATGCTCTGCAGGGCCTGACCGGCCGGACCCGCGTCTTTGGTCCTGACATCTTCGAGCATGTTGTCGGAGATCTGCGTCAGTTGCTGCTGTGCCTTGGTGCCGAAAAAGATGATCGAATTGGTATCGGTCATGTCGATTTCGGCCATGGCCGTTGCGACTTTCTGGCCGTTGTCGCCCTCGAGATCGATCTCGAGATCCTGGGCAAGCTCGCCGGACATTGTCCGCAGGTTTGCCGCCAGCTCCTCTTGCGCTACGGGAAGCGTGGCGATTTCGGATTCTGTCTTCACGGTCGTGTTCATGCTCAGTGAACTCCCTCACGTTCGAGCTGTGTCTTGAGAACATCGATTTGAACTTCAAGGTCGAGCGTGTCGTTCTTTTTGAGCTCGGCCTCCTGCTGCTCGAAAACCGTTTCGATGGTTTCGAGAACATGTCGAAAACTCTCGGTGAGCTCGGATGAGCTGCTCGGCCCCTGTTGTGCCCCGTATTTGGTGACCACATCGCGGGCACCGTCGAGATAGGTCACGAGAAACCGTCGAGCACGACGAATGTCACTAGGGTCTTTTTCGAGTTCGCCGACAATAACACGTGCTTTCGACGCGATCCGACCGATGCGATCTTTGAGTTCTCGACCGCGCAGCCTCGTGGCACCCTCCTCAATCGCGCTGATTTTGGCGTTGGCCTCATCGATTGTCGTAATCACGTCTTCCGTCTTGATGCCCGCGCGCTCGGCGAGGTCGGCATCGACGCCTTTGTCGGCCCGGGGATCCATCCCATAGGCGAGCACCGTGCCACCAGCGGCAATCATGCCATAGAGCGCGCCCATGACAATCGAATCGCCGTTACCGACATAGCTCAACACAAAGGTGCCGGCACCAATCGCCATCGCACTGCCAAGCTTGAGAGGTGGCGGCGCTTTGGTGAAGGTTCGTTTTTGGTAGTCAAGCGCATTCTGAAGCCCCTGACGCATCACGAACGCCCCGGCAATAAGCAAGCCCAAAGCCAGGACCGACCCGATGGTTCGCGAGGCATTACCCGTCAGAATGCCAGACAGTAACGGTATCAGGACGAATGCAGGAATGACGTAAAGAAGCCATGGACGACCTGCCTGACTTGGCAGATAGCCGTCGCCACCCGATGAGGTGACACGTGTCGCCTTCACCCGTGAACCAATACGCCTGGAAAACTCGCTCATTGATACCGCCCAGTCGCTGCGGGGCTCAGATCATGGTGCGAAAAGAAAGCACCAAGATCACAATAACCAACAAAAACCGGCCAAGTAGGCCTAATCCGCCCTTCATATGGAGATCGCCTCAACATTACCCAACTATCATCACTATAGCGCCATCCTCGCTGGATCGCGATGATTGTTGCCTGTGGCATCGCGAACCATCGCCGCAAACGCCAATCCCGCCACGACAATGGTTGACAGGGCTTGCCGCCACCGCACAAGCTTCGCTCATGCCCATATCTGGCACCGCAGTTGCATAAACAGGAGGCATGGTGAAGCAAGCCTTCGATGAAATGGGTGGCTATGACGATAGTGGCCGCCTTCAATATGAGCTGGTCCGTGAATGGCTCAAGGAGAGCCCGCCCGAACTTCTGACCCACAAGATCAAGGAGGCGGAGCTACTGTTCCGCCGAGTCGGCATAACCTTCGCGGTCTATACCGAAGGCGGAGATCCCGAACGCCTGATCCCGTTCGATATCGTGCCGCGCGTGCTCGACAGCGAAGAATGGGCGACCTTGGCGCGTGGCCTCGAGCAGCGGGTCAAAGCCCTCAACGCCTTTCTCAACGACATCTACCACGAGCGCGAAATCATCCGGGCAGGCCATGTCCCCGAAGCGCTGATCGACGGCAATGAAGGCTTCTTGGAGGTTATGCGCGGCGTCAATGTGCCAGGCGACATCTACACTCACATCGCCGGGATCGACATGGTCCGCGTCGGCCCGGAAGAATTCTATGTGCTCGAGGACAATTGCCGAACACCGTCCGGAGTCTCCTACATGCTGGAGAACCGTGAGGTGATGATGCGCCTCTTTCCGGAGCTGTTTTCGAGATCTCTGATCGAGCCGATCGGCCATTATCCCCAAGAGCTTCACTCGGCGCTGAGTTCGCTGGCACCGCCTAATTGCCGTGATGTGCCCACGGTCGTGGTCCTGACGCCCGGTGTCTACAACAGTGCCTATTACGAGCACACCTTTCTTGCCGACGAGATGGGTGTCGAACTCGTCGAAGGCGTCGATCTCATCGTCGAGGACGGCATCGTCTACATGCGCACTACGGAAGGCCTGAAGCGCATCGACGTCATCTACCGCCGCATCGATGACGACTTCCTCGATCCTCAGGTGTTCCGCCCGGACAGTGCTTTGGGTGTGCCCGGCATTTTCGATGCCTACAAGAAGGGCAACGTCACCCTCGCCAATGCACCCGGTGCCGGCATCGCCGATGACAAAGCCGTCTATACCTACGTTCCGGACATGGTGCGCTTTTACCTGGGCGAGGAGCCAATCCTCAAAAACGTCCCGACCTATCAGTGCTCCAAACCCGAGGATCTCCAATACGTCCTCGACAATCTAAGCGAGCTGGTCGTCAAGGCTGTCCATGGCTCGGGCGGTTACGGCATGCTGGTGGGGCCCAGTGCCACCAAAGAGCAATGCGCGGCATTCGCTGAGAAAAACAAAGCCAAACCGCACGACTACATCGCTCAACCCACGCTCGCTCTATCGACCTGTCCCACCTTCGTCGACAACGGCATCGCCCCACGTCATGACGATCATC
>CAYPOV010000252.1:0-6985 GCA_964412385.1 uncultured Geminicoccaceae bacterium
CCGTTTTTCTTGTGGCCGGCGCCACGGCCTATATTCGCCCCATTTACATCTATATTAGCAGATAATGTCTCAGCCAGCCACGACTCTGACTTGCCTGGCGGCACAACATCAACGTGGCCCGCGAATGCGAAATGGGGGGCCCTCTCGCCCCAGCGTGCGTAGAAATTGCTGACGTCTGAAGTTCCTGGACTGCCGAAGGTAAGATACTGGCACTCAAAGCCCACGGGCGATAGAGCCTGCTCCAAAAACTCAAAAGTACCGGCATCATCCGGCGTTACGCTTGGACAACGTATCAACGCCCGCGTCAGCTCGACCGGATCAACAGGCATCAATCCCGCAAGAGTTCGTTGATCGAGGTTTTGGCACGCGTCCCCTCGTCCACTTTTTTGATGATCACGGCGCAATAGAGGCTCGGTCCGGGACTACCATCCGGAAGGGTTTTTCCCGGCAATGAGCCCGGGACGACCACCGAATATGCAGGAACACGGCCGCGGTGTATCTCTCCAGTCTCGCGATCCACGATCTTGGTCGAAGCACCGATAAAGACTCCCATCGAAAGGACGCTGCCTTCCTCAACTATCACGCCTTCGACAACCTCGGATCGTGCACCGACAAAACAATTGTCCTCGATGATGACGGGTTCCGCCTGCAATGGCTCCAAGACGCCGCCGAGACCGGCGCCTCCCGAGATATGGCAGTTTTTTCCGACCTGCGCACAGGATCCGATTGTCGCCCAAGTGTCGACCATGGTCCCACTATCAACATAGGCCGCCAGATTGACGAAGCTTGGCATCAACACCACGCCGGGCGCGATATAGGCTGAGTTAAGAACGACGCAGTTGGGAACGGCGCGAAATCCTGCTTCCTGAAATATCTTTTTATCCCAATCCGCAAACTTCGGGGGGACCTTGTCCCACCAGGTGCTGCCGGCGGGACCGCCTTCCATTGTTGCCATATCGTTCAAACGAAACGACAGGATAACCGCCTTTTTCAGCCATTGATTGACCACCCAGCCAGTTTCATCCTTGACGGCCACGCGGGCCTCTCCGCTATCCAGGAGCGCAAGGGCACTGTTCACGGCGTCCTTTACGTCACCGGTTGTTGATGGACCGACACTGGCTCGATCGTCGAAGGCCGCGTCAATAACTGAAGCAAGGTGGTTCACGATTTGTCAGATCTTTCGTTGGTGGCGAACAGATAGGTTTACTGCCGGTGCGGAAGCCGCGACACGGTAGCTCTCGGCTCTCTACTGTCAACATAGGAGGACTGTTCTGTCGACCTACCGAGCGCCACTCGAAGACATCCGTTTCACCTTGCGCCAGATTGCAGGAATGCGGGAGGAGATCGACGCTTCCTCCCTTGATGTCATTCTTGAGCAGGCTGGAAGGTTCGCAGCCGACGTTCTGTGTCCGCTGAATCGCGTAGGTGATCGCGAGGGCGCTAGGCTCGACAATGGCAATGTTGTCATGCCGACCGGTTTCAACGAAGCGTATGCCAAGTTTGTCGAAGGTGGTTGGAACGGTCTGGTTTTTCCCGAACGTTGGGGTGGACAGGGGTTACCCTGGGTTCTCAATGCGGCTGTCACCGAGATCTGGAATGGAGCCAATCTTGCATTCCAGCTCTGCCCCCTGCTCTCACAGGCCGCGGCCGAAACACTTCTCCACCACGGATCGAAGAAGCAGCAAGACCTTTATGCGAGAAAGCTCGTCCATGGAACGTGGACGGGCGCGATGTGCCTCACCGAACCTCAGGCAGGTTCGGACCTCAGCAACCTCAAATGCCGAGCCGAACCCCGCGAGGGGCACTACGGCATCTTTGGCCAAAAGATTTACATAACTTATGGCGACCATGATCTCACCGAGAACATTGTCCACCTCGTGCTCGCGCGATTGCCAGATGCGCCCGCCGGCAGCCGGGGGATCTCTCTTTTCTTGGTGCCTAAATTCTTGCCCAACGATGATGGCTCGGTGGGCGCACCCAATGATGTTTCATGCACAACGCTCGAACACAAGCTAGGCATTCGTGGCAGTCCGACCTGTGTGATGGAGTTCGGACGCCAGCATGGTGCCGTAGGCTTCCTAGTCGGCGAGGAAAATGCCGGAATGCGGTGCATGTTCACAATGATGAACAATGCGCGCATCGCCGTGGGTGTTGAGGGTCTTGGCATTGCCGAGAGAGCCTATCAGCTCGCTCGAAGCTATGCGCAGGATCGTGTTCAAGGGCGAATCGGTGATCGAACTGTTGCCATCGAGGAACACGCCGATGTCTGTCGGATGTTGCTCACGATGCAGGCCTCTATTGCCGCCATGCGCGCCCTTTGCTATGTCTCCTGCGCAAGCATTGATGCGGCGAAGGCAACACAACTTGCCGAGGCCAGGGGGCGTGCCGAAAACCGCACGGCATTGCTCACGCCAATAACCAAGGCCTGGTGCACGGACCGCGCCTGCGAGGTCACATCCCTCGCGATTCAAGTCATGGGCGGCATCGGCTACATTGAGGGCACGGGCGCCGCCCAGCTCTACCGAGATGCGCGCATTCTTCCGATCTATGAGGGCACCAACGGCATTCAGGCGCTCGATCTGGTGGGCCGCAAGCTCACCATGAACGATGGCCGCTTACCCTGGGAGTTGTTCGAGGACCTGCGAGACAAGTGCGCAGAACCGGCCTTACTTGGTGCCCTCAGCAAGCTCGAATCGGCAACGAAGACCTTGCAATCAATCCCAGTTGAGGACCGGGAAGTCGTTGCCGTGTCGTATCTTGAACTTTTTGGCGCCGTTCTCGCTGCATTCCATCTGGCAACCGCGTCGACGCTCGATGCAAGCCGCACCGAAGTTTTCCACTTCTATTGTCGGCGTTTATTGCCGAGAGCGTTGGCCGAAGCCGATGTGATCAGTGACGTCGCGTCACTTTCAACGCACGTCGACCGAGATGTCGCTCGATCTCGGCAAGGCTGACACCTTCCTTCACGAGCCGCGAAATTGTGAAGAAAATGAGATCGGCAGCCTCGTGTACGACTTCTTCGCGTGTTTGAGCTTCGTTGAGTTCCGTAGCTTCCTCGATGACCTTGCTCGCAAGGAGATCTGCGTCCTTGAATAGCCTTGCTGTATAGGAACCCTCGGGCGCATCGCTAAGCCTCGATTGCAAGCGACGTTCAAGTCGCCCGAGCCCCCAGTCTTGTCCGAAGCAAGACCATTCATCGAGGTGGCAAAAGCCAGGCGGTGTTTGCTTGACTGTAAAGCGCAAGCAATCGCGATCACAGTCCGGCGTAATCTTGACTAGTTCCTGCGTATGTCCCGAACTTTCGCCTTTTCGCCAAAGTCCGCGGCGGCGCGACCAATAGATGCCACGCGACTCGTCAACGGCGGCGGAAATCGATTGGCTATTCGAAAAGCACATGCCGAGCCCGAACCCCCGCTCGTCGCAAACCATTGTGGGTATCAGGCCATCTTGCCGATCACTTGCCATGACCGCGGCGATCGCCTCGCCGAGATGAAGTCGTCCCGAATAGATCGCCATGCCGACTTGCGCATCAGCGCCAATGGCATCGAGTTTTTGGATTTCTTCGCCCGTCGTCACGCCGCCCGCAATCGTCACCCGTGCCGGCGCGGCTGCCTTGACAATCTCCCGGGCAAAATCGAGATCGGTGCCGCCGAGACGGCCTTCCCGCTCGACAAAGGTGACGAGAAAGCCAGATACATATTGCTTGAGCTCACTTAGCCTCTCAAGCACGTTGTGGCCGGTTTTCTTTGTCCACCCTTCGACAACAACCTCGCCATGGCGAGCATCCAATGCCGCTAAAACCCGTTCCCGCGGCAGCTCGGAGAGAAGTTCGGGTTTGGCGGCCGTGCCGATGATGATTTTTGCGGCACCTTTATCAAGCCAATAGCGCGCCGTCTCAAGGTCACGTATGCCGCCACCGACACGGCAATCGTAGGCTTGGCATAGTTCCGAGATCGTTTGCCAATTGCTGCCCTTTCCCATCGCCGCATCGAGATCGATGACGGCAACTTCGCCTGCAATCGAGAACTTGCGGGCAATCGGCTCAGGTGGACCGGCATCGATGGCCTTTTCCTCGCCTCCGATTAGCTGAACTGCGTGGCCACCTTGCAGGTCGATGGAGGGAATAATCATGGTCGGACATTCACGCCTTGATCAAGCAGCCACTGTTTGACCGCCTCGACCGTCGTATCTCCGTCATGGAAGATCGACGCCGCCAGCACAGCATCAGCGCCATTGTCGAAGGCTTCCTTGATATGATCGGCACTGTCGGCGCCGCCCGAGGCGATGACCGGCAAATGTATAGCCTGGGTCACCGCCTGCAAGAGCTCGATATCGTAGCCAGAGCGCGTTCCGTCTCGGTCCCAGCTCGTGAGTAAGATTTCGCCCGCTCCCAATGACTGCGCCTCGCGGGCCCACTCAATCGCATCAAGTTCGACAGCTTGGCGACCACCCTTGATGAGAACCACAAACTTGCCGTTGCGCCGTGCTGCATCAATAGCGAGGACGGTGCATTGGCTGCCGAAATGTTCAGCAATACGTGTGAGCAGCGATGGATCGGCGACTGCAGCGGTATTGACCGATACCTTGTCTGCACCTGCCTCAAGCAATTCTTGGGCGTCATCGAGCGACCTGACACCACCACCCACGGTCAAGGGTATCGAAAGCTGGCTTCGAACACGTTCGATGGTTTCGATCTGATTGCCGCGTCCCTCAGGCGTCGCCGCCACATCGAGAATAACGATCTCATCCGCACCCTGCTCCTGATAGAGCCATGCGCGCTCCGCGGGATCACCGGCATCACGAAGACCCTGAAATCGCACTCCTTTGACAACCCGTCCTTCGGCAACATCGAGGCAGGGAATGATGCGTGATGTCAGCATGAATTGAGTGCCATCCAGCGCTCGATCAGGCTCATGCCGTAATCACCGGAGAGTTCGGGGTGGAATTGACAGCCCAGCAAATTGCCTCGTTCAAGACCCGCCACAAATGGCCCGCCATGACCAGCGAGCGCCACATTGCAGGCATGAGCTTCCGTAGCCCGATAGCTATTGGCAAAATATGCATAGCCATCCTGCAGAAGTTTGCAGCCTTGTTCCGGAATGACCCTATTCCAGCCGAACTGCGGTACTCTGACAGACTCCGAGTACCGTCCGACGTGACCGGGCACGATTCCCAGTCCACGCGCCGTCGGCGACTCGTCGCTCGTCTCAAAGAGAAGCTGATGACCAACGCAGATCGCCATAACCGGGCGTTCTTCGGCGATCCTCGATCGCAGCGCGGAGGCAAGGGCATGATCGAGAAGACACTTCATCGATCGGCCAAATGCGCCGACACCCGGGAGCATGACAAACTCCGCCTCGAGGACGCGCTCGGGTTTTTGTTCGATCGATACGTCCGCTCTAAGGCGTTCAAATGCAGCGCGAACTGATGCCAAATTGGCGGTCCCTGTGGCGACAATGGCGACGTCCCTCATTTTAGAGCACGCCCTTCGTGCTCGGGACATCGGAATGCGTATCGAAGCTCACTGCCTGACGGAGCGCTAGCGCGAGTGCCTTAAAGGCGGCTTCTACCTTGTGATGGTCGTTTTCGCCCTCGAGCACGCGCACGTGGAGCGTCATTCGAGCGGCCATGGCAATGGATTGAAACACGTGCACGAGATTCTCGGACGCGATGCCGCCGATCATTGGCCTCTTGAGATCGAGATCAATGGCCGCATGAGGCCTACCTGAGATATCGATAACGGCTCGCGCCAGCGCCTCGTCAAGCGGAGCGAGCGCCCAGCCGAAACGCCTGATACCACGACGCTCGCTGAGGGCCCGATCGAGCCCCATACCGATCGCCAGAGCACAGTCCTCGGCCGTATGGTGATCGTCAATCTGGAGATCACCTTTGCACTGTAGTGTCAGATCTATTCGGCTGTGCCGGCCCAGTGCATCAAGCATGTGGTCGAGGAAGCCAATACCTGATGTGATGTCAGTGACCCCACTGCCATCAAGGTCCAAGCGGAGCCAAATATCGGTCTCTTTGGTTTTTCTTGTTATCTCAGCCGAGCGATCCGCGGATAATTGCTTGTTCATGCGACGATCTGAGCGATTTCGGAGACAACGATATCGGTTCCGCCCTGAGCTTTAATGGTGCGAATGAGTGAAGGTAAATCCTTGCGCGGCACGGCAGCCTTAACCGCATAGCCTGCATCTCCATGGAGCGGTGCCACGGTTGGCTCACGCATACAAGGAAGGCAATTCACAACATTTTCCAAGACGGATGCGTGCACATTGACTTCGATCATGATCCGCTCGCGCGCATCGAGCACCGATTGAATAAGCACCGAGAAGTGCTCGATTTGTGCGCGTTTGCTAGGATTGTCCAAAGATCTCGGATTGGCATAAAGACGCGTCGACGAGCGCATGACCTCATCGAAGATTTCGAGCCCATTGGCACGCAAAGTCGAGCCGGTCGCCGTATTGTCGACGATACAATCGGCATCCTCAGGAGGAAAAACCTCCGTCGCCCCATAAGAGCGAACGATTTTGCCGTCCAATCCCAATCGCTTCAACCAACGCTCCGTAAGCCGCACATATTCTGTTGCTACCAAGAAGCAGCCCGGTCGCGGTTTGCCAGAGACCAGAAATCGTGATTCCGCTGCCGCGACGATCCGAACCGGATCGAGCCGTGTATCAAGAAGCGTTTCGAGACGGGCCTGTTTCTCTTCGACCCAATCGGCCCCGGCAAACCCGATGTCTCTCGAGCCAACATGCAACATCTCAACAATGTTTTGAGGCTTGAGGAGCTTGGTTTCGACTCCCTCGATCGACACACGTGGCCGATAGCCACGGCGATCAAAAACCAGCTCAATGCCCGCATCATGAAGGAGTTGGTGAACGTTCTCCTGCATGCGCCCCTTGGGCAGGGCCAAATGAATGGTATCGTCTTGAGAAAAATACGCAACCAGGCGCCTCATCGTCGTGAACGCTCGATAAAAGGA
>CAYPOV010000253.1:0-6974 GCA_964412385.1 uncultured Geminicoccaceae bacterium
CAGGCATTTGTCGACAGGTTTCGATACAAGGCAATTAAGGCTCTCCAGGCGCAGAGCCGCATTAAGGCTATCGAGCGATTGCAGCCCGTCTCCGATCTTATCATCGAATCGACGATCAAGTTTGATTTCCCCGAACCTAAGACGCCGCCCCCACCCCAGATCACATTAGATAATGTCGGTGCCGGATATCACGAGAAAATTGTTCTTCGGCAGTTAAACCTTCGCATCGATCCAGACGATAGGATTGCGTTGCTGGGTGCCAATGGCAATGGCAAGTCGACATTTGCAAAACTCATTGGCGGAAGATTGCAGCCGTCAAGCGGGGAAATCACGCGTGCACGTGGCCTGAGAGTCGGCTTCTTTGCCCAGCACCAAGTGGAGGAACTTGAAAGTGCTCGGAGTGCGGTTTGGCATATTCTCGCGCGGAGGCCGGATTATACGGAGCAAGATACCAGGAATTATCTTGGTCGATTCGGTTTGAGTGGTGATCTGGCGACCAAGAATGTAGAGACGCTTTCAGGTGGTGAGAAGACCCGCCTCGCAATCTCATTGTGTTGCCTCGACGCGCCGCATATTCTGATCCTCGACGAGCCAACTAATCATCTGGACATTGCGTCGACTGAGGCGTTAGCGACTGCGCTCAACGATTACTCGGGTGCGGTTATTCTCATCAGCCATGATCGTCACTTGATCGGGATCACGGCAGATCGCCTTTGGATCGTGGCAAAGGGCCGCGTATTGCCATTTGGTGGCGATCTTGATGACTATCGCAATTCCCTCGTGAAGGGCTCGTGTCCAACGGGCGATATCAAACCCCTTGCCGATCAAGGTTCGGTCTCACACCTCACACCTTCGGCGAGGCGACAGGTTTTGGCTCCCCTGCGTAAACAAGCGAAGGAAGTTGAGGCGCAAATCGAGCATTGGCACACTGAAAAGGCGATTGTCGATCGATTTCTAGCTGACCCGACGACTTACAAGGACGATAATATCGAGCCACAAGATCTTTCGCGAAAACGACAGGAACTGGAGGCTTGCATTGCTGAAGCGGAGGTCCGTTGGCTAGAAGTGGCGGAAGAAATCGAAAAGCTGGAAGATCTCCGCTAACCACGCTAGGCGATCGGACGATTAGAATTTAGCGTCCGCACTAGAAAACGGCTCTGAAGAACAAAATCGACCTCAATGATAAACATTCTTGAATCGCACAGCTCCAAAATCAGGGATTTTAATCCGAACGAGGACTCGCTCTCCGAAGATGTCCTTTGGATCGATTTGGTCGAACCATCACCGGATGAAGTGAGTCAAATCGAGACGCAACTGGGGGTCTCATTACCCAATCGCGAAGCGATGCGCGAAATTGAGGCGTCAAGGCGTGTTAATGAAGTCGACAATACACTACGTCTCACAGCGACGTTGATGCTGTTTTCCGAAACGCTGGAGCCCAAAACTGCGGAAGTCACATTTGTTTTGGTTGGTAGCCGTCTGATCACGTTGAGGTACTCAAATCCGCGACCGTTTCGAAACATCGAGTATCATCTTGAACGTACACAAATCGAGTTCAGCTGTGGATCGCTTGTACTCTCGTGGATTCTCACCCTGATCACAGGTCGTCTGGCGGATATCCTAGAAATTGTTGCGACTGACCTTGATGCCATATTGCAGAGCATCGTAACCGCGGCCGATGAAAACCGAGTCCATCCTGACCTCACACAAACGATGGGGCGCATCGGTCGCAACGGAGACAAGGGCTCCAAAGCCCTTGTTAGCGTTCATACTCTCACTCGAATACTTATTGCGGCCAGTGAAAGTGAGCTTGTCCCGGAAGATAAACGACGCGAATTTAGAGCAAATTGCTCATCTGCGCTACGAGATCTTCGTTCTCTGTCGGACTATGCTGAATTTCAGGAAAGCCGGATCGGATTCATTTTGGATGCGCTCTTGGGCTTGATTTCAATTGAGCAAAACAACATCGGCAAGATCTTTTCGGTCGTTGCGACGGTGTTCTTGCCACCGACGCTTATTGGCAGCATCTACGGTATGAATTTCCAGTACATGCCGTCGTTAGATTGGAAATTCGGATATCCGATGTCGATTGGTGTGATGATATTGTCGGCACTGCTCCCTCTATGGTTTTTTCGCAAGATGCGTTGGCTGTAGCGAGAAGACTTGGCAATGCGAGGTTGTCGCATCCGTCAGCATTGTGATTTACGGCGCGCGAACTAGTGTTGTGCCAGTGCGGCGGTCAGACTTGTAGGGCGAGCTGTGCAGCAGGCAAAAAGTTGTATCTGTCCAATTACGAAGGAACATAGACATGGCGAAATTTGGCATAGGCCAGTCAGCAAAAAGGGTCGAGGACAGACGGTTCATTACAGGCAACGGCCGTTATACCGACGATATCGATTTGGATGGCCAAGTCTATGGCGTAGTGGTCCGCTCCCCTGTCGCGCATGCGAAAATCAAGTCAATCAATGTGGATGCGGCAAGATCGGCCCCTGGAGTGCTGATGGTCGTTACCGGGACCGAGTTTGAGGCTAAGGCCGGTAATCTCATTCCATGCATGGTTCCGATCAAGAATCGAGATGGTTCTGATCGGGCCGATCCCGGCCACCCGATCATTGCTACTGACAAGGTCCGTCACGTCGGTGACCAGGTGGCATTTGTTGTTGCTCAAACGGCGACTCAGGCGCGGGATGCGGCAGAACTTGTGGACGTGGATTATGATGAGCTTCCCGCGGTACAGGACACGGCTACAGCAACTGCATCAAGTGCGCGCGTCCACGAGGGTGTAGATCGCAATATAGCGTACGATTGGCAGCACGGCGATGACGCGGCAATTGATGCGGCATTCTCTTCGGCAGCCAACACCGTCAAGATTGAGCTCATCAACAACCGGGTTATCGCCAATGCAATGGAGCCAAGGGCGTGTGTGGCAGACTATGCGTCAGGTGAAGGCAAGCTGACGCTACATGTTTGCGGACAGGGCGTTTGGATGTATAAGAACTTTCTTGCCGACAGCATTCTCAAGATGCCTGCGGAAAAGATCCGTGTCGTCACACCCGACGTCGGTGGCGGGTTCGGTATGAAGGCATTTTTTTATTCGGAGTACGCACTTTCATGCTTTGCGTCGCGCGAACTGGGGCGGCCCGTAAAATGGACTGGTGATCGAAGCGAGACGATGCTTGTCGACGCCATGGGACGTGATCATGTCACGACGGCCGAATTGGCGTTTGACAGTGACCACCGTATCCAGGCAATGCGGGTTCATACCGTTGCCAATATGGGGGCCTATCTCTCAACCTCCGCTCCCTTCATACCTACAGGCGCGGCGCTCAAAGTCCTGCCCGGTGTTTATGACGTCAAAGAGCTCCTCTATCGCGTCGAAGGTGTCTTTACTAACACAACACCAGTTGACGCTTACCGGGGGGCTGGGCGTCCAGAGTCGATTTACTGCATGGAGCGTCTCATCGAAGCTGCTGCTCGTGAGTTAGCCGTGGACCGAGCGGAACTCCGCCGCAAGAATTTTATCCGTCCAGAGCAAATGCCATTTACCACGACCGCGGGTGAGACCTACGACAGCGGTGATTTCGATCGGGTCATGTCCGTGGCATTGCAGAATGCAGGATGGCAAGAGTTCGAAAAGCGTCGCCACGAAGCCGCACAACGCGGCAAGTATCGCGGCATCGGCATGTGCTATTATATCGAATCCACAATGGGCGATCCGAATGAAGCCGCGGCCGTACGGTTTGATGATGATGGCACAGTCTCAATCGCTGTGGGCACGCAGAACAATGGCCAGGGTCACGAAACCGCCTATGCTCAAATTCTGAGTGAGTTTCTTGGTGTTCCGTTCGAGAGTGTTCGGTTGATCGAAGGTGACAGCGATCTCATTGCCAATGGTGGAGGCACGGGTGGCTCCCGCTCCGTTACCGCTCAAGGCACCGCGATACGTGCGGCGTCGGAAAAAGTGATTGAGCGCGGCAAACAATATGCCGCTCGAGAATTCGAAGCTGCCGTTGCCGATATAGATTTTGCGGAGGGCACATTTCAGGTCCGCGGAACCGATCGAAGCATCGATATCATGACCCTCGCAAAGAAGGCGAAAGGCTCGGACGTCGAAGGCTATGAAGGTGGGCTCGATGCCGATGCCTCGATCACGCTCGAAGCTTGGACCTTTCCCAATGGCTGCCACATAGCTGAAGTCGAAATCGATAGCGACACAGGCACGACGGAAGTCGTCAATTACACGGTCGTGGATGATTTCGGCAAGGTGATCAATCCGACGCTGGTTGCCGGCCAAATCCATGGTGGTGTTGTGCAAGGCATCGGACAAGCCCTCATGGAACACACCGTATTCGACGAGACCGGCCAATTATTGTCTGGCTCGTTCATGGACTATTGCATGCCGAGGGCTGACACGGTGCCGACCTTCATGACCTCGACCGAAGAGATCCTTTGCAAGAACAACCCACTAGGAATGAAGGGTTGCGGTGAAGCAGGTTCGGTTGGGGCATGTGCTGCGGTGATCAATGGCATCATCGATGCCTTGTCGCCACTCGGCATTCAGCGCGTCGACATGCCGGCAACGCCTGAAAGCCTTTGGCAATTGCTCCATCAGGCGAAAGCGGCTTAGGCACCACCAGGGGCACAAGCCAGGCTAGGCCTCGCCGCACGCCAGCACGTGGCCTAGCCTTCGCCCATTCCGCACCTTGACGGCGCCGCCTACTCGGATGCTTTGCGCGCATCCTCGATATTGGCTTGGCTGCGCTTCACTACGAGGTCCACAACCTCGTTCTGAGCCTTCATACCCATATCGATCGTCTCTTTGACGTCGGCAAAAGCTTTCTCGAACGCCGCGCGCGCTTCCTCGACATAGGCTTGAGGATCTTTCTTCTGATCGAAGCCCTTCATTATGGTTTCCGTGCGGGCGAATGCTTCCTTGAACATATCCGCCTGGCGACCTGCTACGGCTTGCGTGAGATCGAACATGATCTTTTGAATAGCGGTCATTGTTTCGATATTGGCTTTTTGGATGGCCATCATTGCGTCCATGTCCACCTTTGGCATCGACGGCATCTCAGGTTTGTCTGTCATCAGGAAATCCTCTTGGGGTCGGAGAAATCAAACACGCATATGTTACAATTCTCGGAGTTGGCACGCCACAGAAAATTTGCTGCGCTGCAGCATGTCGCAACTAAATGCGACCAACTCGCTTCAAATCTCGGCACTTACAGGGAACGCTTCTCGAGCTCGTCGATCGTCTTGGGCCAATCGCTCCTCAACAGTCGGGATAGGGCACGGTCGGCCAATATCTGTCCGCCGGTCTGACATCTAGGACAATAATTGGTCTCGTTGTTGGCATAGCGGATCCGCTGAATAGTCGTTTCGCATATCGGACATGGCTTCCCGTACCGTCCGTGAGCTGCCATCTCCTTGCGAAAAGCGGTCACTTTCGCTGGAAACGCACTTCCGGTTTGTGCGCGCAGCCTTTTCGTCCATTCCGTGAGAATATGACGTGTGGCCGAATAAAGATCGCTTATCTGCTGATCGGACAAGGCCCCGGTCATGAAGACTGGCGAAAGCTTGGCTTTGTGCAGGATTTCGTCGGAGTAAGCATTGCCGATCCCGGTAAGCAAACGCTGGTCGGTGAGGAAGCGCTTCAAGGTGTGGCGTTCCGCCCGAACCGCACCACGAAACTGATCGAGATCGCAAGCTAACGGGTCGATACCCGGTGGCTGAAAGCTTTCGACCTTGTCTCGCCCCTCGATAAGGTGAAGCGACGCGCGCTTCTTCGATCCTGCTTCCTGAAAACGCAGTGTCCCGCGCTCAAACTCGAATGAGGCAAGATCGCTCCGATGGTCGAGGGACACAGGAGAGTCGGACCAGTGGAGGCGTCCGGCAATCATCAAGTGAATGATAAGCCAAAGATCGCCCTCTAGACCGATACCGATTCTCTTGCCGAAGTGATCGACAGTTTCGACCAATCGGCCTTCACAAAGTGCTATCGGTGGATCGGCCGTACGAAGCACAAAAGCACTTTTGCGAATGATCTTCAGGAGTCGTGACTTGACGGTGCGCTGTTGCAGTGCCTCGACATAGACGGTGATATCGGGCAGTTCAGGCATGGGCGAGACCTCAGACGATGGTAGCCAAGCTCAACAATTTCGTAGTCCGGAGCATTTTTGAATGATTGACCTTTACACTTGGAGCACGCCCAATGGCCGAAAAGTCTCCATCATGCTCGAAGAATGTGGTCTCGAGTATGAAGTTCATTCGGTGAATATCGGCCAGGACGAACAGTTTGAGCCAAACTTCCTTGCCATCAGCCCGAACAATAAAATTCCGGCGATCGTCGATCGCAGCAACGGCAACCAATCCGTCTTCGAGAGTGGCGCCATTCTCATCTATCTTGCTGAAAAAGTGGGCAAATTTCTTCCACAGGACGAGAAAACAAGAATTGCAACGCTCGAATGGCTCATGTGGCAGATGGGCAGTGTTGGCCCCATGCTCGGGCAGGTTCACCACTTTTTGCGTTTCAACCCTGGGAAAGCCCCCTATGCGGAGGAGCGTTATCACAAGGAAGGACTCCGCCTTTATGGCGTGGCCGACAAGCGCTTAGCCGACAATGAGTGGCTCGCCGGTGAGGAATACACCATCGCCGACATCGCAACATGGCCCTGGTTCTCCCGGTTCGAATGGCACAATGTCGATCTCTCCCACTTTCCCAACTTCACCCGTTGGTACAAGGCTGTAGCCGCACGACCGGGAGTTCAGCACGGCTACGACGTCCCTAAACGCGACATGGCAATACCGCAGATTCCATAGGCTCGAACGTGTCGCGGTGATTGACTCCGGACGCTGCAGCGACGTAATTAGGCCCCCTTCAAGGAGACGTGGCCGAGCGGCTGAAGGCGACGGTTTGCTAAACCGTTATACGGGGTAAACCCGTATCGAGGGTTCGAATCCCTCCGTCTCCGCCA
>CAYPOV010000254.1:0-6951 GCA_964412385.1 uncultured Geminicoccaceae bacterium
GGATATTGGAGGCATCGAGCGATCCGCCACTTGTGGCACCGGCGCCGATCACGGTGTGGATC
This sequence comes from uncultured Geminicoccaceae bacterium, assembly GCA_964412385.1. Classification (GTDB taxonomy): domain Bacteria; phylum Pseudomonadota; class Alphaproteobacteria; order Geminicoccales; family Geminicoccaceae; genus JBGSYN01. The sequence continues at coordinate 63 of CAYPOV010000254.1, forward strand.
TCGTCGATGAAGAGGATGGCTTTGTCGTCGGCTTCGAGTTCGGCAATGACCGCTTTGAGCCTCTCCTCGAAATCGCCGCGATAGCGCGTGCCGGCAAGGAGAGCACCCATATCGAGCGCATAGATCACCGCTTCTTTGAGGACATCCGGGACTTCGCCATTGACAATTCGCCGTGCCAGGCCCTCGGCAATGGCGGTTTTCCCGACGCCGGGGTCGCCGACGAAGAGAGGGTTGTTCTTGGAACGCCTGCAGAGGATCTGGATGGTGCGCTCGATCTCGAGATCACGGCCGATAAGAATATCGATGCGCCCTTGGCGGGCTTTCTCGTTGAGATCAGTGCAATAGGTTTCGAGTGCCTCGGCGTTGCCGTCCTTTTTGTCGCCGGCAGCGGCCTCATCTGCACCTTTCACACGGCGGTCTTCATTCATGCCAGCCTTCTTGGCGATGCCGTGAGAGATGAAGTTGACGGCATCGAGACGCGTCATGCTTTGGTCTTGCAGGAAGAAGACAGCATGCGATTCGCGCTCGGAGAAAAGCGCCACGAGCACATTGGCACCTGTGACTTCGCTTCGCCCGGACGACTGGACGTGAATGGCGGCACGCTGGATGACGCGCTGGAACCCTGCTGTAGGTTTGGCGTCCACGGCCGATTCCACGACCAGGCCAGCAAGCTCGTGATCGAGAAATTCCGAGAGACTGGCCTGAAGTTGCTCAAGATCGACCGCACATGCCTTGAGCACGGCTGCGGCTTCCTGATCTTCGGTGAGGGCGAGCGTCAGATGCTCCAAGGTCGCGTATTCGTGTTGCCGGGCGTTCGCGAGGGCCAAGGCCCTTCTGAGTGTCTTTTCGAGCGATCGCGACAGCATAGGCATTCCCTAGGCAGGTGCTGGAAGTTGTGCATCAAGGATGGGATCGAAAATCGGTTTCGGCAAGCCCTCACTCCTTCTCCATGGTGCACTGGAGGGGGTGCTGGTGTTGTCTTGCGAACTCGACAACTTGGGCCACCTTGGTCTCGGCGATTTCGAACGTGTAGACGCCGCAGATGCCGACGCCGCGCTGGTGCACCTGCAGCATGATACGCGTCGCTTCTTCACGGTTCTTGCCGAAGAAGCGCTCGAGGATATGCACGACGAATTCCATCGGTGTGTAATCGTCGTTCAGCAACAACACCTTATAGAGCGACGGACGTTGCGTCTTAGGTCGCGTTTTTGTTGAAACGCCACCTTGCGCCTCGTCACCGCTGTCGAAGTCGTTTCCGCTCATGGAACACCAATCGATTCTCCAAGTCCCGAGCTTTTCATCTCAAGATCATAAACCAAGATCTGCCGACCTAAAATGCCTTTCATACGTTCCGGTTCAACGTTTGGTGCGGAACGGGCACCGGCTTCATGCCTGTGTTCGGCGCAGCGATTGCCGGAGATCATGATGCGCCCATTCGCCTCCCTCTTGTCAAATCGGCATCAGGCATAAAGCCTCGGGAATGCACCGTCCTCGCGAAGTCGCCTTGCTCAGCCCGAACCGAAGTTCTTGACGAAGAAGATTGCCCCTTCCGCCATCATCGTTTGCATCGGGATATCGCTCACGATCGATGCATCGACCGGATAGGGGGCTGAGGAAGGTGGCGAGTTTCACCTCGACGGATCACAGCTGTCGCTCGCATGAGCGCTGCCCTTTGTCGGCATTCTTCTGTCCATAGCCCTCCTGCCCTTGGTCGCACCAAGGTTCTGGCACCATCATTTCGGGAAGGTCAGCCTGTTTTGGGCGCTTTCATTCATTCTTCCATTCCTGTTCCATTGGGTGTCTCGACTACGGTCTTCGAGTTGCTCCACGTGGCGCTTCTAGAATATTTTCCCTTCATCATTTTGTTGCTCTCGCTGTTCAGGGTAACGGGCGGCATCCGGAGCCTCGGCTCGTTCCGAGGTGCGGCACGCGTCAACACCGGCATTCTGGCGATCGACACGCTGCTTGCGAGCGGATGGGAACCACCGGTGCCGCCATGGCTCTGATCCGGCCGCTCTTGCGTGCCAATGCCTGGCGCAAATACCGGACCCATGTCGTCGTGTTCTTCATCTTTTTGGTCGCCAACATCGGGGGATGATTAACACCTCTGGGTGACCCTCCTTTGTTCTTGGGCTGTCTCAAAGGCGTGCCGTTCTTCTCGACTACGGTCCATATGTTCGTGCCGATGCTTTTCGTAGCATCGATCCTGATCGCGACGTTCTACCTGCTCGATACGGTCATGTTACGCCGCGAGCCTGATGCGCCGCGGGCAACCGGAAGCAAGGCAAGCATCGGGAATGCGGGAAAGGTCAATATCATCCTGCTTGCAGGGATCATCGGTGCCGTATTGCTGAGCGGCGTGTGGCGCCCGGGCATTTCTTTTACCGTTCATCATGTGGAGGTTGAGTTCCAAAACCTCATACGTGATCTCCTCCTCTTGGTGATCACCTTCATCTCTTGGAGCATCACGCCCGGATCGACGCGGGTCGGCAATGAATTCAGCTGGTTTCCAATTCTCGAAGTCGCCAAATTGTTCGCCGGCATTTTCGTGACCATCGTGCCTGCAATTGCGATCTTGCGTGCCGGCCATTCCGGTTTTCTGACATTCGTCCGTGATCTTGTCACAAGCGAAGCCCAGCAGCCGATGAATGCCATGTATTTCTGGATGACGGGGACACTCTCGAGCTTCCTCGACAATGCCCCGAACTATCTGGTGTTTTTCAACACCGCAGGCGGCGATCGGGTGTTCCCATGGGAACGCTGCAAACACCCTCGCTCGCGATTTCGGCAGGTGCGGTGGTCATGGGTGCCAACACCTATATCGGTAATGCGCCCGATTTCATGGTGCACGCCATCGCTGAAGAATCAGGCGTAAGGGGGCCCAGCTTTTTCGGCTACATGGCGTGGTCGATTATCTTCGTGTCACCAATTTTTGTCCTGGTGACCCTAATCTGGTTCTGATGAACCAGGAGGCCACAAGCTACCCATGAACGTTCTGCGTAGCGTCCAATTGTCAGGAGGCGTCAGCTGACGTTATCGATTGGCCATCGCGCTTGACATTCAAACGCAGCTTCGACGATCTCACGCCTGTTCTTGGTGCTGATCTTCGATCAGACTCGGATTCGCCCTTCGATTGAACAGGCAGTTCGTCAACCGATTGTGCCTCCTCGTCAGGTTCATCGTCGCTCGTCTTTTCATTTTCTGAAGCAGTCGTCGTTGGCGGTCTAGACGATCCAATTGCTGCTAGTTTCAGCGCGACTTCGCGCAAACGATCAGCGCCTACCTCTTTCTTAGGCTCGACCTCCTCGATTTCAGCAGCCTGGCTTTCAGCCTCTCGAGCTTCGTCTTCAATATCCGCTGCATCGGAAATGGTTAACTTCAATCGAGCCAACTGCTCAAGAAAATCTTCGCGGGCTTGTGGCGGCATTCGATCAACGACCCGATCCTGCACAAGTTGATCGGCTTGCTCGAGTATATTGCGAGCATGTACCAACTGACCGGATGGCTTGGTGTTTCCAACAAGCACCTGCGCCAATGCTTTGGTGGCGGATTGCATTACCGAAAGCAGCTCATGCGGCGAACCTGAAGAGCGTCTTTGCCCGCCTTCGCGACCACGCTTATTGTTGCCTCGTGACCGCTTTTTTCCATTACCACGTCTGTAAGGAAACATGGAGCGGTTGTTCATGCGTCCATTTTTTCCCTTGGCTGAACTCACGCTTCTGTTACCGGGAACGATCGTGGGGCGCGCGTGAGCGATATAGCTGCCCCAAATTATGTGGCCGAGAAACCGAACGAACGGCTAGATTAAAATCTCGTTCCCCGACCAGGAAAGCCCATGTGGAATTTGATAAGGTGTCGGGCTTCGAAAACGGTTTTGCATCAAGTACGCAATCCTCGGCACAAATCAAGCACTATCGCCATTGAGGATCTCTATTTCGCTTAGTTGGGCGTTCGATCAAACGCCGGTCGATTCCCTGTCACCCATGCGACCAGGTGAAATCGAGCGAAGTTGCAAATCGATCGCTTGCTCTAGACTGGCCAGCGGCTCGATAAGCTGCGCCAATTCCGCTCGAGCGCGCGATGGCAGTGGCCCGTGGCTACCGGCAAGCAAGCTTTCAATTCCCGCTCTCACCGCATGCAATGGCGTAAGCAGGTTATGCGACGATGAAGGTTCGTCAAGAATGTGTTGGGTCATGCACGAAACCGATGAAATGTAGAGTTATCCACTTGAGGCCCCCGGCGATTGCCAAGATGAAGGCATTCTTGAACCGAATTCGTTTCCGATCGCTGAATATGGGCAATCTCTGGTGATCACGTCGCCACCTGCAAGCCCGCTAGTGATGCGCGTCCAACATCTGTCGCGTCATCGCAGCAAGCGGCTGTGACGCTGTCAAACCTGGACTCTCAATACCAAACATATTGACGAGACCCGTTACCCCATGGGTCTCAGGCCCATCGAGACGGAAGTCGGCCGCCGGCTGCCCCTTTGGAACGAGCTTAGGACGGATACCCGAGTATCCGGCTTCCAGTGATCCCTCTTCAACACCTGGCCAATAGGGCCTGATCGCCTCATAAAACCGGTCTGACCGTCTTGGATCGACATCGTAATTGATGGCATCAATCCACTCTACGTCCGGTCCAAAGCGGCACTGACCACCGAGATCGATGGTCACATGCACACCCAGCCCCGCCTGTTCGGGAACAGGATAGATCAGGCGGGAAAAAGGCGATGACTTTGACAGCGTGTAATAATTGCCCTTGCAGAGGTACCCTGATGGCACAAACTCACCGGGCAAACCTTTGATTTTTGACGCGATTTCAGGCGCATGAAGTCCGGCTGCATTGATCATCGTGCCGGCCAAGAGCTCCATCGGCTCGTCGCCTTCCACGCCGAGCACAAAGCCACCATTATCGACACGTGCGTTTGCCAACCTACTGTTGAACGCGATGAACGCGCCATGATCTTCGGCATCACCTTGATAGGCTAACATCAGTCCATGGCTATCAATGATGCCGGTCGATGGTGACCAAAGTGCGGCAACGCAGTGGAGTTCCGGCTCCATCTCTTTCGCCTCGTCGGCACTGAGCAGCTTCAGATCCGGAACATCATTGGCCGCGGCTTGCTGCTTGATTGAGTCAAGGCGAGAAAGTTGGGCCTCGTTGGTAGCGACGATGAGCTTCCCACACCGCCGATGTTCAACGCCGCGTTCTGCGCAGTAGTCATAGAGAAAGTGCTTACCGGCAACACAAGTGCGAGCCTTCACGCTTCCAGTCGGATAATAAATGCCGGCATGGATGACCTCGCTGTTGCGCGAACTCGTCTCTGTACCGATTGCGTCTGTGGCTTCCAGGACAATGACTTCACGGCCAGCCATCGCCAATTCGCGCGCGACCGCAAGTCCAATAACGCCGGCACCGACAACGACACAGTCAACCTTGTCCATTGATCCTGTTGCTCATGGTTTGTCTCGCCGACAATGCATCGAATTCCTTTAGGACTAATGAATTTTCACGATAACATCGAGACATCGCGGCGATGGTTGCGCGAGACGGCAACGATTTCCGGAAACAGGGCAGTACCGCTTGCAACGATTCCTTGGTGAACAACGGATTCCTTGTTGTATTGTAAGCGATTACCGTCCGCATCACCGATATCGCCTCCCGCTTCTCGCAGGATCAAATCGGCGGCTGCAATATCCCAGTCGTGTGACCGGCGCCAGGACACATAGGCGTCGAAGCTGCCAGATGCGACGAGAACAAGCTTGTAGGCAAGAGAGCCGATCGACCGCACATTGGCGTTGGGAAAGAGCTGATCGAAGTGCCGTCGACGATTTTCACTCTTGCTGACAACGATCGACGCGTCGCTGATCGATCCATGACGACTGACATTGAGCCGTTCGCCGTTGCGTGTCGCACCTTTTCCTTTTCGCGCTTCGAACCATTCCTCGTGGGCGGGATTGAAAACGATCCCCAGAACGGGCTCGCAATCCTCGAGCAGTGAGACGCAGATTGTGAACTCGGGTTTGCCTTCAGCAAATGAACGCGTGCCATCGATCGGATCGACGATCCACACTCGGCGCCGCTCTAGACGTCTAAAATCATCACTGGTTTCTTCTGAAAGCCACGCCTCGTCATTCTTTTCGTCGAGGAGCGCCTCATTCAGATAACGGTCAATTTCGATATCGGCCTCTGTCACGATCTGGCCTGGCTCTTTGTGCCATCCCTGCATACCGGAGCGATAGTGGCGCATAGCAATCCTGCCGGCTTCCCTGACAGCATCCCCTGCAATACCCCCTAGAATGTCGAGATCACGCATCAGTGTTTCCGTGATTGGGTCCAAATGGGCGAACCTGAGCCTGGAAGCCCGTACGCCCCCCATTTAGCGGTTACCCTATCGACGATCTCCTCGGACATCGCGATTTTGTCACCCCACTCCCGCTTTGTTTCCGGTGCCCATTTGTTGGTCGCATCAATGCCAAGCTTGCCACCCAGTCCCGACTCAACAGACGCGAAATCCAGGTAGTCGATCGGGGTGTTCTCAACGATCATGAGGTCTCGCGAGGGATCCACGCGGGTCGAAATTGCCCAGATCACATCCTCCCAGTCCCGGGCATCGATATCGTCGTCAACGACAATAATGAATTTTGTGTAGGTAAACTGACGCAGATACGACCAGATCCCCATCATGATTCGGCGAGCATGTCCGGGATAGGCCTTGCGCATCGAAACAACAGCCACGCGATAAGAGCACCCTTCGGGTGGCAACCAGAAATCCACAATTTCCGGAAACTGCTGCCGCACCATCGGCACGAACACTTCGTTGAGTGCTTCTCCAAGAAACGACGGTACGACAGGGGGTCGCCCGGAGAAGAACGAAAGATAAAACGGA
>CAYPOV010000255.1:0-6923 GCA_964412385.1 uncultured Geminicoccaceae bacterium
GCGGCCCCTGAAAACGCCCCCGAGGGGTCTGGGGATTTGGCAAATCCCCAGGAAAACCCTTCTTCTTCCTCTTCGGAAGCGTCTGGTGACACGAACGAACCCGCGCTCTCGCGCCCACAGCGGCGCTATTTGGAGCGGCAAGCCCGCAAAGCCAAAGAACGTGCTGCACGTGACGCCGAATTGGCCGAGCGCAAGGCAGCTCTGGAGGCCAAAAAAACCGAGCGGGCAGCCCAGGAAGGCGCCAGCCGCGTGGCGTAAGAGCCTCAGCCAGATGTGACGCCTTGCGAGGCTGATTCTCTGCATCATCGGGGTCGGACGAGATTGGCCTGGATGATCAGATGGTTCGTGAAAAGATCGATTTAGCGGCATGGCAACCGGATCCGCCCAAACGGGTGGCACCCGGGACGTTGCGGCGTGCCCTGGAGCAGAACGATGTTTGGTCGCCGATGCAGGTGGCGGGCCGGCATTGGGAAGTTGCCTGCGTCGCACTCGAGATCCCCCAGCGCTGCAATCTCGACTGCGAGCTTTGTTACTTGTCCGAGCATTCCGAGGCGGTGCGCGATTTGCCGCTCGAGGAAGTGTTTCGCCGGATTGACATGATCGCCGAGCGCTATGGGCCGCGAACCAACGTTCAGGTGACGGGTGGTGATCCTACCTTGCGCCAGCGCGATGAGTTGGTTGCGATCGTTCGAAGGCTCAGAGACCACGGCCTCAAGCCTGCGCTCTTCACCAATGGGATTAGGGCCTCACGCGATCTCTTGTCCGAACTTGCCGAAGCCGGACTCAAGGATGTGGCGTTTCACGTCGATATCACGCAGCAGCGTAAGGGCTACAGAAACGAGGCGGCGCTCAACGCGGTGCGGTGCGACTACATTGATCGGGCGCGCGGATTAGGGCTCCACATTCTCTTCAACACCACAGTAACGGACGACAATATCGGCGACATCCCGATGCTGGCGCGTTTTTTCCGGGACCATGCGCATCTCGTCCATTTGGCATCGTTTCAGCCGCACGCCGATACCGGACGAGGCACGAAGCAAAAGGCGGAATCGCAGATGACGGCAAAGCTTGTCGCAGCGCGGATCGAGGAAGGCCTCGGTGTCAAGCTGGGTTTTGACTATCCCCATATCGGCCATCCGGACTGCAACCGCTATACCGGCTGCCTGGTTGCCGGCGATGCCGTGGCCTCTCTCTTTGACGATCCCTTTCTCGTCGGCGAATTGCTCGAGCGCACCGAGACCATCACCTTCGAGCGGCATCGGATCACCAATATCATCGCCAATGGGGTTCGTGTGGCGGCGAGTAATCCGGATCTTTGGGGGCGGGCGGCGGCTTTTGCGGCGCGCAAATTGCGGCAATTAGGGTGGGGATTGGTTCAAAGCCGCGGGCGTGTGCACAAGCTCAGCGTTCACGTTCACGATTTCATGGACGCGGACAGTTTGGATCGGGCGCGATGCGAGAGCTGTGTATTCTATGTAATGACTCGCGATGGGCCGATTTCGATGTGCGTCCACAATGCCAAGCGCGATGCGTTCATCACCCAGCCCGTCGAGATTGGCGAGAAGCACGACGCCCGGATTTGGTATCCGCTAGGACGGCCGGATCTTCCCGCCCCCGCGACACACGGGCTTAAGCGGCTCAAGGGCCGGACACGGCAACAGGTTCTTGTTCGTGCGCGAGAGCAACGTGCCGAAACCGGCGTTTCGGATCGGACGTTAAGTTCATGACGTTATGGATGGCTGGGGCGGCAGGATTCGAACCTGCGAATGCCGGAACCAAAATCCGGTGCCTTACCACTTGGCCACGCCCCATTACCACTAGGCCTCGCCCGGTGGACTCGTCGGAACGCTCGCGCGCCGAGCGCCTGCGAGAGATAGGTGTTTATCGTTGGAGTGGCAACATCTGTCGCACGGCTGCTAGGCGATCCTCTCCAAGGTCGTGCCGATCGCGAGATCGAGGAGGCTCGCTGCCGACTGCCGTCTGGCGGCAATCTCGACGAGACCGGCGCTATTCTCATACCAGAACGGTCCGCTCGCCGCCTCGAAGGTTTGGGCATGACTCAATGTTGCCGTGCCGATCTTGAACTTGGTTTCGTGGCCAATTTCCTTGGCGCGGAGGCCGGTGAAGGCGTTGCCGTAGTGATCGAGATAGATGACCTCCATGAGGTCATCCGGCCAATCCGCGAATCGGCTCGCATCACAAGGCTCGATGCCCCAGGGATTGCCGCGAGCCAGCCGTGCCGCCACTGGAGCGAAGAGATCGCGGCCGTGAAAGCTGGCCGAGAGGGTGTCCGGACGCCAGGTGATTTCGTGAACCCTGGCATCGGGCGCGTCCCGGAGGATCAGCTCGAACAGGCCGTTGTCGGGCCCCACCAGCCAACGGCCATCGAGCTGGATCGCAAGCGGCCGTCTTTCGGTACCAACGCCTGGATCGATCACGGCGAGGATGACATCGGTGCGGAAGAGGAAGGGGAAATAGGCGCGAAGGAGGTAGGCGGACTTCATGGGATCCATGACGGGCGCATTGGCCATGAGCGTGATGGCCTCGATTTCGGGAGCGAACTGTTTGAGAACGGCTTGCACCTGTCCCTGATAAGGGCCGTCGAGGCCGAAATCGGTGAAGAGATAAATCATGACGGCTCGGATTGGGTTGCGGCGATCCACCAGTCGGGATGGTCGTGTGCCATCTGTTGCTTGGCTTGGGCAAGTGTTGAAGGGTCTTTGAAGATCCCGAAGCAGGTGGCTCCACTGCCGCTCATTCGGGCGAGCATACAATCAGGCATCTCGCGGAAGGCTTCGAGGACTTCGCAGATTGTGGGCTCGAGCTTGAGCGCGGGTCTTTCGAGATCATTGCCGTTGGCTTCCAGCCAGTGCACGAAGCGGACGATCGAGGGCATCGGCGAGAGCGGCTCGCGGGTGGCGGGTTCGGCGCGCAACTCGAGTTGAGCGAAGACATCGCGGGTCGAAACCGAGCACCCGGGATTGACCAGCAGCATCGGCAGGATAGGAAGACCACGGACCGGATCGAGACGCTCGCCGATGCCGCGCATGCGTGCAGGCCTGCCATAGAGGCACACGGGAACGTCAGCACCCAATGGGAGGCCGATATCTCTGAGATCCACGTCGTCGATCGAAAGTTCCCAGAAATTGCGGAGGGCTTTCAAGGTTGCTGCCGCATTGCTCGACCCGCCACCGATGCCTGAAGCAACCGGCAGGTGCTTCTCGAGCAGGATCGCGACGTTCAGTTCACGGCTGGCAATCGAGGCCAAGTGCCTGGCGGCTCGAAGTACCAGGTTTCGCTCCGGATCGTCGAGCGAGGACTGAAGCGCTTGCGCCATGGGCCCCTGGATGTCGAGATTGAGGCGATCGCTTGGCTGCACGGTAATGCAGTCGCCGTGGTCACCGAAGACGACGATGCTGTCGATCTCATGGTAGCCGTCCGCGCGCCGGCCGGTGACGAGGAGATCGAGGTTGATCTTGGCTGGCGCCTTGACGACAACGGCGTCGTCAGCCGCGATCGGCGACATCCGCTTCGGGCAAGCCGTTTTCGAGCTTGGCCTCGATCTCGATGATGTCCTTTTCTTCGGGATCAAGCGTCAGTGCCCGATCCCACTGATAGCGGGCCTCGCGCACGCGTCCGACACGCCAGTAGGCATCGCCCAGATGGTCATTCAGAACGGGATCGCCGGGCTCGAGTTCGACCGCACGTTCGAGATATTCGACGGCCTGGTCGAAATCGCCGAGGCGGTAGAATGCCCAGCCCAAGCTGTCGACGATGAAGCCGTCGCGCGGCCGCTGCTCGACGGCTTTGTGGAGCATCTCTTTGGCCCGATCCAGGTTCATCCCCTGATCGACCCAGCTATAGCCGAGATAGTTGAGGACGAAGGGCTGATCGGGGCTAAGATCGAGGGCCTTCAGGAAGTCGGCCTCGGCGAGTTCCCAACGGTCGGTGCGCTCATAGGTGATGCCGCGGTTGTAGAAGAGGCGCCAACCGACGTCATCGGGCTCGCCGATCGATTCGATGACGTCGCTATAGGCCACTTCGGCGTCGCCATAGCGCTCTTCGCTCCGCAGGAGATCACCAAGTGCTATCGCCGCATCGACATGGTCTTGGCCCATCTCATCGAGCATGGCGTAGGCCTCTTCTTTGCGGTCGAGATCGAAGAGTGCCAGCGCATGCGCCCTTTGAGCCTCCCAGTAATAGGGGCTCTCTTGCTCAACCATGGCGAACGCGCGGATGGCCTCTTCCGGATTGTCCATACTCAGGGCCGTCCGCCCGATCTCGAGCCAAACGCCGCCGTCGTCGGGACGAAGAAACGAGGCGAGCCGCGAGAACCGCATCGCTTCCGGCAAGATGTTCTGCTGGTCGAAGAAGAGAGCCAAAGTGAACATCACATCGGCCATGCCTTCGGTCGGACTGCTTATCGGCAGCGGAATCGGTTCGTCAGCTTCGACACGGGCGATCAATGCCTGGATGCGCTCGCTCTCGAGCGATAGGGCGTCAAGGTCGTCCAGCCGGTCCTTGACGAGCTGATCATTGCCAAGTGCCATTTGGACATGTGCCCACGCTTCGATCAATGCGGGCTGGTTCGCCTCCTCCGAGGATAATAGAGCTTCGAAGGTGCGATCGGCTTCGTCGAAGCGGTCCGCCAAAACCTCGACGATGCCGCGATAATAGGCTGCCTTTTCGGCAAGCGCCTCATTGGCTTGGCTGTCGAGCGCTTCGATAGCCTCGTCAGTGCTTTCGTTTCCGACGAGTACCCAGGCATAAAGAAGCGGCTGAACCACGCCAATCGCACCACGCTCATCGAGATTGTTGATCCGCTCGAGGGATGATTGGTAGTCATCTTTCTTGGCGTCATCGAATGCCAGAAGCAGTTCGGCAGTCTCGAGCTTGGGCTCTGCCATCTCCAGATTTCGCGCCAGTTCGAGTGCGACCGGGAACTCACCCGAGGCTAGGTTCAGCAGAAAGATTTGACGCTGGAGATCGGCGTTTTCGGGATCGCCTTTCAGGGCTGTTTCGAAACGTCTAGCCGCTTCTCGATAATCCCCGATATGCATGGCATGGAGACCGGCAAGATAGTTCCCGACGATGGTACCACGCCGAATATCACTGCCATCGGTTAGCGCCGGAGTTCTCAGATCGGCCACGATCGTTTCGCGGGATGTGTCGGGATTGGTACAGGCAGCACTCGAAATCAGCATCAAGCCTGCGGCAACCAAGGCACTGCGACGGACCCGGGGCAGCCTGATCGAGAGACGCCACCAATATTCGCTCAAAAGCCCCAAGGCATGTTGCCTCGAATGGACGGGACACCTTGACGAGGACGCCAAGCAGTTGCAAAAGTTGCTAGCATCAAAGGCCCTCTCGGGCTGAACCTTAGCCATCCAATCATATTCCCAAAACCAGCCACCAGGTGGAAATCTACGCATGCTCCAAACATCGAAGAGCAAGAATGATCCGACAGCCCGCGGTCCTGCGCAACAGACAAAGCTGCTCGATGGCAAGAAAGTAAAGCCCGCTCTCTATGTCGGGACAACAGTCGGACATGGTCGCTACATAGCGGCCCAGGATGAGAGCGGCAAGCTTGCACTCGATCGTGATGGACGTCCCGTTCCCTATAAGGACATCTAGCTCGGGGTCTATCGGGTTGCAGGGCGAGACACACAACGCCACAACCACAGATCAACTCGCAGCCTGGCTTGAATGGTACGCCATGATGGGCGTTACCGAGTGCTTTGGGACGTGGCCGACGCATTCACTCAGTCGTGGCCCAGCACAATCACTCGAAAGCAGTGTTGCCAGTGTGCCGGACAAATCCGCGACGCCTGCGCGCCCGCCTCAGACGCGTGAGAGATTTCCGTCGGCGCTTGATGCGCGGCAATCCGCCTTGCAATGCGGTACGATCGATCAACTTGCTGAAGCGACCGCCAACTTCGAGGGATGCACGTTGCGTGCAACCGCAACTCAGTGCTGTTTCAGCGACGGCAACCCCGCCTCTCGGCTTATGTTCATCGGCGAGGCACCGGGTGCCGAAGAGGATCGCCAAGGATTGCCTTTCGTTGGCCAGAGTGGTCGTCTGCTCGATCGAATGCTGGCCACGGTCAACCTCGATCGATCAAAGTGTTACATCACCAATGCGATCTATTGGCGGCCGCCCGGTAACCGAACGCCGACCCCAGCCGAAATTGCAACTTGCCTGCCGTTTCTCGAACGGCAGATCGAACTCATCCAACCGCGCCTCATTGTCTTTCTAGGCGGTGTTGCCGCTAAGGCGCTACTGGGTGTGACCGAAGGCGTTACGCGATTGCGCGGCCGTCAATTTGTCTACAAACGATCGGGCGATGAGCAATCCATCCCAGCTTTGGTCTCGTTTCATCCGGCCTACCTCTTGCGCCAACCCCTCCAGAAGCGACTGGCTTGGCGGGATTTGCTTACCATCAAGCACATGTTATCAAACTGAACAGGTGCCGTAGTCCAGCTGACGAATAGCTAGAGTCTCGATCCTCTGAGATCGTAAAGGACGCCTTGTCGGTCTTCGGTCAGTCGGGCTGCCTAGTGTGGGCTAGAGTACCAATGAATGGGAAGCGGAGGCTCAAGAGACCGTTGGCGGAAGCAGGTTCGGGCAGGAAAAGAGTTTGTAACGCTGCACAAACCCAGAAGTTATGCAGAAGGATAGCGCTCACCTTAGTTGTCAGTTTCTTCGCTTTTTCTGCAGCTTTTGTCGGGCAGGTTTCAGAGGCGGACGATCCCTCGTTGACGTTAGCCCGTCTCAAAGAAGACGCGGCTCCTAACACTCAGTTGGGCCCCCTTCCCAGTGTTCTTGTTCGGGAAGATGTCCGTCTTTATCGCCAAATCATTGAGGTCCAAAAAGACGGGCGTTGGGACGAAGCTGACAAGCTCATCGGGCAAGTCGAGAACCC
>CAYPOV010000256.1:0-6922 GCA_964412385.1 uncultured Geminicoccaceae bacterium
CGAGGTGATGTCACAGGCAACAGTCTCGACCTTAACACCCGTAGTGTCCCGGATCTCTTGAGCCGTTGCCTCGAGGGTCTCGGCGGTGCGCGCGTTGATCACGAGATCGACGCCGTTTTCCGCAAGCGCCATGGCGCATCCCTTGCCCAATCCCTTGCTGGCTGCGCAGACAATGGCGCGTTTGCCTTTGATCCCAAAATCCATGCTCTTCATGCCTCCTCAACATCAATGGTCGATTGCGCGGCCTCATCTTCGATCTGTTCAAGCACGGCGCGCGCGAGTGGCAGAGTTATAGGCCTCTTGGCGCAAAGGGAAACCCGGTCGAGAATGCGCGTCAGTCGCTGCACCACCGCAAAGCTCCGTTCCATGTGGCGGACGAGGTAAGTCACGACACTTGGCTCGATCCGGACCTGGCGATCGGAAAACTGCTTGATGAGCAGGGCCGCAAGAAGATCGTCACAAGGCCGCTCGATCACCACAGGCCACGCGGTTTGCAACCTGGAACGAAGATCAGGAAGGCTCAGCGACCATCCGGCAGGAGGAGTCCGCGCTGTCAGAAGGAGATTGCCGCCGCGCTCGGCGATCATATTGTAGAGGTGAAAAAGCACGGTTTCGCTCAGCGCGGTATCGGCATCATCGACAACGGCAAAGGCAAGTTCCCCAAGGCGCCCAAAGGGCTGGGCGTGATCCCAGATCTCTGCCGCTTCGAAGAGGCAGGCATTGGCGCGCTCCGCCCAAATATGGGCGAGATGGGTTCGACCCGATCCACTTGGACCGTGGAGGATGACGGCGGTGCCTGGCCAATCGGGCCAAGCCATGATGGCTTCGTAGGACTCCCGATTGCTAGGGGCCGGCATGAAGTCGGCAAGTGCAAGGCCGGTTTTGTGGGCGAATTCGAAGGTCAATTGCCGGCCAAGCGCATCCGGCACGGTATGGTTCATCCAGCTGAGGGCGGAGTTGTCGTTTCGCTCGCCGGCGGCGAGGCCGGAGGCTCGAGAGGCACAGGTTGGTTCTCGCCTTGCGGCAAGAGCGGCGTTTCTTCAATCGGCGAAGGAAGCAAGACTGGCCGAGACTGTGACGTGGCAGGCACGAGGCGGAAGCCGCTTGCGGTATTGATCAAGAGCTGTCCACGCCTTTCGAGGCTTTGTTTCAGGCGCTCTTCGGTGCCGACATAGTCGAGCGTAAGACGCGCAAGATCTCGTTCGAGGCTGGCAATGCGCATGGTTCGCACGACGGGCGTGTCATCGATTGCATCGCGCAAGCTGATCCATTGCCGAAGGCTGGAAAGCGGTGCTTCGACATTGGCTGTGGTGACAACATCGGTTCGAACGATGTTTTCTTCCTTCCAAACCGCCTCGAGCGTGGCGGTAACCGCTGCCGCAGCCAATCCATAGAGATTGGGCGGCTCTTCGTCTTCCGCCTCCGGAAAGGCTTCGACATTCTCCGAGAGAATTACCTCGGGAGCATTTCGAAAGGACACCGCTTCCACATGGATTTGCCGGGGCTGCTCGATCGTCGGTGGCTGCAACGGCGATCCCAACGCCGCCGGTGCTTCGTTCAAGGGTGATTCCAGCACGGCCCGGGCGTCAGAGACGTTGGCGATGGCAAGAACCGCCTCATCGGCGTCGTAGCGGGTGCGGAGACTGTCGAGCCCGGAGAGCCTTCCCGCAGCGATATCGCTGCCGCTCAACAGGCTGCGATCCTCCGCATCTCCGAATGGCAGCTGAATGGTCAAGAGCCCCGGTTCTTGAGCTTGGCGCCTCCAGGCTTGCGCCCAAGCATCGGTTTCGGCCCAGACCGTAAAACCTTGTTCATCGCGGATCGCCGGAACAATCAACACCGGATCACTGGCACGGAGCGCATAGGGAATGCCAAGCCCCCGCAACGTCCCCTGCACGGGCTCGGGCAAATAGGTCACGGCAAGTTCCGCCTCATAGCTCGTTGAGGCTACCTTCTCACTCACCACATCGAAACTCTGGACGTAGCGGTCGATCTCGACCCCTTCGAATGTCGGCAGCCGCTCGTGGTCACGTGGTGATGTCAGCCGTTCCAAGAGCTCGATCAGACCCTGTCGCTTGCCAATCTCCATGGCGAGATTGCGCGCATCGACAGCATTGCCGGCTTCTTCCGCCACTTCGATCTCATCGACGATATAGATCCTGTCTAAAGTCTGGGCGGCAGCATCGCCAGCCATGGTGAAAGCAGTGAGAGCGAACACCCAAGCGGTGATAGCGCGGCGACGCAGATGCATTGCAATGCTCGTTCGTTGTCGTAAACCCAGGCCACCGATCGCTGCGGTTGCACGCAAATGGTTTGTGAAAGCCGGATGCGTCATCTCGGTGCCGCACGAACTAGCCACGGATGGCCCCATGAAACAAGGCCGCGATGCGCAGCCGCCGAAAACCGACCGCTACGCCGAAGCCGGCGTCGACATTGCGGCCGGCAACGCCTTTGTCGAGGCGATCAAGCCCTTTGTGGTGGCGACACGCAGGCCAGGGGTCCTCGGCTCGATTGGCGGCTTCGGCGGCCTCTTCGATCTCAAGGCTGCGGGTTTCGAGGATCCGCTCTTGGTTGCCTGCACCGATGGCGTCGGCACCAAAATCCTGCTGGCCCGTGAGCTCGGCCAATATTCGGGCATCGGCACGGATCTCGTCGCCATGTGCGTCAATGACCTGGTCGTGCAGGGCGCGACGCCGCTCTTCTTTCTCGACTATTTCGCAACAGGCAAGCTTGAGACGTCGGTTGCCGTGGAGATCGTCCAAAGCATTACCGAAGCCTGCCGCGCCACCGATTGTGCGCTACTCGGTGGAGAGACCGCCGAGATGCCGGGTGTTTATCCTCCTGGCGAGTTCGATCTTGCGGGATTTGCGATTGGCGCTGTCGAACGCGGACGGCTCCTGCCGCGTGACGACATCAAAGCCGGTGACATGCTGATTGGCCTTCCCTCATCCGGCCCGCACAGCAATGGGTTCTCACTCATCCGCAAGATCGTTGCCGCGCATAATCTTCCGCTCGACCAGCCCGCGCCGTTCGATCCAACCCGAAAGCTCGGTGACGCCCTGCTCACACCTACAAGGCTCTATGTCAAACAGGCCCTTGCCGCCGCCGAAACCGGTACCGTCAAAGCGATGGCGCACATCACGGGCGGCGGACTTATCGAGAATCTACCCCGTGTCTTGCCTGATGATACAACTGCTGCGATTGATCTCGGTTCGTTTGCGCCGAGTGCGGTGTTTCAATGGCTCGGCCAATCCGGCGCCCTAAGCCTCGAAGACATGTTTCGAACGTTCAATGCCGGTATCGGCTTTGTCTTTGTCACACCGGCAGGCGATCGCCATGACGTGATCTCGGTCCTAGAGAATCACGGTGAGACACCGATCGTCATCGGAGCGATCCGTCGGGGCCACGGGCCCGCGACGACGATTTTCGACAATCTCGATGACCCTGAAGGAGCTTGGCAGCGATGCGTGTCGGCGTCCTGATCTCAGGCGGAGGCACCAACCTTCAATCCCTGATTGACCGGGCGGAGCAAGACGATAGCGGCTATCAGATTGCAGCGGTGATCAGCAATCGCGCCGATGCTTTCGGTCTCGAACGCGCCAGACGCTACAGCATTCCCTCAAGCACCGTCGATCATCGCCAGTTCGAGCTCCGCGAAGCCTTTGAGCGGGAACTCGACGAAAAGCTTCGCCAGGATGATGTCGAGTTTGTTTGCCTCGCCGGTTTCATGCGGGTGCTGACACCGTGGTTCGTCAATCGCTGGCACAATCGACTGATCAATATCCATCCTTCTCTCCTGCCTGCCTTTCCAGGACTACACACCCATAAGCGTGTCTTGAAGGAAGGCTGCCGGGTGAGTGGCTGCACCGTTCATTTCGTGCGGGCCGAACTCGATCACGGCCCGATCATCGTCCAAGGAGTCGTCCCGGTCATGCCCGGCGATGATTCGTCAACACTTGCGGCGCGCGTGCTCGAGATTGAGCATCAATGCTATCCGACCGCACTGACGCTAATCTCCTTCGGACGAATTGTATTGCGTGATGATATTGTAATCGATGATGAACTCCCAATAAACGAAAGGCTTATCCTTCACTCGTCATTTCTCAAAATACTACCAGAATTTGAATTGAGAGAAGAATAGTAACGACCAAAAAGCACGAACCTCAAATCGGTCGCTATCAAGAACTCGCTTTTCACGAAAAATCGACCTAACGGTCCCAGTTTTTGTAAAACGTCGTTACTGCTTTCCATGTATTGCTGTTTTGACATCGGGGCGCGGCATGGGTCTAAGCGAAGAACAGTGGGACGAACTCGTCGCTGCCGTCTATGACGCACCGCCGATCGAAGACGGCTGGCAACGCGCCATGACATTGCTCTCCCAAGCAATCGGCAACAGCAGCATTATTTTCAGGCTCCAGCCTATGCGAATCAATGATGTGGGATCAATTCAAGCTATTTTCGGCATTGACCCAAGTTATGTCGAAAATTTCATGCGGCCTAGCGGAGCCATGCGTTCCAATCCATTGATGATGCAGGCTGGAACGATCAAGATTTGGGGAGCCTTTTCGTTTCGAAGAGTAACTTCTGAGACCTGTCATCGAACAAACAGCTTTTTACGACACGAAAAGTCGGCCAACAGGACTGGTGAAGCACCTGGATCTCACTGTCGATTGGCATGCCGAGTACTTCGCACCAATGGGCTTTCTCCGTAGCAACAGCTAACCCGATTTCGATCAAAGTGTTGAATTAACCTTAAGAAGGATAATGCCTCATTTGCAGAAGACAACGCGAGTACAATAAGAGTTAGCAGCATCGCGTCTGAAGTTTGAGACATTCGATAAAGCCGTATTTTTTTTGACAATCGGCATTATTCTGTTGGATTCCGACAAAAATTACTTTTACGAACGAGTTTGCCGAGTCGGTCGTTAGTTACGGCGATCGATTGACCAGCGTCAATGGTCACCTCGAAACAGCCAAGGCGTCTCGGCGATCAAAATTGGAGCGCATCATTGCCAATGCATGCAGCAACAAGAACGGAACGAAGCAGAGTGACGGCATCAGCATTGACCGTCCCTCCGGTCGGCCGCTTGCCTGGTTGGTGCGTCCTCCCGCCCTGACTGCCCGCACCATGAGTCTGGGCTACCCATCGGTCATGATCATGTTTCGAGTGCCGGAGATCAATGTCGGCTCTGTGACAGGAACATTGGCAAGACTATACAGCTTTTCGCAACGACAAGCACAAATCGTCGAATTGCTGGTTGCGGGGTTCCCACTACCTCAAGTCGCAGAGATTCTCGAAATTACTCATGACACTGCCAAACTTCTCTTGAAGCGCATTTTCGAGAAACTGGAAGTGCGAAGCCAGAACGAATTCATTCGATTTATCTCATCAGGACCGTTGATTTAGATTCTCGTTTCACACAGATTAAAAGTAACCAGATAGCTACTTCTATTGCATATCAAGACACGGTTCTGCTCAGCCCTTGGCAGGTTTTATTGACTCGGAATGTTGTCTGTACCCCGATTGGGTGACAACAAGATAGAAACTGGGGGTTCAAAGGTAAGCCCGGAAACAGAGCGATCTCGAATACACGCGAATTACGGGGCGTGTTTCGAGATTGATGTTTTTGACGGGAACCAAATGGGAGAGGGAAACCGACTTGAGCAAATTTGCTAAACTGCGCAATTATGTTTTGTGTTCTGCCTCAGGCCCGGGACTGCTGCTGAGTTCGACAGTGGCGTCACACGCATCGAGACTTCAGGACTTTTATCCGCCATTGCCAGGCGAATGGTGGCAATGGGCTGAAGCGACCGGCGCTCCCGCCGCCCCGTCGGGTCCGACAGACTGCCATGCCGGGCAAGATGGCTATGAATGGTTCTTTGCCGGAACCTTCGGAACCACGGAGGTTCGTGATCGCACCCGTCCAATTCCTCGCGTCAAATATCTCTTCTTTCCGCTCGTCATTGTCGAAGTCAGCAACAACGATTGTGCAGAGTTTGCGGGACCGGGACAGCGTAGACATTTCGAGAGTAGTAAAGCATTCCGGCAACAACTCATGGAAGAAGTCTATAGTGCCTCGAAGCAGGGACCGCTCGAGGATTTCCTTTCTGGTCCCGGTGTCAATTCTTACGCATGCCAGTTGCATGTTAGCATAGATGGCGAGCCTGCCATATTCACCAGCATGCTGATCGTCCGTGTTCAGTCTGGCTTGTTCAAGCTCGCGGACGACGATCGGGCCGTCGCCGACGGCTATTTCGTGCTGCTACCCCCACAAGGCATCGGCCACCACACGGTTTGCTTCGGCGGCGGATTTTGTGATGCGACGCAGACTGCAACCAATCCACCACCTTCTCAGTGGATGTCACCTACAATTACACGGTACAGTAGTCCAACAACTTGGGCTGTTTTGTGGGGTGCTTCGGCACCCCATTCTCATGTCGATGCGGCGGAGGCTTGTATCTCGATAAAGATGCGCGTGACTTCGGGCCGACGTTGCTTGATGGCCTGTTCGAGTTCGGTGACACCGGCTTCAATTGCCGATGACTCGATATGATCTTTTGCATCGACGCTCAAATTGACGAGCACGTCGTGCGGTCCGAGATGCATAGTGCGCATCTCGTTGATCGATTTGACGAATGATTGTCTCTGCGCGAGATCGATGATGTCGTTGACGACGTCACTACTTGCGGCCTCACCGATCAAGAGCCCTTTGGTCTCGATGGCAAGCAGCACGGCCGCGGCGGCCAGGATGAAGCCGATAACCAAGGTGGCTGCACCGTCGGCCCACAGGATACCGAGTTGGTCTGCGCAAAAAACGCCGACGAGAGCAGCGGTCAGACCGAGGAGCGCGGCCGTATCCTCAAAGAGAACGGTAAAGAGTGCCGGATCCTTTGATTGGCGCACGGCGCGAAGGATCGGCAG